>JBIOFT010000366.1:0-1537 GCA_044447375.1 Terriglobales bacterium | reverse complement strand
TTGTTCTTCACAGGACAAATGTCGACGCAGATACCACATCCGGTGCAGTCTTCTGGCGCAACCTGGATGGTGTACTTCAGACCCTGCCATTCCTTGTCGCGCACCTCGGTAGACTTGAAAGTCGTGGGCGCACCTTCTAGCTGCTTTGTGTCGTAGACCTTGATGCGGAGCACGGCGTGTGGGCAGACCATAGCGCACTTGCCACACTGAATACAGATCTTCGTATCCCACACCGGAATCTCGAGCGCGATGTTGCGCTTCTCCCATTTGGCGGTGCCGGTGGGGAAGGTTCCATCGACTGGGAACGCGCTCACGGGAATGTCATCGCCGTGGCCGGCGTAGATTACGCCGAGCACATCGCGCTCAAACTTAGGCGCCTGCGGAGAGAACGCGGCCGGCATTTCGGTATGGCTCGTGACCTTCTCCGGGACGCTGACTTCGAACATGTGGGCCAGGGTTTCATCCACGGCGCGCAGGTTCTGCTGCACGACCTCGTCCCCCTTTTTGCCGTAGGTGTCGCGGATGGACTCGCGAATGGCTTCAATCGCCTCATCGCGAGGCAGGACCTTGGAGATGGCGAAGAAGCACGCTTGCATGATGGTGTTCATGCGCGAGCCCATGCCGGTCTCGCGAGCCACCTGATAGGCGTCAATTATGAAAAACCTGGCCTTCTTGGCGATCAATTGCGTCTGGACTTCGCGCGGCAGATGGTCCCAAACTTCGTCCTTATTAAAAGGACTGTTGAGCAGGAAAACGCCGCCCGGAACCAGGGTGCTGAGCATGTCATAGCGCTCGAGGAAAATCCATTGATGGCAGGCTACGAAGTTGGCCTTCGAAATCAGGTAGCTGGAGCGGATCGGCTGTGGCCCGAAACGCAGGTGCGAAACCGTCATCGCGCCAGACTTCTTGGAGTCGTAGACGAAGTACCCCTGCCCGTAGTTCTCAGTATTTTCGCCGATGATCTTGATCGAGTTCTTGTTCGCGCCAACCGTACCGTCTGCGCCCAGGCCGTAGAACATCGCTCGCACCACGCTCTCGGGCTCGATGGAAAAATCGGCGTCGTAATCCAGACTGGTGTGGCTCACGTCGTCCTGAATGCCGACGGTGAAGTGGTCTTTGGGACTGGGCTTCGTCGCCGCCAAGTTGTCGTAAACGGCTTTGACCATCGCGGGCGTGAACTCTTTTGAGGAGAGACCGTAACGTCCACCGATGATTTCCGGCGCGACCTTCAGCGTTCCATAACCCAGCTTGATTCCTTCTTGAATACCGCTGACGACGTCAAGATAGAGCGGCTCTCTCCCAGCGCCCGCTTCCTTGGTGCGGTCAAGGACGGCAATCTTGCGCACGGTTGAGGGAAGCGACTCGAGCAATCGCTTGACCGAAAACGGGCGATACAGCCGGACTTTCAGCAAGCCGACTTTCTCGCCACTGCGGTTCAAGTGGTCCACCGTGTCGTGGGCGGTCTCCGCACCGGAGCCCATCATGACGATCACGCGCTCGGCGTCGGGCGCGCCCACGTAGTCGAACAGGTGATACG
>JBIOFT010000365.1:0-1542 GCA_044447375.1 Terriglobales bacterium | reverse complement strand
CATCTGCGCTCCCATTTCCGATCCCATTTCCAATCAGGCCCCTGCACCCACCAACGGCAACCCCGCCGAAGTCCCGTTCGCAGTCGAGAAAGCCTACTTCGAACAGCTCATCGAGAACGCGCCCGAAGCGATCAGTATTATCGACCAGGAAGTGCGCATTCTGCGTATCAACGCGGAGTTCACCCGGCTGTTCGGCTTCAGCGCCGAGGAGGCTGCAGGAAAACGTCTCGACGAGCTTATCGTGCCGCCCGATCGCTATGCGGAAACCGCCTGGATTACCGAGTGTATCAAGACGCAAAACAAACTTTCGCTCGAGACTCGCCGCCGGCGGAAAGATGGCTCGCTGGTCGAGGTGTTGCTCTCCACCTCGCCCGTGACCGTGAACGGCCAACGAATTGGGGCCTACGCCTCCTATCGCGATATCACCGAACAGAAGCGCGCCGAGGAGTTGAATGCGGCGCTCTACGCCATCGCCGCCCGCAGCCAGTCCGCCGAAGATCTGCAACAGTTCTTTGCCGCCATTCACAACATCGTCGGCCAGTTGATGAATGCGCGCAATTTCTACGTCGCCCTCTACGATCCGCAGTCTCAGCTCTTGAGCTTCCCCTACTTCGTCGATGAACAAGATCCTACCCCCGCCCCAAAACCTCTGGGCCGCGGCCTGACCGAATACGTCCTGCGATCGGGTGAGCCCCTGCTGGCCACACCGTCAGTCTTTGACGACCTGGTGCGCCGAGGCGAAGTCGAATTGATTGGCGCTCCGTCCGTGGACTGGCTCGGCGTTCCCCTGAAGAGCAGCACAGCCTGCATTGGCGCGCTGGTCCTCCAGAGCTATAACCCAAACACCCGCTTCGGAGACCGCGACCGCGAGATTCTGAAATTTGTTTCGCAGCAATTGGCCGCGGCCATCGAGCACAAGCGCTACGAAGAAGCGCTCCGCCGCTCCGAAGCCCGCTCCCGCTCTTTGATTTTGAGCGCTGCCTTCGGCATTTGCCGGTGCACGCTCAGCGGCCGATTCCTGGATGTGAATCCGGCGCTCATCACCATGCTTGGGCATGGATCGGTCGAAGATCTTCTCCGGCTGGATGCGAGGCGCGAAGTCTTCGTGAGTCCCCAGGAGTTGGACCGCCTGGCCGAAGACTTTCGCCGCACCGGAAGTTTGAACGGCGTCGAAGTGCAATGGAAGCGCCAGGATGGCCGCGTCATCATCGTGCGGCTTAGCGGCTGCGCCGCCAGTATCACCGATGAACCCGAAGAAGTACTGGAGTTGATCGCCGAAGATATCACCGACCGGCGTCAGCTGGAAGAGCAGCTTCGCCAGGCGCAAAAGATGGACGCTGTCGGCCGCCTCGCCGGCGGGGTCGCCCACGACTTCAACAACCTGCTGATGGTCATTAACGGATACACCGAGGTGTTACTGGAGCAGTTGGAAAAGGGCAGCCCCATGCACCATAAGGTCCAGTCCATCCAGCAGGCCGCCGACCGCGCCGCTACCCTCACTCGCCAATTGCTGGCCTTCAGCCGAAAGCAGCTCCTCGAACT
>JBIOFT010000364.1:0-1553 GCA_044447375.1 Terriglobales bacterium | reverse complement strand
GCTTGGCCGTGCAGGTCAAGCGGACGAACGACAGCGAACCGACGCGCCTGATCCGCATCTGGGCGGTGGGCGCTGTCTCCCCTCTCGAAAAACTGCTGGTGTGGACGCAGACTTCAACCGGTAATATCTGGCACAACTATTTCTACCTGCGCGGCGTGCGCGCCGAGAATCGCAACCTGAAGGCGCAGATCGAACAAATGCGGCTGGAGCAGGTGCGCATGAGCCAGGACGCCGATCAGGCGCGGCGTCTGCAGGCCTTGCTCGCCTTCAAGGAACAGTTCATTTCGCAAACCATGGCGGCGCAGGTCATCGGAACGAGCGGCAGCGAGCAGTCACGGTCGGTTTACATCGACAAGGGGGAACACGACGGCATTAAGCCCGACATGGCGGTCATCACCGCCGACGGAATTGTGGGCAAGGTGTTGCTGGTGTACCGCTCCACGTCGCTGGTGCTGCTGATTGACGATCACAGCAGCGGGGTGGGTGCGATTCTCGACAAGACGAGAGTGCGAGGTACTGTTAGCGGCAATCCGGCGGGTGAGGTGGTCCTGGAAAAGGTGATGAGCGATGAGAATGTGGCTCCTGGGGAACTGGTCCTCACCAGCGGCGGAGACGGAATATTTCCTAAAGGTCTATTAGTGGGCCGGGTGACCAAGGTTTCGCCAGGGAGCGAACTCTTTCTCAATATTCGGGTGCGACCCGCCGCGGATCTCGCCAAGCTTGAAGAAGTGCTGGTGGTAACTAAGATTGATGAGCGGCAGGCCCAGCCCGACCAGACGGGAGCGGTGCGTGCTGTTGATATTCTGGCCGAGCGTCTGCCGGGTGTTCCGCAGAAGCCGGACACGACCGACAAGGGTATCGCCACTGGAACCGCCAACCCGGGTGCAGCACCGGCCGGCGCGACTTCCGTTGGCCCAAAGATTCCTGCATCCGACGCCTCGCCTAAAGCCCCGCCTGCACAATCCTTCGCTGGCAGCGGAACGGGGACTGCGGCGAAGCCAGTGAAGCCGGCACCTTCCAATGGAACGAGCGCAGCGTCTTCCGGGAATCCGCCGGCAGCAAAGACAACCGCAGCCGGTGCCGAGGCTGCAAAGATTCCGCCCAAGCTGGTAAAGGCCATAGTCGAA
Organism: Terriglobales bacterium; assembly: GCA_044447375.1. Taxonomy (GTDB): domain Bacteria; phylum Acidobacteriota; class Terriglobia; order Terriglobales; family Acidobacteriaceae; genus JAHFUA01. The sequence goes on along the minus strand of JBIOFT010000364.1, from coordinate 426 downwards.
CCCAAACCGCAACCCGCGGTCGAGGATGCTCCGCACTAACGTGGCCATCACTTATACATCAGGAGAGCAGGTTGAGGTTTACCGGTTCAGCATTCCGGCGACGATTCTGATCCCGCTGGCCGCGGTTTTCCTGCAGGCATGGGTGCCGCTGCGCTTCCCGTTTTTCACCATTTTCGATCTTCCTTTGCTGGTCACCATCGGCTTTGCGACGGCGCGGCGCAGTCCGCTGGCGGGCCTGTTTACGGGCGGCTTGATCGGCATTCTCCAGGACGCCTTGACGCATCAGCCGATCGGGCTTTACGGAATTTCAAAAACGGTGGTCGGCTTCGGAGCATCGTCGCTCGGCATCAAGCTCGATGTGGAGAATGCCGGCGCGCGATTCCTGCTCACGATCGTTTTTTACATCGTGCACGAGGTTGTCTACTT
>JBIOFT010000363.1:0-1566 GCA_044447375.1 Terriglobales bacterium | reverse complement strand
TAACCGTCGGCCATGTGGGTTGCGCCCTGTTCGTGGCGCACCAGCACGTGATGGATCTTGCTGTGTTTCAAAGCGTCATAAGCAGGCAGAATGGCCCCGCCAGGATAGCCAAAAACGTGCTTCACGCCTTCCCGCTCCAGACACTCCCAGAGAATACTGGCCCCGGTCATGGTCGTCTTGTTCTTGTTCACGGTTGGCGTGTCTTTCTGATTCGTCATGAAACCTCCCTGCACTCCTTCTCGAAAAAACAAAGCCCACCTTGCCAGCGTTTCTGGCGGGTGGGATTCGGGAGCACTTACGATTTCCTGTTTCTCAGCTCACCCTTCCCCCGCACCGAGTCGGACTAGCATACTCGTACCCCCGAAATTCTAAAACGAATTCGAAGGAGGCCCCGTCCATTCGTCACGGTTGCACCAAAGCGTTGAAAGATAGTACCCGACCGACCGTCCGGTTGGCAAGTGGGCGCGGACACTCCCGTCCGCATGCCGACCCCAACCGCAACGCGCGGGATTTCGACGTTGTTTTGAAGGCAGGCGGCTTCTTGCCCCGCCGGGAGGGCCGGGGTGCGCTTGCGGGCTCGGCCTGCGGGGCTAGACAAAAATTTTCAATGCTTCACGGGCTCGGCGTGTTGCCTGCCGCTCGCACCGCGTCCTGGCACTTGCTCGCGGCGGTCAACACTTTGTCAAAGGCTGGATCCGCGCGAAGCTTTGCGAGCAGCGGATCGGAGAGCAGATTTGAGTACGCGCAATAATTCTGCTCGACCGCGCTCTGCAGAAGATGGAGAGCGGCTTGTTTCTTGCCGCAGAACGCGAACAGGGCTCCCTGGTAATACCAGGTCTCGGCGTCGGGTTCGGTGGGCAGACTGGTTTCCGCTTCCTGCGCCATCCGGTCCAGATCAGCCGCTGGCCGCAACTGCAAGCAAGACTCCAGCAGATCGCGGTGATAGCGCGGCGCGCTCGGCATGAGCTTCACGGCCTGACGTGCCTCCGCAATCTTCCCCTCGCGCAGAAGAATGGATGGCAGGATGTAGGCCGCCCACTCCGAACCCTCGTCCAGGCGAACAAAATCCCTGGCCCGTTCGGTCTTGCCCAACTCCATGAACGCCCAAGCGCAAGAACGAAAAGTATAGTTCCCGGGATCGAAAGCCAGCGCAGTATTGCACTCAGTCGTCGATTGCTCCAGCATTCCGGCATAACGATAGACATAGCCCATCGTCATGTGAGCCTGCGCACTCTCCGGACGACGCTTCACCAGCGCCTGCGCCGCCAGGTAGGCCTTGCCCAGTTCGCCGCGCTCAACGCTGTTATTGATCAGCTGTGCGGCGGCAACCGCGCGATTCGGATCGAGTTCGACCGCACGTTCGAGGGCCGTATTGGACCGCTGGAACATCGGCTCGCCACCGTCCGAATAGTCCGCGTCATAGTAGCAACGCAATCCGAGTTGTTCCCATGCGGGCGCGTAGGTTGGATCCACGGCAACCACATGCTCCAAAACCGCAATGGCATCCTTGTTCGGCCCGGCATCGTGAGGCAGCGCGAGGCTGTGCAGGTAGAGATCGTAGGCCTC
>JBIOFT010000362.1:0-1567 GCA_044447375.1 Terriglobales bacterium | reverse complement strand
ATCATCTCCGAGCGCACGCGCGACAAGATCGCCGCCACGCGCCGCAAGGGGAAATGGTCCGGGGGAGTGCCCTTGCTGGGTTTTGACCTCGACCCTCGCCAGACGCGGCTGGTTGTTAATCAGAAAGAGGCGGTCCGTGTCCGGGCCATCTTCGCCTTGTACCTAGAGCTGGGCGCGTTGCTGCCGATGGTTCGGGAACTGAAGCGTCGCCGCTGGCGGACCAAACGCTGGCGAACCCGCCACGGGGAGGTTCGCGGGGGCAGACCCTTCACCAAAACCAACCTGCACCGGCTGCTGACCAGAGTCGCCTACATCGGCAAGGTCCACCATAGGGACGACGTCTACGACGGCGAGCAGCCGGCCATCGTCGCGGCCGATATCTGGCAGCAGGTGCAGGCCCAACTCAGGGACAAGCGCCGGTCCGGGGGCGGGCAAGCGCGGAACAAGTTCGGCGCTTTGCTCCAAGGGCTGCTCCGCTGCGCGCCTTGCGGCTGCGCCATGACCCCGACCCACGCCATGCGCGGCAGCAAGTGCTATCGCTATTACCTCTGCTGCGGCGCCCACCGGCACGGCCGGCAGAATTGCCCGTCGAAGGCAATCCGCGCAGAGCCCATCGAACGATTGGTATTGGAGCAGATCCAGAGCCTTGAACCCGCTCTGGGAAATGTGCAGGAGCGCGTGCCAGCGCTAGCGCCAGACGAGCAACTCCGGCTCGTGCAGCTTCTCATCAAACGCGTCGATTACGATGGGACGCAGGGCAAGGTGTCGATCACCTTACGTCCCGACAGCCTCCCAGCCCTTCCAGTCAAGGCGGCCGCTCAAGACAAGGAGACCGACGTATGACCACGTCTCACACCATCGAGTGCACGCTCACTCTCGGCCGGCGCGGCCGCCAAGGTCACCGCTCCTTACCGGCAGGGCCGGCGCCGCTGCCTTCCTCCCCGGTCGACACGGCGCTGCGCTCGCCCGGTCGCGTGCCGCGCGTTGCGCGCCTCATGGCTCTGGCGCTACGCTACGAGCAACTCCTCCGCGCCGGCACGGTCCGCGACTACGTGGCGTTGGCCAAGCTCGGACAGGTCACCCGCGGACGGATCACGCAGATTATGAACCTGAGGCAATTAGCGCCCGAAATCCAGGAGCAGCTCTTGTTCCTGCCGCGCGTGCAACAGGGCCGTGATCCGATCTATCTGCACCACCTTCAGCCGATAGCTACGATCCTCGACTGGCGGAAGCAGCGCGGCATGTGGAAAGCACTGTAACGAGACTTGCAAGGCTAGCCTGGGAATGCCACGGCGCTCGTCGTACCGGCGCAGCGCTGGCCAGCCTGGTCCGCCGTTCGTCCTGCCGGGAGTAGCAGGCCACAGATAGACCGCCACAGTGGTCCGAGTGCCGGGCGCGTGCATATTGGGACGTAAGCGATCTGTATAGTCCAACCCGCCAGTATACAGCCGGGCTGTATACTGGCGGGTTGAAAGTTTGATCGTTTTTTCGGGGAGCCGGATGTTCTGACACGAAAAGCGCAACCCGCGAGTTTACAGGAACCCTGGCCGAAGATACCGGCCAGAGT
>JBIOFT010000361.1:0-1589 GCA_044447375.1 Terriglobales bacterium | reverse complement strand
TGTTTACCGGCACCATGCAGGCGCTGAAGCAGGAACAGTCCAAGCGCCTGCTCGCCTTCCACACCATCGGACAGATCGGCTACATCCTGCTGGGCACGGGCACCTGCATGGTCCTGTTGCCGGCAGCCACACCGGGCGCGGTGGCGCTCGCGACTCTCGCGTTCTTCGGCGCGCTTTTCCATGTCCTGAATCACGGCCTGTTCAAGGGACTGCTGTTTCTTAACGCCGGCTCCATGCTGCACGCGACCGGAACGCAGGACCTGAATCAGATGGGCGGAATGATGAAATACATGCCGCTGACCGCCCTCACCGCCCTGGTGGCATCGTTTTCGATCTCGGGTGTTCCCTTGTTCAACGGCTTCGTCAGCAAGTGGATCATCTATGTGGCCGCCATTCAGGGTAGCGGTTCTGCCCGGTATCTTGCGGTTTGCGCCGTCATCGCCATCCTGACCAGCGCGCTCACTCTGGCCTCGTTCATTAAGTTCTTTGGCGCGAGTTTTCTCTCACGCACCAGCGCTCTGGTGAAAGCACAGGCGGCAAACGGCCGGCTGGAAGTTCCCTGGACAATGCAGTTGCCGCAGCTGGTGCTCGCCTTCTTCTGCGTGATGCTGGGAGTGGTGCCGGCGATCGGGTTCCGCCTCATGCAACACGCGCTCGAAGCCAGTCGCGGCGGATTGCCTGCGGTTCTGGCGGGCGCCTCCCCAATGGTGAACGGGCCACTCACCGGCCTCGCCGAAACTCACGGCGCCGCGCTGTTCTCGCCGCTGGTGCTCGCGGCGGTACTGGGACTGATGTTCCTGGCGGTTTACGGCATTTCGAAATTGGGCAGTGCGCCGCGCCGCGCTGCCGATCCCTGGCTGTGCGGCTATGTGCAGGAAGCGGATTGTTACCGCTACAGCGCGCACAATTTCTACGGCGAAATCAAACGCTACTTCGGCTGGCTGGGCGGCGCTCCCCATGCGCCCGCGGACAAACCGCCAGCCATGAAGGAGCTGTCATGATCGCTCGCGAAATGTTTGAGGAGTTCAAGGCCAGGTTTGGCCCCCTCATCCTGCGGGCGGACTTGCCGAGCGATAACCGTCTGTTCGTGTTTGTGGACCGGTCGGTTGTGAAGTATGTGTGCCACCACATCTTCCGCGAACTCGACGCCCGCTATGTGGCCAGTATCGGTTCCGATGACCGGCCTTTCTCCGGCACGTTTCTGGTCGCGCACAATTTCGCTTTCGACAGGGACCACGTCCTCTGCAGCATCCTCACGCAGTTGCCGGAAAGCGATCCGAAGATCGACAGCATCACCAGCCTGGTGCCGGCGGCGAGTTGGGCCGAGCGCGAGATGCGCGACCTCCTGGGCATTGAACCGGTGGGTCACCGGTATCTGAAACGGCTGGTGCTGCCGGACGGCTGGCCTGAAGGCAAGCATCCCCTGCGCAAAGACGTCCCTTGGGACCAGGTTCCCGACGGCTACGACGAGGGCCGCGAATTCCAGTTCGACGAGCCGCCGGAAGGTTGCATGGTGGTTCCGTTCGGCCCCTTCCATCCCACGCTCGACGAGCCCGCCCATTTCCGCCTCTACGTGGAAGGCGAGATGG
>JBIOFT010000360.1:0-1602 GCA_044447375.1 Terriglobales bacterium | reverse complement strand
CGGGATCAAGTTGCGGGCCGCAGGTGTCTGTAGTGGTAACGGGCCCGTTCCGGAGGAACACGATATGTTCACCACACTCGAAAGCACCTGGGACCAGTCTGCCCGTCGGGGACGAGCTACACTCGCCTCCTTCACGATTCAAGCTCTAAGCCTGAGTCTGCTGTGCGCAGTCTCAATGCTCTGGGTTGAGCGGCCGCCGCAGGTGCGTTGGCTGCAAATCCCGGCGCCCACAACATTCTCACCGGCCGAACCCGCGCCGCCCAAACCAGCCGTGCGCCAGCACGTTATGGCCACCACCGTCAGCAACATGTTTCATGGACACATGATTACACCTCAATTCATCCCGTTGCACGCCGCACCAATCGACGATTCGAAGCTGGGCCCGCCAGCGCCGAACCTGCCCGACACCGAGTTTCGATCGGGCCGCGGATCGCGCGATGGCGTGCTCTATGGCCTTGGAGACAATATGGCGGTCGTGATGCCGGCCCATCCAACCGTGGTAAAACCGCTGATTGTGTCGAACCTTGGGGAGGGCAGCCTGCTGCGCCGCGTGCAGCCGACATATCCCACCCTCGCCAAGCAGGCGCGGATTCAGGGCCCGGTCGAGTTGCAGGCGATCATCAGCAAGACGGGGACGATTGAGAATCTAGTCGTGGTCCGCGGACACCCGATGCTGGCCGCAGCCGCGTTGGAAGCCGTCCGGCAATGGCGTTATCGCCCGTATCTACTGAATCACGAGCCGGTCGAAGTGGAGACGGAGATTACCGTAAACTTCGTGCTGTTGGGGAACTGATCTTTGCCCCTGAACTCGGCCGCAGATATCGCCAGCGAACAGATGGTTACCATCGACAGTCAGCACAGCACGGTGCGCTCGTTATAATCGGCTAAGTGAACGCACCGCGCACCAACTTGTCGCAGATACCCGACCGGCGCTCGCTGATTCTCGACGGCCGAACCTGGGCGGAGATTTCTCTGGGCGCGCTCGGAGAAAATTTCCACGCCATACAACAACACGTGGGCGCAGGCGTAACCATTTGCGCCGTAGTCAAGGCCGATGGTTACGGCCACGGAGCCGTGGAATGCGCCCTCGCGCTTGAGGCCGAAGGCGTACCCTGGCTTGGTGTCACCGACGCTGCGGAAGGCCGCGCCCTGCGCGGCGCCGGCATCTGGACCCGCATCCTTCTCATGACCGGCATCTGGAAAGGCGAAGAGGACGGCATCGTCTCCCACAATCTCACGCCCACGGTTTGGGAAACCTGGCACATCGAACGCCTGGAAAAGGCTGCGAAGAAGCAGCAGGTCAACCTTCCCGTGCATTTGAAAGTGGACACGGGCATGAACCGCCTTGGCGCCAAGGTCGAAGACTTGCCGCGACTCTGCGAAAAGCTCGCGGTCTCGGAACACCTGCACCTCGAGGGCGTGAGCACGCATTTCGCGTCGGCCGAAGTGCTCGATGCGGAAGACGCTCCCCGCCAGGCAAGGCGATTTGAACAGGCGCTCGCCAAGCTTGCCGAGTACGACCTGCATCCTCCGCTCGTGCACATGGGCAATTCTGCCGCTGTGAGCGCTCGTCCCGAAACCTGGAAGACCATGGTGCGGCCG
>JBIOFT010000359.1:0-1624 GCA_044447375.1 Terriglobales bacterium | reverse complement strand
GTGGATCCGTGCGTGGACTTCTACACCTACTCCTGCGGCGGGTGGATGAAGAAGAACCCGATTCCGCCCGACCAGTCGAGCTGGAGCACCTACGGCAAGCTGCAGGACGAGAACCTGGCGCAGTTGCGGGCCATCCTGGAAGAAGCGGCGAAGGCCAATGCCGGCAAGGGCTCGGTCACCCCGGTCACGCAAAAGATCGGCGACTACTATGCCTCCTGTATGGACGAGCCGGCCATTGAGAAACTCGGGGCCAAGCCGCTGGCGAGGGAACTAGAGCGTATTTCGGCGCTGAAATCAAAGCAGGACATCGCGGAATATCTCACCACCGGCGAGTTTCCGCCCGCGCTCTACGGCGGCGGCGCGCTGTTTACGTTCCGGTCGGACCAGGACTACAAGGACTCTGAGCAGGTGATCGCGGAAGCCGACCAGGGCGGGCTGGGATTGCCCGATCGCGACTACTACTTCAAGGACGACGCCAAGTCGCAGGAACTGCGCAAGGCTTACCTGGCGCATGTGCAGAAAATGTTTGAACTGCTGGGCGACAAGCCGGGCGACGCGGCCGCCGAAGCCGCCACCGTGATGCGCCTGGAGACCGCCCTGGCCCAGGGACACATGACCCGGGTCGAGCGGCGCGATCCACAGAAGGTTTATCACAAGATGCAGGTTGCAGAACTGGAGAACCTGGTGCCGACATTCCGCTGGGAAGTGTACTTCGCGAAGATTCGCTTGAGCCGGCTGAACTCGCTCAACGTGGTGGCGCCCGAGTACTTCCGCACCATGAATGCGGAGATCGAGAAAGAAAGCCTGGCGGACTGGAAGACGTATCTGCGGTGGCACGCGGAGCACAATGCGGCCTCGTATCTGTCGTCGGCGTTCGTCAACGAGGATTTCAATTTCTACAGCAAGACGCTGCGCGGACAGGAGCAGCTCCCGCCGCGCTGGAAGCGCTGTTCGAACGACGTGGACGGCGACCTGGGCGAGGCGCTGGGCCAGGCCTATGTGGCCCGGCATTTCAGTCCGGAGGCCAAGCAGGCGGCGCTCAAGGTGGTGAAAGAGATCGAAGCCGCCATGCAAGGCGATATCAAGACATTGCCCTGGATGGGAGCGGCAACGCGGGAACAGGGACTCGCGAAGCTCGAGGCCATTGCCAACAAGATCGGCTATCCCGACAAGTGGCGCGACTACAGCGCGCTCGAAATCGTGCGCGGCGACGAGATGGGCAACGCCGAGCGGGCGGCGTGGTTCGAGTTCCGGCGCTGGCTCGACAAGATCGGCAAACCGGTGGACCGCAGCGAGTGGGGCATGACGCCGCCCACGGTCAACGCCTACTACGACGCTCAGAAAAACGACATCAACTTTCCGGCGGGGATTCTGCAGCCGCCGCTGTTCAGCGCGCAGTCGGATGCGGCGCCGAATTACGGCAACACCGGCGCCACCATGGGCCATGAACTGACCCACGCTTTCGACGACGCAGGCAGCCAGTTCGATGCCCGGGGCAACCTGCGCAACTGGTGGACCGACGCGGACCGCAAGGCCTTCCAGGAACGCACCCAGTGCGTGGTGGACCAGTATTCGGGATACACCATCGTGGACGACATCAAGATCAACGGCAAGCTGACCAACG
>JBIOFT010000358.1:0-1657 GCA_044447375.1 Terriglobales bacterium | reverse complement strand
GTACAGACAAACGCTCCGGATGTGTGACCGGAGCGGCGATCGGGCCAGACCTTTAATCTGGTGGCGCGCGAGCGCCCAACGCGGGTTCGAGTCCCGCCACATCCTCCAATCATGGACCAGTTACCGTAGCGGCCGAACGGGTCGGACTCTTAATCCGATGGCTTAAAGCCCACCGCAGGTTCGAATCCTGCCTGGTCCTCCATGTCCGCGTGGCGAAATCGGTAGACGCTCATACCAACTGCCCTGTTACGCATCGGGTGAGGCGGCTCGACTGTCTATCGAGCGAGACGGGTTCGAGTCCCGTACAGGGCGCCAACACAACAGGGTGTAGCTCAGTTTGGTAGAGCCCTCGGTTCGGAACCGAGAGGTCGCAGGATCGAAGCCTGCCACCCTGACCAATCACCGCGCTCGTAGCTTAGCGGCGAAAGCCACCTGCTCATAACAGGTCGATCGCTGGTTCGAGTCCAGCCGGGCGTACCAAATCGCAAACCAAGGAGATCGGTATCATGCGCGCACATCCGGCGTTGGTGCTCAATGCCGACTTCCAACCGCTGAGTTATTTCCCGCTGTCGCTGCTGCGGTGGGATCGTGCGATCAAGGCGGTGGTCGAGGCGACGCACTGCGTGGTCGAGGAGTACGACACGGTCGTGCGCAGCCCGTCAACGACGATGCGGCTGCCGTCGGTGCTGGCGCTACGCAAGTACCATCCGGTGCCCAAGCATGTCGCGTTCACGCGGTTCAACGTGTTCCTGCGCGATCGCTTTCGCTGCCAGTATTGCGGTGAGAAACATTCGAGCGCCGATCTCACGTTCGATCACGTGATTCCGAAGTGCCTCGGCGGTGCGACGTCCTGGGACAATGTCGTCGCGGCGTGCTCGCCGTGCAACGTGCTCAAGGATAACTCGACGGCGATGAAGCCGTTTCGGGCGCCGCGCGAGCCGAGCGCGCACGATCTCATGGCGGCCAAGAAGGCGTTCCCGCCGAACTATCTGCACGAGACCTGGGTCGATTATCTCTACTGGGACACTGGCCTCGAACAATAACGACATCACGTGGCGCAATGGACGGCGCGTCGCCCTCCGAAGGCGAAGGTTGCGGGTTCGAGTCTCGCCGTGATGGCCAATATGGATGGTGAACCGGCCAGGTGGGCGGCACGGTTTTGAAAACCGATGGTGCCGCAAGAGCTGGTGTCGCAAGAACTGGCGTAACAAGGCATGGGCTTCGAGTGCGCCCGCCATCCGCCAAACGGAAGGTCAACCGGCCGGGAGGTCGGCATCCGTTGGAAGCGGATTGGATGCGCAAGCATTGTGGATCGAAACCACGGCCTTCCGCCATGGAGAGTCAATCAGGGCGGCCCCTGATCCCCGTTCGAAGCGGGTAAGTGGCTTAAAGCCATGGCGATCGACACGTCGGCTCTCCGCCAATTCTCCGCCGGCCGCGGATGTACCGGCGGCACGCGAGCGAGATGAGAAGCCGCGCAACTTTTTAGCAGGGAGGTCCGGGACCCAGGCAGTCTCATAAGCTGCTCAAGGCGGATTCGACTTCCGCCCCTGCAACCAAATTCGGGCAGGCTGGGCACTGGTGAGCCCAACGCTCTGTAAAAGCGCCGTTCATTCTGAGGTGGTTCGAATCCATCCCTGCCCACCAAATCCGCGGC
>JBIOFT010000357.1:0-1680 GCA_044447375.1 Terriglobales bacterium | reverse complement strand
ATGCAGATCAGGTTCCGGATTCCCGTCGCCGCTGCCCCCAGCAGGTCCGACTGGATCCCGAGCACATTGCGGTCGCGGCAGGTGTAGTGCAGGATGGCTTCGATTCCCGCCTCCTGCTGGATCAGCAACGACAACGCCTGATTGCTCATACGCGCCGAGGCGCGCGGGCTGTCGGGGATGTTGATCGCATCCACGCCAACCGATTTGAGGAACTTCGCACCTTCCACTTCCTTGCGGATGCCGATGCCCTTGGGCGGCACGATCTCGACCATGGTCACGAATTCCCCGGCCGCCAGCTTGGCGCCCAGGCGGGAACGATCGGCCAGCGCAACCGCGGCCGGAACCGGAGGGGCCGCCGGGGAGTGGACGGCCTGGGAGACGGCAGTCTTACTCTTCGCCTCGCCCGCCCGCAGAGCGGACTTCATGCTGCGGATGTGGTCAGGTGTGGTTCCGCAGCATCCGCCCACCAGTCGCACTCCGGCGGCCACAAACTTGCGCGCGTAGCTCGCCATGTACTCGGGCGAGCAGAGATAAATATTCCGACCTTCCACCGACCGGGGTACGCCGGCGTTGGGCTGCGCGGAAAGAGGCAGGGAGGTGACGGCCCTCACCCGTTCGATCGCCTCCAGCATGTCGACCGGGCCCACGCTGCAGTTGATGCCGAGCACGTCCACGTTCCACTCCGCTAGCCGGGCGCCGAAGGTTTCCGGATCGGAGCCGTCCAGACAGTTGCCGTCTTCGTCGATCGTCACCTGGGCCACAATCGGAATCTTCGGATTTACCTCCCGGCACGCCAGCACCGCCTGGTGTAATTCCTCGACATAGCCGAAGGTTTCAAGGATGACCAGGTCCACGCCGCCTTCGATCAGCGCCGCGATCTGTCCGCGAAACGAGCCGCGGGCCTCCTCATACGATGTCTTGCCCAGCGGCTCAATCCGGACTCCCAAGGGCCCGACCGACCCGCCCACCCAGGCATCGAAGCTCTTGGCAGCCTCGCGGGCCACCTGGGCGCCGGCCACATTGATATCGCGCACGCGGTCCGCCAGGGTGTGCCGCGCCAGCCGGAAACTGTTTGCGCCGAAGGTGTTGGTCTCGATGATCTCCGCGCCCGCCTGCAGATACTCATGGTGCACGCCGCGGATCAGCTCGGGCTGCGACAGGTTCAGCTCGTCATAGCAGCGGTTAATAAAAATGCCCTTGGCATAGAGCAGGGTTCCCATGGCTCCGTCGCAGAGCACGGGCGACTGCTTCAGGCGTTCGATCAGATTCCTAGCCATTCGTTTGAGAATACCCCACCCTGCGCTCCTGAAACCATCGAAAGCGGTCGGGGCGTGGCAGGGGCTGCGAGAATCGAAGGAAAACGAACAGCGAACAACGGCCCGTAAAACAACGCTCCGGCCAACGATGCCCGTCGCCGTTTGCTATAATTCGGATTCTTGCATCGAATCGATTATCCGCTATGCTGCTGGAGTCTCAGGTTTGAAAAGAGTTCTAAGTCTGTTTTTGCTGTCCGCCAGTTTGGTATTCCTGAGCTGTGGAAGCAGCGCCCCCAGCAGCCAGCCCGTCAGCGGGCTCAAGTATCGCGCCTTGGTCTCCCAGGATGTGAGCGCCGGCAACGTCTCGGCCGGCCTGATCACCGTCGATGCGCAACTTGATGTCCAAGCGGGAGTGTCTCCCATT
>JBIOFT010000356.1:0-1693 GCA_044447375.1 Terriglobales bacterium | reverse complement strand
TCATGATCGTCGCCTTGGGCAGGAGCCGGCGAATCTGGCCCGGCAAACCCACCGGAATCCAATCGCCGCTCATCATGATCACGCGCAGCGACTCCCCAATCGGTTCGCCGTGCTCCGCCTGCTCCACCAGCAAACCCATCAATGCCGGCACCGTGTTCCAGATGGTGACCTTCTCCGACAGAACCAACTGCGCCCAGTGGGCCGTATCCTGCGCCAGATCGGCGCCCGGCATGACGATGGTCCCGCCCGCCGCCAGCAGACCAAAAATGTCGTAGACCGATAGATCAAAGTTCAATCGCGAGAGCGCCAGCACCCGATCGCCGGGGCCGACGCCAAAGCGCTGATTGATGTCGAGCACTGTGTTCACGGCGCCGCAATGATCGGTCATCACCCCTTTGGGCTGGCCGGTGGAACCCGACGTGTAGATGACATAGGCCAGATCCTCCCGTTTCTGCCGGGTGCGTGCGACCGGAGGCCTGCCCTCAAGCGGCTCCATCTGGTCCACCGTCAGGACCTCAACCTCATCGGGCACGCTCACCCGGTTGTGTACCGACGATTGCGTCAGCACCACCTTCACATCGCCGTTCTCGATCAAATAACGCTGGCGTTCCGGCGGCAACTCCGGATCAATCGGCATATAGGCGCCGCCGGCAAACAGAATTCCTAGCACGGCGACGACTTGCTCCCAGCCCTTCTCCATCACGATGCCAACCAGCTGGTTCGGCTCCAAACCTCGGGGTAGCAACTCCTCTTCAATACGGCAGGCGCGGCTGTACACTTCCGCATAGGTCATGCGGCGAGCCGGCGTGCAGACCGCCACCTGGCCGGGACGCTCCTCCACCTGCTTGAGAAAAAGCGTGTGCAAAAACTCGTCGCTTACCGGAGCCGCCGTGCCGTTGACCGCCTCGAACAACTGCGTCTGATAGGCAGGAAGCAGCTTGCGTGTGTTGTCCGCAAGCGTGCGGCTCCAACTGGACTCATCGCTCGCCAACTGGGCCAACAACGCCTGATAGGACTGGAACATGTCATCCAGCAGCCCTGCGGGGAATAATTCCTCTACCGCATCCCAGTTGATGACCAGTTCACCCTTATCTTCGTGCACCATGAAATCCAGATACACTTGCGGCGTCTGGCTGATCGCGTAGACGGTCTTTCCCAGGCGGCCGGCCCAGGTTCCCTGGTCATTCCCCTGGCCGATATTCAGCAGGCTGGTAAACACCACCGGCATGATGGCCTTGGGACCAACACCTTGGAACCGGGTGATCTCGCGCATGACGCGAACCCCGCTGAAATAGCGGTGGTCGAGATCCTGCCAGAGCTGTTCCTGTTGGTGGCGCGCTCGCGCTTCAAAACCCTCCGGCTGCGCGTTGTCCACTTCCAACAAATTGACGGAGGTAAAATCGCCCACGATGTCATGGACCTGCTTGTGAAATGGCAGCCGGTTGAACAGAGTGAGATTGATGGTGAAGTGTGGAGTCTTGCTCCAGATCGCGAGCACTTCCGCGTAGGCCGCCAGCAGAATGCCCGCCGGCGTCAGGCCGAGCCGGATCGCTCTCTCCTTCAAGCTCTGCCAGGTCCTGACGTCAATCTGCGCATGGTGGCGCTCGAACTTCGGCCGCACCACGCCCGCCGGATTTCCTGCCAGCGGCAACTCCGGAGCCGGAGGCAGCGACGGCAGGCGGTTGACCCAATA
>JBIOFT010000355.1:0-1740 GCA_044447375.1 Terriglobales bacterium | reverse complement strand
ACGAAGCCCGGGTCCTCGATCTTGCTGACCCGGGCCGCCACGCCCGCCGCCCACACCGCGGGATAGAAAAGGGCGGCCGCGAGCAGCAGAAAATGCCACCCGGAGAACCCGGCGTATCGGTGGAGCGCGATGCCGATGGCCAGCGCCGCAGCCGAACCGGCGGTCCCCGGCGCAAAGGGAGAGCGGCCGCAGCCGAACCACGTGGCCAGCAGGAATGCGCCCCGCTGCTTCATGACCTGTGGGGCAGGCGCTTTCGCCCAATGCCACTTAAATAGTCTCACGGTCGTTCTCCTTGTGGGCGGGAAAGGTATGGCGGCGATGCCAGGCAGACCTGGGATAGGACCGCGGGTTTTTCCGTTTGGGGAGAATGCCCTCAGCGGCAGCATCCAGCAAGCTGAAGACCTCGCGCTGGTAGGTGTCGGGGTCCGATGCCGATTGGAGCCTCGCCCAGCGGGCGTGGACGACGTTTCTCACAAACGTGAAACTGAGTTGCCTCGGGGAAAGATGATGGCGGCGCGCCGCTAGGGCCATGACGGCGCGCACCAGATTATACGCGGCCACGGCTGCCAACAACTCCTTCTCCATCATGCTCTCTTTGCGCGCGGCAATGTGATGGAGTCCCACCGTACGTTTCAAGGACCGCAGGTCGGTTTCGATCTTCCAGCGTTGCCCGTACAAAGCAGCAACTTCTTCCGCCGGCAGGGCCAGCAGGGTGAACAGATAGAACCACTCTTTCGACTGGCCCCGACCGATGCGCCGCGCGATCAGGCGTCCCTCCACCGACGCTCCCTCCGGCATGCCCCCCTGCCGCCGCCCGTCCCAGCGGCTCGCCGTCCACTTCACCGGCCGCTCGCCCTCCTCGCTAATCGGCCCTCCCGCCAGTTTGCGCGCCCGCTCTTGGGTCAGCCGTGTCACCACCCCAAGGCCCCGCTGATGTGCCGCCCAAGCTATGGAAAACACTCCGAAGTTCCGATCCCCCACCACAATCGAGCCCGCCTCCAGCGCGTCCATGCACCGCTCGGCCAGGGCTTGTTCGCTCACCGCCGCGGCCCCGTACATCGGCCCCCACTGCGGTTCCTCCGCCAGACCCGTTTCCAACTCATGCAGCACCACCACCCGTAGTACCGGCCAATGCGCCCGGCCGTGTTGGTTCTCCGCCGGAGGGTACGCTTGGCGCAAGTACGGGCTCGCTTCCAGTTCCAGCGACGACCCGTCCAGCAGATAGGCTTGGCGACCTCCTCCCGGATGTAAGATCTCCCGCAGCCGTAGAACCAGTTCACCGAACACTTGTTTGCATAATAGCTTCGGCAGCCTCTGCCGCGCATGGCTGAAACCGCCTGTGCCCCGTGAAATCCGCTTTTGCTGCGCGCGTTCGCACCCGCTCAACAGGCGGTCGGCCGCCCCCGCCAGCAGCGCCTCCACGCTGGTGCCCAGCGTTCCCCCACGCCACAGCCATTGCAGGATCATCAGCCAGATCACCACCTGCGCCGTGTAGATGCTCCGCCGCATCTTCACCTTCGTCTGCTGCTGGAGGTATTCCACCACTCCGGCCGTTACGCAACGCGCATACAGACCACAGGCGTCTTCACATAAGGAATCCATACAACCAAAACATAAACCAAGCTTTATGCTCTTGGAAACGCTTATTTAAGTGGCATTGGGCGGTGCCGCCTGCCAACCTGGACGAACTTCAGACAGAGGAGGCTAGAACACTTTCAGCCGCAAAAACTTCCGCGGGTT
>JBIOFT010000354.1:0-1758 GCA_044447375.1 Terriglobales bacterium | reverse complement strand
CCCTACTCCCTAAGGTTTAGACGGTCGGACCCTCGATTGGGTTATGACTCTTCCTGCTTCTTGACCGTGTTGTCGATTTTCACTGGGGCATCGTTCTTGAGGGTACGCAAGACTTTGTAACTGCCCACCACGATCTCATCCCCCGGCTGGAGCCCGCTGGTGACCTCGATGTCGGTGGTGCCGGTGATGCCGGTCTCCACCGGCACGAACACCGCCTTCTTGTCGCGGATCACGAACACTCCCTGAATCTCTTCCTTGTCCTTTTTCGCCTGCATCGGCGAGGGCGCGGCGGCCTCGACCGCTCCCTTGCCCTTGGTCTTGGGATCAAGGTCACCCCGTTGCCGGATGGTCAGCGCCTGGATGGGAATCGCCAGCACGCCGGAGCGCGTTGCGGTGGTGATTTTGGCGGTGGTGGAGAGCCCGGGCCGCAGATTCTGCGGCGGATCATCGAGCGTGACCTTCACTTTGAAGTCTTTCGCTTCCTGGCTGCTGGCCAGCGTTTGCGAAGTGGCCACGCCGGTGGAGCGCACGATGGCGTTCTCCCCGATCTCGCTCACATGCCCCTTGAACACCTTGTTGGGGATGGCGTCGATGGTGACGTCGGCGGGCTGCCCCAGCTTCACGTTGACGATGTCGGTTTCGTCCACTTTGACCTCGGCGGTGATCACCGACATGTCGGCCAGCGTCATCAGCGTGCTGCCGGGCTGGTTCTGGATACCGATGACCACGGTTTCACCCTCGCGCACCGGCAGGTTGCTGATGGTGCCGTCGAAGGGAGCGGTGTACACCGTCTTCTGCAGCACGTCGGAGGCGTGGGTCAGGCTGGCCGCTGCCTGCTTGATGCGGTCATGCGAGGCGTCGCGCTGGGCCTTGGTCTGCACGATGCGGGCCTGCGCCTGCACCAGGCCGCTGGCGGAAGCTTCCCAGGCGGCTTCGCGGGCGTCGAACTCCTGCTTGGCGATGAGCTGGTCCTTGAACAGGCCCTGGGCGCGCTCGTAGTCGAGCTTCTTCTGCGCCGCGTCGGCTTTGGCGCGGGCCAGGTCGGCGATCGCGGTATTGTAGGCGGCATCGGCGGCAGCCGCGTCACCATTGCTGGCTTGCAGCGATGCCTGCATGGCCGAGACGTCCGCGGTCGGCTGGACGTTCTCGATTTGCGCCAGCAACTGTCCCTTCTTGACCTTGTCGCCTTCCTTGACGTAGAGGTGCGTGATCTTGCCAAAGGCATTCGCCCCGATGTTGACGTAGGTTTGGGGATTGACCTCGCCGGAAGCGGTCACCACGCTGGCCAGATCTTCGCGCAGCACCCGCCCGCTCTGCACCGCGACCACGTTCTTGCGGCTCTGGTACACCGTGAATCCAACCACCGAGCCCAGCACCACGACCGCTCCCGCGATGATGCCGATCTTCTTCCAGCTCATGAGTTCTCTGCTCCCTGCTATGTCGTCCGACGCCTGCGCGCGGAGGCGTTGGCGCCCCCGGGGCAGGGCCATCCCTTCTATAAAGATACGCTGGGCCGCGGTAGAAAGTTTCGTGCACCCGCGGATTATCGCCCTGACGGGCCACGCCCCCGAGACGGAAAGGAACCCTGAGTATAAACAGACCTTTCCTCCCCCTCGGGTTGGGATTATATCGGGTGGCCGCAGCAGTTGGCACCTGCGAAAGTTTTGCCGCTGCCGGGCGAAGGAACCCGACAGGCGCAGAGCCTTGCCTTTTCCGCAGCTTAGGACATAGAATCTGTTGGAATACCGGGTCGTCAAT
>JBIOFT010000353.1:0-1767 GCA_044447375.1 Terriglobales bacterium | reverse complement strand
GTCTTTAGACCGGTTCTGTAGCGCAGGGCGAGTCTTCGAGTCCTGCGGCTTTTGAAGAGTTCATGAAGTTTTGAAGGAGCAATGAAACGCGATGCCTCGTAAAGGAATAATCTTTCGGCGGCCACAAGCCACCGATCCGGTCTACGCAGATAGTCTCGTGGAGAAGTTCATCTGCTCGATGATGTGGGAAGGCAAGAAGAGCACGGCGCAACGCGTGTTTTACGGCGCCATGGACCAGGTCGCCAAGAAGACCAGCGACGATGCTCTGAAGATTTTCAAGAAGGCCGTGGAGAACGTGAAGCCGCTCGTCGAAGTCAAAACGCGGCGCGTGGGTGGCGCGAACTACCAGGTGCCGGTGGAAGTGAACCCCTTCCGGCGGCAATCGCTGGCGATTCGCTGGCTGCTGTTGTATTCGCGCGAACGCGCAGGGCGCACCATGGTTGACAAGCTCGCGGACGAGCTGATTGACGCGGCGAACGCCCGCGGCGGCGCCATCAAGAAGAAGGAAGATGTGCACCGCATGGCGGAAGCGAACAAGGCATTCGCACACTATCGCTGGTAAGTCATCGCCGGCAGGCAAAGATTGGAACTTGGCATGGAAGCTGTAGCAACGCGAACAGGGGAGAAACGGGCAGTTCAAGGGACCATGGGCAGAGTATTCAAACTCGAAGATACGCGCAATATAGGAATCATGGCGCACATTGACGCGGGGAAAACCACGTCAACCGAGCGCATCCTGTTCTATACCGGCGTGACCTACAAGATCGGTTCGGTGGATGAAGGCACGGCCACCATGGACTGGATGGAGCAGGAGCGCGAGCGCGGCATCACCATTACGTCCGCGGCCACGACGGCTGCCTGGGACCGTTTCGACAAGAAATATCGCATCAACATTATCGATACTCCCGGCCACGTGGACTTCACCGTGGAAGTGGAGCGCTCGCTGCGCGTGCTGGACGGCGCGGTCTGCGTGTTTGACTCCGTAGCCGGCGTGCAGCCGCAATCCGAAACCGTGTGGCGCCAGGCAGATAAGTACCATGTGCCGCGCATCTGCTTCGTGAACAAGATGGACCGCATGGGGGCGGACTTCGATCACGTCATCCGCACGATTCGTCAGCGTCTCGGTGCGCATCCTGTGCCGCTGCAGTTTCCCCTGGGCCGCGAAGACAACTTCATTGGCGTCATTGATTTCATCGAGCAGAAGGTAATCGTGTGGCTCGAGGAGACTCTGGGCGCGAAATATGAAATCTTCGACGTCGCTAAGCTCTGGGATAAGGCTTTCGTGGACTCCCGCCCGGACATTGCGGCGGCCCTGAAGGGTTCCGCGATTGACAAGGCTTTCTACGACGAGCACCGCAACAAGACCGTGGAATACATCGCCGAGCATGACGACTCTGTGTTGGACAAGTATCTGACCGAAGGCACGCTCTCCGTCGAAGAGATGCGCAAGTCTATCCGCAAATCCACACTGGCCCTGAAGATTGTGCCGGTGCTTGCCGGTTCGGCATTTAAGAACAAGGGTATTCAGCCACTGCTGGACGCGGTGGTGGATTATCTGCCATCCCCCGTGGACGTTCCACCGGTCGAGGGCATCAATCCACAGGACGATGAGCCGGCGCTTCGCCGCGCGCGTGATGACCAACCCTTCGCTGCCCTCGCTTTTAAAATCATGTCCGACCCGTTCGTCGGGCACGTGACCTACATTCGTGTGTACTCTGGTGTTCTCAAGTCCGGCAGCTACGTGTTGAATTCCGGCAAGGGCACGCG
>JBIOFT010000352.1:0-1767 GCA_044447375.1 Terriglobales bacterium | reverse complement strand
TCGCACCGCTTTCCGAAGGAGCAGCTGCGCGGCAAGTTTTCCGACGCGATGGCCTTCCAGGCGCGGGTGTTGAACGACCTGCAGCGCTCGGTGATGAAAATCCGGATGGTGCCGGTCGAGCAGCTTTTCCGCCGCTTCCCGCGGGTGGTGCGCGACGTCGCCCGGGAATGCGGGAAAGAGGTCGAACTGGTCGTCCAGGGAGAGGGCACGGATCTCGACAAGGGCATTCTGGATGCGCTCGCCGAGCCCCTCACTCACCTGGTGCGAAACGCCATTGGCCACGGCATGGAGGGCGGAGCCGAGCGCGTTCGCGCCGGCAAGCGGGCGCAGGGAGTGCTGCGGTTGAATGCCTACCATCAGGGGAACCAGGTGGTGATTGAGGTGTCCGACGATGGGCGCGGAATTGCCGTGGAAAAAGTCCGGCAGCACGCGCTGTCCCAGGGATTGCTGACGGCCGAGCAGGCCAGCCGCCTCTCCGAGGCGGAGACGCTGGAGTTTGTCTTCCGCCCCGGATTCAGCACCGCCGAAGAGATTACGGAACTCTCCGGCCGAGGAGTGGGGCTGGACGTGGTGCAAAGCGTTCTGCAGCGGCTGAAAGGGACGGTGCAGATCGAGACCGAACCCGGACGCGGGACGACTTTCCGGATGTGGCTGCCGCTGACCCTGGCCATCATCAAGGCGCTGCTGTTCCGCGTGGAGCGGCGGCTCTATGCCATCCCGCTGAGCGCCGCGGTGGAGATCGCGCGCACCCGCGAACAGGAGATTCACCAGGTTGAACATTACGAGGTGCTGCAGTTGCGCAACGAGGTGCTTCCTCTCCTGCGCCTGGGACAGCTGCCCGCAGCCGGGCCGGACTCCGGCAAGAACAAGGTTTTAGCGCTCGTGATCCGCACCGGCGAACGCAAATTTGGCCTCATCGTGGATACGGTGGAGGGCGAAGAAGAGCTGGTCATCAAGGCCCTGGACGACCAATCCATCTCGACCGACCTGGTGAGCGGCGCCTCCATCCTGGGAGACGGGCGGGTGGTTTTGATTCTCAACCTGACCGCGTTGATCGACCGCTTCACCCGGGCGCGGCCCGATCAGCCCGGGGAACGGATGGCCGGGCTGCTGCTGTCGGGCGCCGACCGCGCCCTCCGGGCCGGTTCCGCGGCGGGAGGCCAGGCATGAGCAAAACTGTTCGCGTCCTGGTGGTGGATGACTCCGCGTTAATGCGGAAACTGATTCCGCAGATCCTGGCAACCGACCCCTCGATTGAGGTGGTGGGAACCGCCATGGACGGCAACTTCGGGCTGCGCAAGATCGCCGATCTGAAGCCCCAGGTGATCACTCTGGATCTGGAAATGCCGGGCCTGAACGGGATCGACACGCTCAAAGAAATCATGCGGCGCTGGCGCCTGCCGGTGATCGTGGTCAGCTCGCACAGCACCTCTGGGGCCTCGATCACTCTGAAAGCGCTGGGGCTAGGCGCGTTCGATTTCGTGGCCAAACCAAAGGATGTTTCGGCGCGCATGCCGGAAATTGCGGCGGAACTGATCGCCAAGATTAAAGCGGCGGCCGGGAGCAAGAGCGTGCGGGTACAGCTCGTGCCGGAAGGTCTGCCGGCCGAGAAACTGCGCAAGCCGGGGCCGAACGTTCCCACCTGCATCGTCGCGATTGGTATCTCCACCGGCGGTCCCCACGCTCTGCAATACCTGTTTTCGCAGCTTCCGGCGGAGTTTCCCGGCAGCATCCTGGTGGCCCAGCATATGCCCGATGGATTTACAG
>JBIOFT010000351.1:0-1776 GCA_044447375.1 Terriglobales bacterium | reverse complement strand
ATGTAGGGAAGGATCCGCAGGGAGTAGACCGGCGGCATTACCGGTACGCCCAGCATGTCACCGAACGTGATGAGCATGAAAGCCGATTCCAGTTCTCCCCGCAGCTCCAACGCCTGGAGCTCGAACTCGTAGCGATACAGGCCGTAAAGAAACTCGCGGATCTTCTGGAGCCTGCTACTACTTTCCACCGGATTGACTCCTTATTCCGCGCCCTTGATTCGGGCCTTCCTTGAGGCTCGCCGGTGCCAACTCGTTGTGCCATAATGCAGCCGGGCCTAACGGCCAGCGAGATGAACGCTCCACCATGTCACCCGGCCCTGCTGTCTTCATCCTCGTCGTCATCTTCGTCGTCGGCTGGTTTGCGGTCGGCACCCACTGCAACGTCCGCAAGGGCCACGCCGTCATGCGCTGGCTCCAGGATGGCCTGCCCTTGGTGGGCGAGAAAACCACCCTGCGCTGGCTGGGATCCTCGGTCCTCGAACTGAAGATCCAGCAGGCCAAGCCGCCTTTCCGCCATGCCGAGGTTCTGGTCGTGCTAGAGCCGCGCGACGTGGCGCCGCTCTGGGGCCTGGCCCGCCTCCGCGGCCGCCGTGACCTATTTATTTTTCGAGGCGTCCTGCGCACCCAGCCGCGTGTTGAACTGGAGGCGCTGGACACCACTTCCTGGCCGACGCACGGGCTGACGGATCGGGCCAAGAACTACTGGACGCCGCTGTCCGCACCACCGCCGCTGGTCGCCTATGCGCCCGGAAACCTGCCCGCCGCTTCCGAATTGCTGGGCAGGGCCGCATTAGACGGCTGTCCCCTGCAGCGCCTGACCGTCCGGCGCACGGAGTCGAATCTCGAGGTGCAGTGGCGCCTCGATCCGCTCCGCAAACACTCAGCCCGCACCGTTTTTGAAACCTTGCTGCGCATCACTGAGCGTCTTTAGCTCTCGCACTGCTTTGCCCGGCAAGCCGCTTTTGCCCCGGATCGCTAATCCGCCGGCACAGCCGCGACCTTCGCGGTAGGCAGCGGCCTCTGCCACGCGTGCCAAGCATCATAGGCGATGATCAACGCCGCGATGAACAAAAGCACCGACACCAATATCATTGCGATAGCACCAATGCTGTTGATGGGCTGTGCCGCAATTTTCGGATTCGACAGGATGCTGGCGTACAAATTGTATGCCGTCACTACGATCGCCGCCATGGTGGTCACATACATGAACACCATGGGCCAGAACACATAGCGTGGGCTACGGCCTATCGACTTCAGCCATATGCTGACAATCAGCAGGCTCAGCGCCGCCATCAACTGGTTCGACGCTCCGAATAATTGCCAGAGGTAAATCCAGGTTCCGCTCATCACCAGGAGCATGGTCAGGACCATGGAGAGAATGGCCGAGATGTGGGGGTTCTTGAAGCCTACCCAAGTGTCGCCCAGCCACTCGCCCAAGGTCACGCGCATGACTCGAAACACAAGCTGCACCATCGTCAGCACGATGACCACGAATACCCCGAAGCCCAAGGCTGTTCCGTAGGCCGGAGGGATGCCACCAAAGGTGATGATGCCCAGGAGTTTGCCCACTCCGGCTGCGAAGGCTCCCGCCCCGACGCCGCCAGCGATCGATACGGCAATCAGGGAAAGCAGGGCTAGGGCATTTTCCGAAAACATGCCGCCGCCGCCCACGGGCAACGCGTCGGTCTCATACTCCAGTTGGCGCGCCGTGCCGATCGATCCCACCAGCGAATGCCAGCCGGAGATGGCGCCACAGGCGATGGTCACGAACAGCAT
>JBIOFT010000350.1:0-1782 GCA_044447375.1 Terriglobales bacterium | reverse complement strand
GCGCAAGGCCGACCACGAGGCCGCCATTGCCGCCGCCAAGAACGCCAAGGTTGCCGTCGTGTTCCTCTGGACCCGCCGTGCGCCCGTCTTCGGCTTGCCCGGCGAGCAGGACAAACTCGTGGAAGAGGTGGCCGCCGTCAACCCCAACACCATCGTGGTGCTCAATACCAGCCAGCCCGTGGCTCTGCCCTGGGTGGACAAGGTGAAGGCCATCCTCGAAATGTGGTGGCCCGGCGATGAGGGCGGCTGGTCCACGGCTAACCTGCTGCTTGGTAAAGCCAGCCCCGCCGGGCGGCTGCCCGTCACCTGGGGCAAGCGCCTTGAGGATTACGCCGCCACGGATTTAAAACATCCCGAGCGCTCGCACAAAGGCGTTGACGGCAAAACCACTTACAGCGAAGGCGTCAACGTGGGTTATCGCTGGTTTGATAAGGAGAAGATCGATCCGCTCTTCGCTTTCGGCCACGGCCTGAGTTACACCACCTTCGAATACTCTGGGCTGAAGATTGCCAAGGCCTCCGACGGCGGCCTCGACGTCCAAATGCATATCAAGAATACGGGCAGCGCGGACTCGGACGAGGTTCCCCAGGTTTATCTGGGCGCACCGGCAGAGATTGCCGCTGGCGTGCAGTTCCCGGTACGCGCTCTGGCGGCCTTCGATCGCGTTCACCTGGCCGCAGGCGAAAGCAAGACCGTTACGCTGCACGTGGCGCTGCGCCAGTTGCAGTACTGGTCCACGACCAGCCACACATGGATAACCGCCAGCGGCAAGCGCACGCTCAGCGTAGGCGCCTCATCCCGCGACCTGCGCCTGGAACAGAGCATCGACTGATCATCTGCGTTGTCGGAAACTGACATGCTGCATTTCAGCCGGTTTCTAATACCTCTCAGCCGCCTATGCTAAAGTGAAAAGGTTGCGCCCACGCGCATTTTCGCTCCATGACCAAGGTCGGATTCATCTCTCTGGGTTGCCCCAAAAACCTCGTGGATAGCGAGGTGATGATGGGCATTCTGGCGCACGAAGGCTACGAACTTACGCCGCGCGCGGACGAAGCCGAAATCCTCGTGGTCAACACCTGCAGCTTCATCGAACCAGCACAAAAAGAATCCATCGAGGCCATCCTGGAAATGGCCGAGCACAAGAAATTCGGCGCGGCCCGGAAACTCATCGTGGCCGGTTGCCTGGTGGAGCGCTTTCGCAATCAGATTTTGGAGCAAGTGCCCGAGGTAGACGCGGTCGTGGGCACGGGCGAGGTCGAGCGCATCCTGGAAGCGGTCCAGGGCGACCTGAAGGTCCTGCCCGCGCAGCCGCCGTCGTTCCTGTATCACGACCTGACGCCGCGCATCGTCACCACGCCGAAGCACCAGGCGTATATCAAGATCGCCGAGGGCTGCGATCATCCCTGCACGTTTTGCATCATTCCCGAGCTGCGCGGGGCGTTTCGCAGCAGACGATTTGAATCGGTGATTCGCGAAGCCGAGAATCTTGCCGCTGCCGGTGCGCGCGAAATCACGCTCATCGGGCAGGACACGACGTCCTACGGCGAAGATCTCGACCTGCGTGATGGCCTGGCCGTTCTCCTGGAGAGGCTCGCGCAGGTCGAAGATCTTACCTGGGTGCGCTTCCTGTACGCGTATCCGAATCGCGTTACACAGAAGCTGCTGGACACTCTTGCGGCCCATCCGCGCCTGGCCAAATACATTGACATGCCGCTGCAGCACGCCAACCGCAATGTTCTTGCGCGCATGAAGCGCGGTTCTAACGGCGATGCCTTCCTGAAG
>JBIOFT010000349.1:0-1784 GCA_044447375.1 Terriglobales bacterium | reverse complement strand
CTTGAGTATTCTTTTGGGGATGGCCACTGTTTCGTTGAGCGAACTGTTGGGCTCGACCGTCTATGACGCCTCCGGCGCCGCCAGCGGCCGGGTGCGCGAGGTGGCCCTCGCCCCGCAGGAGGACCGCTCCCGCGTTGCCCTGCTGATCGTCAAAACGCCTGCGGGAAACCGCATGTTGCCCTTGACCGCCGTTTCCGCGATCAATGGCGGCATTCGCGCCTCCACTGCGGCCGCGGAATGGACCCCGGCCGATGGCTCCGAAGGGCTGTTGTTGCTCAGCCGTGATCTGCTCGATCAGCAGGTGATTGACGTGCACGGCCGCAAAGTTGTGCGCGTGAACGACGTGGATTTTCACCACGATAGCGCGCAGAATCGCTCGGTGTTGAGAGTTGGTGGCGTGGACGTGGGCGCGCGGGGCGCCGTTCGCCGCCTCCTCAAAGGGATGGTTCCAGCCGCTGCCCTTCGGGCCTTGCTCCTGCGCATCCCGCCCCGCGATATTCCATGGGATTTTATCGATCTCATCGAGACCGATCCGGCCCGGCGCGTCAGGCTGAAGATTTCGCATGAGCGGCTGGGCAAACTCCATCCCGCGGATATTGCCGACATTGTGGAAGAGCTGGCTCCTGACGAGCGCGAAGCCGTGTTCGAGACGCTGGAGGAGGGCGTCGCCGCCGGCGCGTTGGAAGAGCTCGCACCGAAGGTGCAGAGAGCGGTCTTGGAATCGCTCGATTCCGACCGCGCCGCAGACATTGTCGAGGAGATGGAACCCGACGCGGCTGCCGACCTCTTGGGTGACCTGTCCGATGAGCGGACCGAGGAAATCCTGGTGCAGATGCAGCCCGAAGAGCGCCAGGAAGTCACCGACCTGCTCGAGTTCAAAGAGAATACGGCCGCTGGCCGCATGACCACCGAGTACATTGCCCTGCCGGTGGCCGCCACAGCCCACGACGCGATTGAGGCCATGCGCACCTTCGAAGGCCGCATGGAAAACATGAGCACCATTTACCTGACGGATTCTCACGGCACCCTGGCGGGCGCGGTCCCGCTGGTGAAGATCGTTCTGGCGCCGTCCTCGACGCCGCTCCTGGCTTTGGCCCAGGAGCCCCTCATTTCCTGCCAGGAAGACGCGAAAGAGAAGGAGTTCTCCGAACTCTTTGACAAGTACAACCTGCTGACATTGCCGGTCATCGACGAGCAAAGTCATCTCACCGGCGTGATTACACCCGACGACGTGATCGCGATACTGCGCGCAAAGCTGTAGTCCGCTCGTGTGGGGACGGGCGCCCTCGCCCGTCCAAGCCGAGCGCAGCTCGGCAGACTGCCTGGGGTCACAGCAATTCTGGATTCGCTTTGGCCGCCGTGAGCGGCTCCGGCCGCGCATCACGAGTCGCTCAGCCGCGTCCCCGCAACTTCACAAAAAACTTTCTCAGTTTTGCAGATTCATCTATCCAGACAACACGTTCAGCGTTTATTCTGATCCGTCTGTTTCGCCAATTTGACTGCTCCTGTGGCCTGTGCGCATGAAATTTCTGAGAAGTTGGAAGTTCCGGCTCCTGCTGTTTTTTGCCGTTGTGGGGCCGGGCTTCATCACCGCGAATGTGGACAACGATTCCGGCGGCATCTTCGTCTATTCGCAGGCCGGCGCGCAGTTCGGCTACATGCTTCTGTGGACGATGATCCCGATTACGGTCGCCCTGATCGTAGTGCAGGAGATGTCTGCCCGCATGGGAGCGGTTACCGGCAAGGGCCTGAGCGATCTGATCCGGGAGGAATTCGGCCTGCGG
>JBIOFT010000348.1:0-1796 GCA_044447375.1 Terriglobales bacterium | reverse complement strand
GGAAGTTCCACCCTCCGTCGCCGATGGCATTTGCCCGAATGGGTTGACTCCAACGCGAGACTTCGATTGCCGCTTCGCTTCGTTCTTCACTTACCAAACACTTCCAAATGGCGACCGGATTGTGCCGTTGTGCTACCCCTATGCGAACGGCAACTGCGTGCACTATCAAGTGTTTTCGGGAACGCCGGGCGTGGAACCCAATCCCAGCTTCTACGTTGGGCCCATCGACTGGAGCATTTCCTGGAACAACGACCAATTCACTCCACCCGCGCCGTACACCGGGAGCACTCCGCACCTCTACGACGATCCGGACTACGCTGTTTCTCCGACCTCGCCGTATGGGACGGACTGCACACAGGTGATGCTGGTTGGCAATCCGCCTGTGGCCACCAATCCGCCGATCTCCTGCCAGTTCGAGTTCGACATCACCACCTCGTTTAATCCGACCAAGAAAGTGGATGCCAACATTACCGGCCGCACCAAGCAGTTCAATGACGTGGCCGTGGCATTCCCACCGGCAAACGTGGGGAATCTGACGGTCACAACGACGCCAACAACGGGGACCGTGACGGCGGGCAGCCCGCTGACCTTCACGATTGCCATCAGCAACAGCGCCGGTGGAGCGGTGACCGGCGCAACATTGACCGACGTGCTGCCTGCGGGCACAAACGTATTCTGGACGATCAGCCCCGCCTACACCGGCCCGGGTAGCTGCGGCATCACGGGCGCAGCCGGCGGCCAGGTGCTGAACTGCAGCTTTGCGACGATCAGTGCGAGCCAGGCCTTCACCATCGGGTTGCTGAGCGCGAGTTCCTCGATCGGTACGTACTCGGACACCGCCATCGTGCAGATCGGCACCCAGCAGACTCTCTCCATCGGTGCAGTGACCGTACAGGCGGTGCCCGCGTCCTTCACCGGACTGACGCCCTCGCAGTCAATTTTCTTCGGCGCCACCTCCATCACCGTTGGCGGCACCATCGGCAGCGGAACTACTCTCCCGGCATCGGGAGAAACCGTTTCCATCACCATCAATGGAGCCACGCAGACCGCCACGATAGGAAGCAACGGGGCATTCAGCGGTTCCTTCCCGACGGCAACGATACCCGCCTCCGTTACGCCGTATGCCATCACCTACACCTACGCAGGGGATGCCATTCTCTCTGCCGTTACAGACACCAGCACCACGCTGACAGTGAACAACGCTCCCGTTCTCGTTCCCCTGAGTGTTTCGTTGATCGGTACAGGGAACGGCACGGTGACGGACAATCTCGAGCAGATCAATTGCACCACGATTGCTGGCGTGCAATCGGGCACCTGTTCGGCGAGCTACACCAGCGGAACCCTTGTGACGCTCACCGCTACACCCAGTGGCACCAGCACCTTCGCGGCGTGGGGAAGTGCCTGCACCGGAACCGGCGGCTGTTCGCTCACATTAATTACAGCGCAGAGCGTCACGGCTTCGTTTGTGCCGCCGCCGCAGTTGATCAACGTTACCTTTAATCCGGGGACGAACGTGTCTGGCATGGCCACCTACAATTGCCCGTCGAATCCAGCGCCGAGCCCAGGAAATCCCTGCACGGATCCCAACGCGCATGCTTTGGCCCTCTCGATTCCCCAGGTGTTGCAGCCCATCACCGTGACCGTGCAGGCGTCGGAAGTTCCACCCTCCGTCGCCGATGGCATATGCCAGAATGGGTTGACTCCAACGCAAGACTTCGATTGCCGCTTCGCTTCGTTCTTCACTTACCAAACACTTCCAAATGGCGACCGGATTGTGCCGTTGTGCTACCCCTATG
>JBIOFT010000347.1:0-1811 GCA_044447375.1 Terriglobales bacterium | reverse complement strand
CCAGACGTGGGAGCAGGGCGAAGCTAGCTCGATATGGCCCATGCGCTCGCGGCGGACGTGAGAGAGGGTGACCTCGACGCCGCACTTGTCGCAAATCACGCCACGGTGTTTCATGCGCTTGTATTTTCCGCAGAGGCATTCCCAGTCGGTGACCGGCCCGAAGATGCGGGCGCAGAACAGCCCGTCGCGCTCCGGCTTGAAGGTGCGGTAATTGATCGTTTCCGGCTTGGTGACTTCGCCGTGCGACCAGCTCCGGATCTTTTCCGGCGAGGCCAGGCTGATGCGGATGGCATCGAAATCAGCGATCGTGTTGCCGAGGTCGAATGGGCTCGAACGGTACAAAGTAGCCTCCGATTTGCAGCGCCAACGCCGCTGCGGGCGGCCCCCGAGTGTCAGTCGCCAGTCGCCAGTCCCT
Organism: Terriglobales bacterium; assembly: GCA_044447375.1. Taxonomy (GTDB): domain Bacteria; phylum Acidobacteriota; class Terriglobia; order Terriglobales; family Acidobacteriaceae; genus JAHFUA01. The sequence goes on along the minus strand of JBIOFT010000347.1, from coordinate 1,396 downwards.
AGTCGCCAGCGATCAGCTTGTCAGTTCGCCACTATCGCGGAGTCGGGAGCAACTCCGCAGTGGTCAATCTCAAAATCTTGCGCCAGAAGCGCCGGCCACCACCTGGCGACCGGCGACTGGAGACTGGCGACTAATCCGCCGCCGCCGTTGTTGCCTGCGCCGGCTTCTTGTCGCCCACCTTGATCAGCTCCACGTCCAGGCAGAGCGACTGCAATTCGCGAATCAATACGTTGAACGATTCGGGCACGCCCGGCTCGATCGCCGCCTCGCCCTTCACGATGGCCTCGTAAATCTTGGTGCGGCCATAGACGTCGTCCGACTTCGCCGTCAGCAGCTCCTGCAGGATGTATGCGGCGCCGTAGGCTTCCAGCGCCCACACTTCCATTTCTCCGAAGCGCTGTCCGCCGAACTGCGCCTTGCCGCCCAGCGGCTGCTGCGTGATCAGCGAGTACGGACCGATGGAGCGGGCGTGGATCTTGTCGTCCACCAGGTGCGAAAGTTTGAGCATGTAGATGTAGCCCACCGTGACCGGCTGCTCGAACTTGTCCCCCGTCATGCCGTCGAACAGATCCGTCTTGCCCGACTCCGGCAGCGAGGCCTCGTTCAGCAGCGACTTGATCTCGTTTTCGCGCGCGCCGTCGAACACCGGCGAGGCGAAATACACGCCCCGTCCCATGCCTTCGGCCACGTTCTCCAGCGTCTCGTCGTCCAGCTCGCTCACTTCCTCGATGAACGGCGTGCCCTTGAACAGCGACTTCAACTCGCGGCGCATGATTTCGGCCCGCCCGTTGCTTTTCACCAACTCGGCGATCTTGCGGCCCAACTCGTGCGACGCCCAGCCCAGGTGCGTTTCCAGGATCTGGCCCACGTTCATGCGGCTGGGTACGCCCAGCGGGTTGAGCACGATTTCCACCGCCGTGCCGTCCCCCGTATAGGGCATGTCCTCTTCCGGCAGGATGCGGGCAATCACGCCCTTGTTCCCGTGCCGCCCGGCCATTTTGTCGCCCACGCTCAGCTTGCGCTTCATGGCGATATAAACCTTCACCAGCTTGATCACGCCCGGCGGCAGTTCATCGCCCTTCTGCAGCTTGTCGACCTTCTCGCGGACGATCTTGCGCAGCACGTCGATCTGCCGCGAGGTCATTTCCTCGATTTCGTCGATCTGCTCGTTGTTCCGCGGGTCCTTGTCGGGGAACTTGATGCGCTTCAGATTGCGCGTCGAGATGCGCTCGATGGTGTCGCGGTCCAGCATCGTGCCCTTGGTCAGCAGGCGCTTGTTGGTGCGCTCGTCGTGCAGGTCGGCCTGCACTTCCTTGCCTCCCAGGATCGCTTCCAGCCGCTTCAGGCGCTCGTCGGTCAGGATTCGAATTTCATCCGCCAGGTTCTTCTCCAGCTT
>JBIOFT010000346.1:0-1814 GCA_044447375.1 Terriglobales bacterium | reverse complement strand
GCCAGCAGAGGATTGATGTCGATTTCCTTGATCCAGCGCTGTTCCACCACCAGCTGGCTGAACCGCACCATCAGTTCCTGGAGAGCGGCAATATCCACCGCTTTGCGGCCGCGCACGCCCTGAAGGGCCTGGAAAATTTTCGTCTGCTCAATGAAGCGCCGCGCCAGCGTGGTGTTCAACGGGGGCAGAGACAGTGTCCGGTCGCCAAAAACTTCGACCAGCTGCCCGCCGGTTCCGAACAGCAGCACGGGCCCGAACTGGGCGTCCACCGTGCTGCCGAGGATGAGTTCGTAACCTTCGGACCGGCAGAACGGCTGCACCGTCACACCCAGAAAATGCCCGGCGCCGGCTTTCTCCCGCACCGAGGCTTCGATCTCGCGCCAGGCGCTGCGCACCGACGCGGCGCTGCTCAGGTTGAGCTTGACGCCGCCGACATCCGTCTTGTGGGTAATGGTGTGCGAAAGCAACTTGATCACGACCGGATAACCCAGGTCTTCCGCCTTGGCCACGGCTTCGTCTTCGCTGTGGGCTTCCACCGTGGGGACGGTGGGTATCCCGTAGCACGTCAGGAGTTCCTTGGACTCGGGCTCGGTCAGCACCGAGCGGCCGCCCTGCCGGACGCTTTGCACAATGGCTTCGGCGCGCGCGCGGTCGGGACCTTCGGCGCCGTGCGGCAGCAGCGGGGTCTCGTACAAGCCGCGCAGCAGGTAGGTATAGCGCCACATGTAATAGAAGATCTTGGCAGCGGTGTCGGGATAGGAAAAGGTCGGAATGCCGGCGCGATTCAGGATCTCCATCCCCGCACTCATCTCCGCGCCCCCCATCCAGCATGCCAAGACGGGTTTGCCCAGGCCTTTGGCGAACGGAGCCAGCCGCTCGGCGGTAATCGTGGGGTGAGACATGCCCTGCGGGCAGGTGATGGCGAGCAGTCCGTCGTTTTCGGGGTCATTGGCGACCATCTCGACGACCTTGGCGTAGGTGTCGGGCATGGCGTCGCCCAGGATATCCACCGGATTGTTGTGGCTCCAGTGCGGGGGAAGCATCTGGTTGAGCTGCTCCATGGTGGAGGGAGAAAGCTCGGCTAATTTACCGCCCGCCGCGATGATGGAGTCCGCCGCCAGTACGCCGGGGCCGCCGGCGTTGGTGACGACCGCCAACCGCGGTCCCTTGGGGCGAGGCTGTTTGGAAAGCACCTCGGCCATGTAGAACAGCTCGGCGATCGTGGTGACGCGCAGCACCCCACAGCGCCGGAAAGCGGCTCCCAGCACTTCGTCGCTTCCCGCCATCGCTCCGGTGTGGGACGCCGCTGCATGGGCGGCGGCCGCGCTGCGTCCGGCCTTGATCACGATGATGGGCTTGTTGAGTGAGACCTCCCGCGCCGCGGAGAGGAACGACCGCGCGTCTCCGACCGACTCCATATACATCACGATGGAATGGGTGCGCGAGTCGTTGCCGAAGTAATCGATCAGGTCGCCCCAGCCCACATCGAGCATGGAGCCGACCGAGACGAAGGCACTGAAGCCCACCAGTTCCCGCTGGGCCCAGTCCAGGATGGCGGTGCACAGCGCCCCGCTCTGGCTGATGAAGGCTACGTTGCCGGCGCGCGCCATGCTGTGCGAGGCGAAAGTGGCGTTCAGACCGCTGATCGGGTTCATGATGCCCAGACAGTTGGGTCCGATCACGCGCAGGTTGCTGTGTTCGATCTGTTCGAGAATCTGGCGCTCCAGTTCCTGGCCGTGCTCGCCGCGTTCCTTGAAGCCCGCCGAAATCACGATGGCGCCGCGCACTTTGCTGGCCACGCACTGGCCGATGAT
>JBIOFT010000345.1:0-1821 GCA_044447375.1 Terriglobales bacterium | reverse complement strand
GGCGGGAATAGAACGAAACCAATCCAATTTGTATTTAACGCATGCACACTGCTGAACGCGTCCGGGCTCGCCTACCTGGCCTACCATAGCCAGATCTTTGGGGCCCACGCGACGGCGCACACGATGTCCCTGTTGCTGGCCGCCGCGACATATTTCCTGGCGAACACGGCGCCGGTAGCAAGCATCATCGGTCTGACGGAAGGCGGCAATCCTTTTGCCCTCTGGCACAAGGTCTTTCTGTGGTCGTTCCCGAACTACGTGATTGGCGCGGGATTGACTGCGATCGCCTCCGCCTTCAGCACGATGAGCGGACTGGCAACGGTGGCAGCTCTGATGGCCGTGCTGTTCGCCGTATACCAGTCGTACAAGATGTACGTGGGTCGAGCCGAACAGACACAGCCACAAGTGCTGGCCATGGCTGCCGGTCGATAACCCGCAACGCTTTCTTCCTGCGCGCAGCCTGCCGGCTGCGCGTTTTTTTTTGCTCATGGTTATCAAATCGGCCTAGGCTCCGTTAGTACGAGTCTTGGCGGGTTCCCGGATTTGCAGTTCGTACAAACAATCTCGAAATCCAAATTGTGGGAGAGAAGCCTGATCAGAACGCTACCGGCTTTGTTTTTAGCCGGGCTTGAATTCTAATGATCCTGCTGTGAGCGCGGCGCGGACACTCTCGGCGAGCTTTCCAACCCTAAAGCTTCGGGCCGTTCTTGTTCTGATCGGTTTCACGGCGACAGTCGCCCAAATTGTTCTGCTGCGCGAGCTCATGATTGTCTTTTATGGCAACGAGATCTCGCTGGGCGTGATGCTCGCCTGTTGGCTTCTGTGGACTGCGTTGGGCAGCAGCTTGCTCGGCCGGTTCGCAATTTGGGCATCGAATCCGGCGAAGCTGATGGCGATCTTGCAGACGCTGCTCGCCCTCCTCTTCCCCGCGACAATCCTGGCGGTGCGTGCCAGCCGCGGCTTGTTTCATGCGCTTCCCGGGGAACTCCTCGGGCCCACGCCGATCTTCCTGACCTGCCTGGTCACGTTGATTTGCTTCTGTGCTGTCTCCGGCTGGGCGTTTGTCGCTGGAAGCCGGTTCCATGCGCACGAGTCCGGCTCCTCGACCCCGGTCGCGGTCAATTCCGTGTATCTGCTCGAGGCAGCAGGATCTGCGCTGGGGGGCATTCTAGCCAGCCTGCTCTTGCTCCGCTCCCTGAACTCCATTCAGATTGCATTCCTGGTGAGCGCGCTGAACTTTATGGCCGCTGCGATTCTCAGTCTGCGAAGACGATCGCATCGGCTCGTCGCGATCTCAGCCTTATTGGTCGTGTGGGTACTTGTCGGTCTACCGGAAGGCGGCCGCTTGGAAACCGCCTCTCTGGCTCGCCTGTGGCCTGGCTTTCGCTTGGTGGACACGCGCAACTCCGTGTATGGAAATTTGGTGGTCCTGGAAACCGGCGGAATCCGCAGTCTCTTTGAGAACGGGCTGCTGATGTTCAATGCGCCGGATCCCGCCACCGCAGAGGAGAGCGTGCACTTTGCCCTGCTCGAGCACCCTGCTCCCCGGAGTCTCCTTCTCATCGGAGGCGGGGCTGGCGGAAGCTTGCTGCAAGCTCTGCAGCATCCCAGTCTTGAGCGCGTGGATTACGTTGAGCTCGATCCCACCGTGCTCGAGCTTGCACAGCAATATTTCCCGGAGCAGTGGGTCGCCGCGCACGCCGACCCGCGCGTACATGTTCACCATGCGGACGGACGGTTATTCCTGAAAACCACCGGCCAGGCTTTTGATGTAATCATCGTCAATCTACCCGCTCCGCAGACCGCGCAGTTGAACCGCTT
>JBIOFT010000344.1:0-1826 GCA_044447375.1 Terriglobales bacterium | reverse complement strand
GTTTCGGGCTGGGTCGCGCCTGGCTGCGCGGCAGGCTTCACGGCTGCCGCCTTCTTGGTCTCGCGCGGCGCGGTTCCGCCCGAGGGAGGGATCTTCGGCGCGGCCCCGGCGGGCTTGGCCGCCACGGCGCCGCCGGTGCCGGCTGGAAGTCCAGTTCCCGCAGCGTCCGGCTGGCCTGCATCGTTTGCCGGCTTGTCCGGCACAGAGGGCAAGCGCCGTGCCAGAATGTCGGCCGCGCGCGCCGGGGCGGTCTGATCGGCCACCGCGACCTTCTCCTCCGCTTGCGTGATCACCAATACTTCTTCCAGTTTGCCCAGGCCGGCTGCGGGATGCACTCGAATATTCAGAAACGCGTCCGGGCCGCGAGAGACACTGACCACCGTGCCTGCCGGCAGTCCCTTGGGGAAGATCTGGTCGCCGCCGCTGGTCAGAACCGTCTCGCCCGGCTCTACTTGCTCATCCGACAGGATCTTCTCCAGCATCACCTCACCCGAAGGTGTGCCCCGCAGGATCCCCTGCAACCGCGACTTCGCCAGAACCGCTCCCACCCCGCTGGTTTGGTCGTTGATCAGCAGCACCAGAGAAGTAGAGTTGTAAACCCGCAGCACCTTGCCTACGACGCCGTCGGCGGTGATGACCGCCATATCGCTCTCAATGCCGTCGCTCGAGCCTTTGTCGATGTATACGGCGCGGGAAAGTTCGCTCCCGCTGAAGCCAATCACCTGCGCGGCCAGGGTTTTGGAGATGAACTGCTCCTTGAATCCCAGCAGCGCCTGCAGGCGGCGGGCCTGCTCCGCGTCCTCGCTTAAACGGACTTGCCGCAAGCGCAAACGTTGCAGCTCGTATTTCAGGTCGCGATTCTCCTGCCGTACACCGCGCAGATAGAAATAGTTGTGCCAGACATTCGACGTGCCGGTTTGTGCCCAGACGATCACTTTCTCGAACGGGGTCACAGTGCCAACCGCCCACACCCGGATCAGGCGGGTGGAGCTTTGGTCAGGAGAGCGGCGGACTTGGACTGCCAGCCCCAGCACCTGGGCAAACAGAATAGCCACCAGAATGCTGACGTTGCGATAGCGGGTGATCAGGCTTTCCATGGTCAGCTACTAGCTACTAGCCTCTAGCTACTCCTAACAAGCAACCTGGCAGGCAGAAGACCGGTTCGGATTCGCGGCAGCTAGAAGCTAGGAGCTAGAAGCTTGGTTGACGCTTCTACTCGATCGAAATTTTCCGCAGCAGCTTGAAGTCACTCAGCATCTTGCCCGTACCCAGCACCACGCTGCATAGCGGGTCGTCGGCAATCGAGACCGGCAGGCCGGTTTCCTCGCGGATGCGCTTGTCGAGGTTCTTGAGCAGCGCCCCGCCGCCGGTGAGCACAATGCCGCGATCGCTAATGTCGGCGGACAGCTCAGGAGGGGTACGCTCCAGCGCCACCCGAATCGCATTCATGATGGTGGAGACACACTCGCTGAGCGCTTCGCGAACTTCGCTGTCGTCCACGGTAATAGTCTTGGGCACGCCTTCGATCAGGTTGCGACCCTTGATCTCCATGGTCAGCGGCTTGTCCAGAGGGTACGCCGAACCAATTTCAATCTTGATTTGCTCCGCCGTGCGCTCGCCGATCAGCAGGTTATATTTCCGCTTCAGATAGTTCATGATGGCTTCATCCATCTGGTTGCCGGCCATGCGCACGGAACGTGAATAGACGATGCCGCTCAAAGAAATCACCGCGATGTCGGTGGTGCCGCCGCCAATGTCCACGACCATATTGCCGGAGGGTTCGGTGATGGGCAGGCCGGCGCCAATCGCAGCCACCATGGCTTGCT
>JBIOFT010000343.1:0-1826 GCA_044447375.1 Terriglobales bacterium | reverse complement strand
GGCCACAGTGGATCAACCTCAAAGGTGTGGCCAAGCAAGCTGACCGCGCCGGCTGCGGAAGTGCGACGTATGAAGATCACCACTCCTTGGGGGTGAGCCTGGAGATTGGGCTGCCAAGGGGAGGGAAAGGAACGGCGCTTGGGCCCGTCATCAATACGGGCCGCAGCGCGCTGGCGGTAGGCACGGATATAGCGGCGGGACTGCGCCTGAAGGCCGGCCAGGGAACTATAGTGGAAGCGACTCCACACCTTGGCTTGCCAGCGGCCGTTGAAGTTTTCGATGGCGGCCTGGAAGCCGGGCTCCTGGGGAGGTGCGAACACCGGAGTCACGCCCAGTTGCAAGCAGATCCTTATCACGCGGCCCAGGGAGTCGCGACCGCTGTGGCTGCCTTGGAAGATGGTGTCGTTGTCGAACTGTGCGTATGCGGGCAGCCCGAACTCACGCCAGTGCTGCAAAAGCGCAGCCACCGTGCTTTTGGCGCTCACCAACCGCTGCGGCCAGGCGCCAGGCAAGCCGCCGTGCAAAGAGACCCCGTTGAGAACCTCGATGCGCCGGCCGCCTTCCAGCGCGAGGCCCTCAACGATGTCAAAGCTATCCAACTCGGCGCGGCCCGCGGCCAGCTCGGGGAGGTACCAACCTGCGGGTGGAGGGTTGCGGCGGATTCGGCGCCCGCCATCCAAAGCTCCGCGTCGCTCCAGGATGCGGCCGATGGTCCGCAGCGACGGCACTGCAGCGTGTCTGCGGGCAACCAACTCGCCATGAATGGCCCGGGCTCCGTACTCGCCCAGAGCGCTGCGTTCCTTAAGCTCGCGCCGCAATCTCAGCACGAGGTCCTCTACCGCCCCCGCGGTTCTAGCGTTGCGCGCCGGGATGGGAGACCGATTACCCCAATCGACCTTATCCAGCGCAAGATCTCCGGCACGCCGCGCCCACCACTGCACGGTGGAGAGACTGACGCGGTGCAGTCGTGCCACCGCTCGCATCGAAGCGCCTGCTCGAACCTTCGCCACCATCGCCCACCGCTTTTGCTCACGGCGCGGCAGTCCTTTTTATCCATCACTTGCCGCTCACCAGTTTTTCCTCACAGTATAAGTGACCGAGAGGTTGTGGCACCTCAGTGACCGAGAGGTTATGGCACCTGGCCCATAAATCCTGGCTGGGAACACCTCGTGGTTCGTGGACGGATACCACTTCCTCGGATTTCGCCCGCGGGCGCTTGGCCAGGGAACGCCCTCTCATTGAAGCCCAAACCCCACAGGAGTTTTCTCAGGCATCAGGGAATCTATTGCGCCGCTTTTCCAAGCATAAGCCGACTGAGACGCGCTGACCCCCGGCCCCGGAACTGGCAAAATCACACCACACGATTTGGAGAAGACCCAAAAAAGTAAACTGAGTCTGCTCCAGCTCCATTGGCCCGGCTCCGCGCCGCCGGAAAGGAGGCCATTCGAGTCGGCCAGCCAGACACCGCCAAGGCGCAGGCCCGTTTGTTCCGGAACGTGCAGCAGTTGTCCGGCAAGGCCCGTCGCAGGCATTGCGTCCACAGCCGCCGGGTTTCCGGTGATGGAGTTCGGAACCTTGCCCTGGAGCTGGTCGAGGAACGAGATATTCTCCGGTTCCGGTTCGGCAGCGCGGACAAACGGTCGGGCTGCCACGCCGAGAATGAGCGCGGACAAAAGCGCGCAGCGGAGCGGCGTGCCCTCGCAGCCAGTGATGCGACGGATGCGAGAGCGAGCGTAACTCCACGCCCTGAGGTGGTTTTTCATGCTTTCGCCGGAGCCAGCCCGTCAAAGTATCCGAAGAACACGCCATCGGGGTCGTACTTCTCC
>JBIOFT010000342.1:0-1836 GCA_044447375.1 Terriglobales bacterium | reverse complement strand
GAGTTTCACCGTCAAGAAGCACGGTTCCGAACTGATCTCAGCGCCATCTGGGACAGCGGTCAGCCCCACCAACAGCATGACGAGCCGATCAAGATGCTCAATGTGTTCCAAAAGTTTCTGGAGGAATTGACGACGGCCAATAGGCACGACGCTATTCGGTTGATTCTCGGAGTTGTGGCCGAAGGAAACGAACTCGCCGTCCTGTGGAGACTGAGCCTGCCCCGGTTTGATGGACACCGAGATACGGAGCATAGGAGGCTCCGGATGGAGGTGTCGGATGGGAACGAGGAAAGGGAAGCGCCGCCGGTTTGATCGGGCCTTCAAGGAGGAGGCGGTCAAGCTGTCGCAGCAGGCGGGGCGGACGGTGACTGAGGTGGCCGATGGTCTGGGGATCAACGCAAACATGTTGCGGCGGTGGCAACGCGAACAGGAAGCCGACGGGTTGCAGGCGTTTCGGGGCCAGGGGCAGCGCACCATGGAGGCGGAAGAGACCTGGCGGTTGCAGCGCGCGCTGCGCAAGGTCACCGAGGAGCGGGACATCTTAAAAAAAGCGCTGGCCTACTTTGCGGAGCACCAGAAATGAAGCTCGCGTTCATTGCGGCGCACCGGGAGACGTACAGAGTAGGCCGGCTGTGTGCGGTGTTGGAGGTCTCCCGCAGTGGATACTACGCCTGGGTGGACCGCCCGCGCAGTGCGCGGGCGCAGGCGGATGACGGCTTGCGGGTGCACATCGGCGCCATCCACCGCACCAGTCGGGGCTGTTACGGCGCTCCCCGTGTGCACGCGGAGTTGCAGCAGCAGGGACTACGGTGCGGGCGCAAGCGCGTGGCGCGGGTGATGCGCCAGAGTGGGCTGCGCGGCTGTGCCCCGCGCCGGCGGCGGGTGTGCACCACCGACTCGCGGCATGGGTATCCGGTGGCGCCCAACCTCGTGGCGCAGGATTTCACGGCGGCTGCGCCGAATCGCGTGTGGGTGGCCGACATCACGTACATCAGCACGGAGGAAGGCTGGTTGTACCTGGCCGCCGTGGTGGATCTGTACGCGCGCGGCGTGGTCGGCTGGGCGATGGCAGCGACGATGACGCAGCAGCTGACCCTCGATGCGCTGCAGATGGCCCTAGGCCGCCGGCAGCCGCGGCCGGGTTGGGTGCATCACTCCGATCGAGGTAGTCAGTATGCGGCAGCCGACTACCAGCGGCTGCTGGCGGCTCAGGGCGCGCGCGTCAGCATGAGCCGCACGGGCAACTGTTACGATAACGCGGCGATGGAGAGTTTCTTCCACACGCTCAAGACGGAACTCGTGTATCGTGAGCACTACATCACGCGCGAGCAGGCCCGGCGCAGCATGTTCGACTACATCGAGGTGTTCTACAACCGCCAGCGCCGGCATTCGACGTTGGGTTATGCGACCCCAGCGGAGTTTGAGAAACAGATCAAAGTCGCTTAACTGTGTGTCCGAAAAATCGGGGCAAGATCACCTCCTCGAATCGCGCTTCCAGGTGTTTGCGGTCGATCTTCGCGGACAGGGGCGTAGCACGCGGACGCCCGGGCGTTACTCCCTCAACAACATGGGCAACGATCTCGTGCGATTCATCGCACTCGCGATCGGCAGGCCGGTGATTGTGAGCGGGAATTCGTCCGGTGGCCTGCTCGCGGCCTGGCTTTCGGCCTATGCAATGCCCGGACAAATCAGGGGCGTGCATTGCGAGGATGCGCCGTTTTTTACCTCTGAAGTTCACCCGAAATATGGTCACTCTATCCGGCAGGCGGCGGGCCCCATCTTCGAGCTCATCAGCCGCTATATTGGAGACCAGTGGTCTATTGGCGACTTCAAGGG
>JBIOFT010000341.1:0-1898 GCA_044447375.1 Terriglobales bacterium | reverse complement strand
CGTATGAAGAGGGCGTGGGCTCGATTCCGGACATCGACCAGGCGATGAAGCTGGGCTGCGGGTATCCCATGGGACCGTTCACGCTGCTCGATTTCGTCGGGCTCGACACCACGTACTACATCACCCACGTGATGTACGACGAGTTCAAGGAGCGGCGCTTCGCCTCTCCTCCATTGCTGAAGCGCCTGGTCATGGCGGGCTGGTACGGACGCAAGACCGGCAAGGGATTCTATGATTACAGCAATCCCGACAAGCCGATTCCGATGGTTGCGCGCTGAAATGCATAGCAGAGGGTGTCCGACGAGGCGGGCTGTATTTGCGAGTCTGCTGGCTTTTAGTCTCCTCTTGTCTGTTGGCGCCGCCGGGGCACAACAATCGTCGTGCGAGGCCGAGGTTTTTGTCATCGGGAGCCTAGAAAAGAAGCCGGCGGTTGCGTCACCCGACGGTCGCTACCGAGTTGTTCTCGTCGGTCAAGAAGATGCCGAGGACGGAGGCTTACAGGTTTTCCGTGGCGGTAAATTGCTTTCGGCGTTCCGACTGCAGGACCTAAGCGGCGGCATCTTTGTTAAGTGGGCCCCAGATTCGCGGGCCTTCTATTTCATGTGGAGCAATGGCGGAACGATCGGCGGTTACTCGGTGCGAGTGTTCAGGGTGGCAGATGACCGCGTTGCAGAAGTGTTGGTTACTGCTCACGCAGAACGCGACTTCGCCCGGCGATATTATTGCAAGAGCCGCGGGAATAACGTCTTTGCAATCCAGTGGCTGAATGGCTCCGGCCGCCTGCTGATCGCGACTCAGGTGTATCCGACGAGTGACTGCGGCAAAGACATGGGTCTGTATAGAGGTTACGAAGTTCGGACCGACGATGGGTCTATTCTCCACCGATATTCGGAGAAGGAGCTTAGGTCGGTTTGGCCAGATGGTTGTCCTAGCCGCATTTGGCCAACTGGCCTGTGGGGCGACGCCGAGCTGCAGCAGGCAAAACAGGAATTGAAGAATAAGGAACAATCTCATTAAGTCTCAAGATTCACGACTGGAGATGAACATGGCCTCATCCGCAACACTCACGCAGTTCGAGAACCTTCTCTACGACAAGAAAGACCACATCGCCTATGTCACCGTCAACCGTCCCAAAGTTCTGAACGCGCTCAACGCGCAAACCATGGAGGATCTGCGGTGCGCGTTCACCGCGGCCAAGGACGATCCTGAAGTGCGGGTGGTGATCCTCACCGGCGCGGGGGAGAAGGCGTTCGTGGCCGGCGCCGACCTCAACGAGCTGCGGAAGTTCACGCCCATTGAGGGCAAGGCCGAGACCCATGCCGGCCAGTCCGTCCTTGACTTGATCGAGAACCTGGGCAAGCCGGTGATCGCTTGCGTCAATGGCTTTGCCCTGGGTGGCGGCTGCGAGTTGGCGATGGCCTGCACCATGCGTCTGGCCAGCGAGAACGCCAAGCTGGGACAGCCGGAGGTCACACTGGGGCTCATCCCCGGCTATGGTGGGACGCAGCGGCTGCCGCGGCTGGTGGGCAAAGGCGTGGCCATGCAGCTCGTGCTGGCGGGCGGGATGATCTCGGCTCAGGAGGCGCACCGCATCGGGCTGGTCAATGAAGTGGTGGCAGCCGCCGAATTGATTCCGCGCGCCGAAGCCATCGCCAAGAAGATCATCGCCAACGCGCCCCTGGCAGTGCAGTACGCGATGGAAGCCGTCAACCACGGCATGGACATGCCGCTGAAGGAAGGTCTCTATCTCGAGGCCACGCTGTTCGGCCTGATCTGCGGCACCGAGGACAAGAACGAGGGCACCACGGCGTTTCTGGAGAAGCGGGCGGCAAATTTCAAGGGCAGATAACAGTCCACCACGGAGGCACGAAGACACGGAGGATTTGTAATTGGTGATT
>JBIOFT010000340.1:0-1898 GCA_044447375.1 Terriglobales bacterium | reverse complement strand
TCGTCATTCTTGCCGAAGGCACGCGTGGCTCCTTGACCAAGCAACTCATCGGCCGGTTCCAGCTCGACCGGGAGCGAAATCCTCAAACCTACGGCGTTGGGGTGAAGGAACTGTGGGAACTCCCCGCCGGACGCGTTGCTGCGGGCGAAGTCATTTACACCATGGGCTATCCGCTGACCTCCAACGAGTACGGTGGCGCCTGGATCTACGGTTCGAAAGACAACCTCGTTTCCCTCGGCTTCGTTACCGGACTCGACTATCCCGATCCGCGGATCGATCCCCAGCACGTCTTGCAGGAGTTCAAGAAGCACCCATTCATCGCCAAACTGCTCGATGGCGGCAAGATGGTGCGCTACGGCGCGAAGTCGCTGCCGTACGGCGGCTGGTGGTGTATTCCGCCGCTCGCCGGAGATGGTTGGATGGTCCTGGGCGACTCCGCCGGCTTCCTGAATTCGCAGCGGCTCAAGGGCATTCATCTCGCCATCAAGAGCGGCATGCTGGCTGCCGAGACCGCCTTCGAGGCAATGGCCAAGAACGACTTCTCTCTTCCGGTGCTGGAAACCTTTCAGGACCGGGTGGAGAAGAGCTGGATCAAGACCGAGCTGTGGCCGGTCCGCAATTTCCACCAGGGCTTCGAGGGCGGGCTTGCGTCAGGCATGTTCCACGCTGGTATCCAGCAATTCACCGGTGGCCGGGGCCTGCACGAGCACTACACCAACGAAGCGGGCCACTTGCGCATGGAGCATCTCAACCGGCTTCCCGCCGACGGCGGCCCCGAGGCAGGCATCATCGGCCCGGCCAAAGGCGACGGCAAGCTGACTTTCGACAAGCTCACCGACCTCTATTACTCGGGGACCAAGCACGAAGAAGACCAGCCGGCGCACCTGGTCATCCACGATACCGACATCTGCAACGAACGCTGTGTGAAGGAATTCGGCAACCCATGCAAGAACTTCTGCCCGGCCAACGTCTATGAGATGGTTGAGGCCTCCGATGCGCCCAGCGGCCTGCAAATCCACCTGAACCCCTCAAATTGCGTACATTGCAAGACGTGCGACATCATGGACCCGTACGAGATCATCACCTGGGTCCCGCCCGAGGGCGGCGGCGGGCCGAATTACGATGGGATGTGACGGCGCCTTGCGGGATCTATGCATCATTACGAGGACCCGTATGAGACACCGCTGCTGGAGAACAGTTCAAATACATAGATTCCTCGCTGCGCTCGGAATGACGATTTGGAGAATGGTGGGACAGTCAGGTTAGAGTAATCGGTTCTAGAGCACGACTCCGTCTGTACGTAGTGATTTTAGCTATCCTGCCATTGACTCGCTTCCCGCCACGGGAGATGATTCCACCACACACCATGCGACATCCAGCGTTGGTCTTCGTCTTGGCGCTAACCGCCTTTTCCTCCTCTGCCGCCGCGCTCGATCGCGGCTGTGCCCAGGGTGTCGGCGTGTGGACCGAGAAGCTGTGGGACGGCTACAAGATCGAGATAGCAGCCGCGCTGGATGGCGCGCCGGCGCAGTGCCGCGCAGCGCTGAAGTCCGCCGACGGCAACGTTCTGTTCGAAGTCACGGGCGCGGAAGCGCTGGTCAATGCCATCAGCGGCAGCGACGTCAACGGCGACGGCAAGCCCGACGTGGTGATCGAGACCCATCGCACCGCCGGCCAGTGCTGCTACACGTATTCCATCCTTACTCCCGGCGAGAACCCGCCCCTGGTGCGGCAGATCACCACCACCCCGCCGCTCGTCTTCGAGGACCGCGACAACAACGGCAAGGTCGAGATCTCCACCCACGATTTCGCCTTCGTCGGCATCGAAGGCCTGGGCGAGTCGGATTCACCGCGCCCGCTGGTGGTGTTCCGCCTGCGCGGCAACACGCTCTACAACG
>JBIOFT010000339.1:0-1913 GCA_044447375.1 Terriglobales bacterium | reverse complement strand
GGTCATCGTCCACTCATCGTTGCGCAGCGGGCTGATGGTGGAAAACATCACCCCGCAACAGGGAGATTTCTTTGGGGTCAAGGGCGGCAACGGCGTGCTGGTGCGCTCGGTGGAACAAGGCAGTCGCGGGGAAAAGGCCGGATTCCGTGCCGGGGATGTGGTCGTCAAGGTCAACAACCAGGCGGTGCACGATACCTCCGACTTCACGCATGTTCTGCGGTCATCGGGCGGTACGGCGGCCGTGACTGTGATGCGCGAAAAGAGGGAGCAGAATCTGACGCTGACTCTTCCCGAGAAGAAGGATTCCGGCAGCCTGTTGGAAGACAGCTTTGACCTTCCCGATTTCACGGCAGAAACAGAGCGGGCAATCAGCCGCGCCGGAGAGGAAATCGCCCGCCTGGGTCCGGCCATCATGGAGAAAGTGCAGCAGCAGGCAACGTGCTGGAAAGATATGGAGAAGAGGTTGCAGGATTCACAGCGCAGGCTGCAGGATTCGCAGCGGAAGATGCAGGAACGGCAGCAAAAAATGCAGGGGCGGCAGCAGAAGCTGCGCCATGAGTTATCCGGAGAGTGGGCCGAGATCTGACATTTGTCAGGGTGGGACGGGCGGCAGGTTACGAAGGTCACCAGCGCTGGACTCGGGTTTCGTGTCGGGGTATCTTCTTCTGCGTGTAGAGACGGGGGCTTGCCCCATCTGCGGAGACTTGGCAAGCCGCGTCTCTAGAGGGAATCCAGGGTCTACCGGAGGGATGGCCAGATTCCACGAGTGGACTACCCACTGGTTACCTGTCGCGGTGACGAAAACCCCGATAAGCTTTGCCACAATGGCTTTCCGCGCCCTGTTGTTTTCAAAAAGCCCCGAGACGAACGCCGCCATGACGGCGGCCTGCGAAAGTACAGGGATCCGCGCTGAAGTCTGTTCCGACATCTTTACAGCCATCGACAAAGGGAAGAATCGCGCCTTTTCGTGCGTGATCGCGGACTGGGCCGACCAGCCGGAGGCGAGCTTCCTGTTGAAGCGGGCTCGCGAGTCCACTCCAAACCGAGACACGGTGGCCATCGCCATCGTCGATCACGAACCGACAGCGGCGGAAATGCGCGACAACCGGCTCGATTTTCTGATCTATCGTCCAATTTCCGCCGCCGAAGCCGACGAGGTGCTGGCAAAAGCGTGTGAGCAGATGCAACCGTCGAGCGCGGAGGATGCTACGGAGGCGCCCGGGCAAGCCAGCGCGATCGGCGAAGGCTCGAGCGCAGCTTCTGCCGGTGCCGATGTACCGGAGCACCACCAGCAGGATTCGCCAGCCGGTTCCCCGGAAGCAAATGCAGCGGAGGGCGACGGCGACATTGCGACTGCCGAAGACGAAGAGGAACCGCGACGCCGCAGCCACGCGATAGGGTTCCGCGGAGCTTGTGCCGCGGTGCTTGTGCTTACGGCGGTGTTTTGCTTGTGGAGATCGCGCGAGGTCATCGAGTATCTGTCACATACGCCGGAGGGAAAATTCCGTGTTTTGCGGGAATCGGTGGCGGCCCTTTTTTACCTGAGCCGAACCGGGGCGCTGCCCGTCGGTTTCGTCGGAAGCGACGCGCAGCAGGATGCGTACTTCAGCAGAGGTCCCGCCAATTCCAATGCGCAGACACCGGCGCTGGGAGTGGTTGCAACCGCGTCCACGTTGACGGAAGCGCGCATCTCATTGCCCAAGGCTTTTGATTTTCCTCTGCCCGTGCCGGTGTTTGAGCATCAAGAAGCGGCGCCCATCCACATGGAACGAGCGGCGATTCCCGAAAGCATGAGAAACTCGCCGCCGATTGCGCGGCCGGTTGTGGTGACGGTGAATCCGGCGCAGATGATGCCGGTCTCCGCACCGCAGCCGCAGCCTGCAATGCAGCAATTCAGCGAACCCGTCGCGGTG
>JBIOFT010000338.1:0-1949 GCA_044447375.1 Terriglobales bacterium | reverse complement strand
GTGGCGACCACTCTCCTCGCCCGAACGCTCACTTCGTTGGTACATGCACTTTGATGCCGTTGAGGGCAGGCCTTGCACTCAAGCACAATCGCAGGCAAGCTTTGAGAGGGAGATCTGAGATGGAGAGGCTGGATTGAGCGACCAAGCACAAACGACATCCAAAGCTCAACGGCGGCTGCGGCGTTTCTCCCGTTATCGTTTTGACGTGCGCATTCAAGTGGCGGTGTTTCGCGAAGGCCTGACCACCACATGCTGGGGCCGAACCAGCGAACTCGGCCAGGACGGCATCGGGGCGACCCTCAGCGGCGAGTTGCGGGCCGGCGAAGTTGTTTCCCTGGAGTTTCCCATTCCGCTCCCGCCTCAGGTCATGAAAGTGCGAGCCGTGGTGCGTTATAGCGAAGGCCTGCGCTGCTGATTCGAGTTTCTGGTTGTGACCGACGAGCAGAAGCTGATCCTGCGCCAGGTCTGCGTGGTGTTGACGAACGCTTCCTGAACCTTTCCGTTTTTCCCCATTTGAAACCTCCATTACCGCCGTAACTATCGGCGGACAACCCGGCCCGCCTACCATCGGGCTATCGCCAGTGCACACTGGGAAAGGACTGTATGGGTGAGAAAATCGCCCCGGCAGCAACTTCCACCGAACTGCCGCGGGTGAAGGCGCTGCGGAATGCTCCTGAGCACGGCGCGCCGCCGATCCTCACCCACATCTCCGACCCGGACCCGCCCACTTCGCCCGCGAACGGCAATACCGCCGAAGTCCCGTTCACAGTGGAGAAAGCCCACCTCGAACAGATCATCGAGAATGCGCCGGAAGCGATCAGCATTGTCGACCAGCAGCTGCACATTCTGCGTATCAACGGGGAGTTCACCCGCCTGTTCGGCTTTACCGCGGCTGAGGCTGCAGGAAAACGGCTCGACCTGCTCATCGTGCCGCCCGATCGCTATGCGGAAACCGCTTGGATCACAGAGACCATCAAGACTCAAAACAAACTCTCGCTGGAGACTCGCCGCCAGCGAAAAGATGGCTCACTGGTCGAGGTGCTGCTCTCAACCTCGCCCGTGACCGTGAACGGCAAAAGAGTTGGATCCTACGCCTCCTATCGCGACATCACCGAGCAAAAGCGCGCTGAGGAGTTGAATGCCGCCTTGTACGCCATTGCGGCGCGCAGCCAGTCAGCCGAAGACCTGCAACAGTTTTTCGCCGGCATCCACAACATCCTCGGTCAGTTGATGAACGCGCGCAACTTCTATATCGCCCTCTACGATCCGCAGTCTCAGTTGTTGAGCTTTCCCTACTTCGTCGATGAAGAGGACCCTACCCCCGCCCCCAAGCCTCTGGGCCGCGGTTTGACGGAATACGTCCTGCGCTCCGGCGAGCCCCTGCTGGCGACACCGCCAGTCTTTGAGGAACTGGTGCGGCGCGGCGAAGTGGAATTGATCGGGGCCCCGTCGGTGGACTGGCTGGGTGTTCCCCTGAAGAGCGGTACGGCCTGCATTGGCGCCCTGGTGGTCCAGAGCTACGACGAAAACACCCGCTTCGGAGAGCGCGACCGCGAGATTCTGAAATTTGTTTCGCAGCAGTTGGCCGCAGCCATCGAGCACAAGCGCTATGAAGAGGCGCTCCGCCGCTCCGAAGCCCGCTCCCGCTCCCTGATTTTGAGCGCGGCCTTCGGCATTTGCCGCTGCACGCTGGGCGGAAGATTCCTGGACGTGAATCCGGCGCTCATCTCCATGCTCGGGCATGGATCGGTCGAAGATCTTCTCAAGCTGGACGCGAGGCGCGAGGTCTTCGTCCATCCCCAGGAGTTGGCCCGGCTGGCCGAGGACTATCGCCGCACCGGAAGTCTGAAGGGCGTGGAAGTTCAGTGGAAACGCAAAGACGGCCGCGTCATCATCGTGCGCCTCAGTGGCACAGCCGCCAGTAGCACCGATTAACCCGAAGAATAATT
>JBIOFT010000337.1:0-1952 GCA_044447375.1 Terriglobales bacterium | reverse complement strand
TCCCTTGGAGGTTTGCCCCACTAGCAATCTGCGCACCGGTGCCCTCGCCTTGCAATTGCACAATCCGGGCGCAACGCTCCAGCAGCACCCCTTGCCTCAACTCCTCCGCCATGGTATTCCGATAGTGCTCTCCACCGACGACCCCGCAATGTTTCACGCCTCGCTCCTCGGCGAATACGAAATCGCCGCGCAAATGGGCCTCAGCGAGGCCGAACTCATCAGCTTGCATCGCGCCGCGGTGGAACATTCCTTTCTCCCCGACGAAGCCCGCCGCGCCTATCTCGCCACCCTCCCGCAGAAATAACCTCGGCGCTGAGGCTGTGCCGAGTGCAGCAGGTCAGTTGCAGATTACTGCGCTATCGGACAAATGGAATCCAATACTCCAGTATTGCGGTCCTCAGCCCTTGGGCCTCCTAGAACGGCGACCCTGCCTGACACAGGTGGAACTTCCTGCTTCGCGCTCTCGTATCCATTAATAAGCACGACTTGTGCCGACTCTGTCCTTTACCCGTGCTGCGGGCGGGAAAGCCTTATTGAGTGCGGAGCAGGGCCACCGGAATCGGTGTCACGGGTCGTTGCCATCAGGCTGCGGGCTCCCAGGGCATCTTGTTTCTTCCTCCTCAAAGGAGAGAAGTATGTTCTGCAATAGTTGTGGTTCCCCAATCGCTCCGGAGCAGTCCATCTGTTCGAATTGCGGCAGGAGTACGACCGGGGCGCGTGTCGCGAGCGCCGCGCGCAAGCGGGTTGCCGAACACGTTCATCTGCTTGCTATCTTGTGGTTCGTCGTTGGCTCGTTTTGGCTCATTCCAGCCGTGATCATGGGTGTGCTTGCCGCCGTCATCACGGTGCCGTTGGCATTGCATGGAGCGGATAAGATCGTGTTCGTGTTTGCGCCGGGGATCTTCGTCATCCTGTGCATCGTTTTCCTGGTATCGGCGGCCCTTCGGTTTGTTGCTGGATGGGGGCTCCTAAAGATGCAGCCCTGGGGCCGAACTTTTGCTCTGGTGATGGGTTTTTTGGGCCTCATCCATTTCCCATTCGATACAGCACTGGGAATCTATACTTTGTTCGTACTCCTGCCCGACGCGGCCGGCGACGAGTATCGGCAGATGTCACAGACGCGCGGCTGATTCCTGCTCACTCAGCTAATCCGAACCTGACGCGCCGCCGTGCTTCCAGCTAGCGTGAAGACGCGCAACGAAATTGCTATACTAGCGCCATGAAAGCTCACGTCTGGGTTATGCCGAAACGCACTGTTCTGGACCCGCAGGGTCAAACCATTCAACACGCTCTTGCCAGCCTGGGTTACGCGCAAGTTTCCGACGTGCGCCAGGGAAAATTCTTCGTCCTCAACCTGGATGGCTGGAGCCGCGACGAAGCGCAGCAGAAACTGGAGCGCATTTCCAAGGAAGTGCTCGCCAATCCGGTCATCGAGGAATACCGCTTCGAGATCGTGGATTAGCGTGGAAACCATCGAGAGCCGCCGGATGATATTCGCAAACTCGCACGATAGGCCTGTCGCAAGCGCAGTCGCCCGTCGCGGCCCACTTTCCTTCTGCTCGCTCTTACTTTTAACCACGCTCCTCGCAGCAGGTTGCCAGAAAGCTTTCTTCCAGGTCGACGACCCGCAGCTCAAGCCCATCCAGGAAATGATCGAGACCCAGTTGCCCCAGGGTTGCACATCCGACCGCGTCACAACCTTCATTTCCGTGCGCGGCTACGAGATGCAAGCCCCCGAAAAACCGGGCACCCTGGTCGCCGTCATCCGCCATATTGATATTCAGACGGTGCGGCCCGTTACCGCGCGGGTAACTTTCTATTTCGACGCCAATGGCAGACTCAACGCCGTTGAGATGACCCGCATACCGAATCAGCCCATCGAGTAACTCTCCGGAAGGTTCCCCGCCCTTTTCGCACTCGCGCAACATTGCGCGTGTTACCCTGAGAATACT
>JBIOFT010000336.1:0-2024 GCA_044447375.1 Terriglobales bacterium | reverse complement strand
GTTCTGACAAGCGTTGGTGAGCAGGGCATCGGGTTTCAGACTGGGGGGAAATGGTCGGCCCTAGCAGACGATTCTCGAACTTTCCTCTTGAGAACCCGTACTCTTGAACTAGCGCTTTCAGCGGTTTAGGAATCGACTTAAATCAAATCGTCGGGTCCTGGCGGACGATTTTGCGAACCGGGGCAGGTGCCTAACTTCCGGTTTGCCGACCAATCGGGAGCTAGCACGAGGCGACTCGAATTAAGAGTCGGGCGGATTTGCCAGGCTACGTTCATAGTTTCCAAATGGCCCGTAGAAAACTCTCAATTTGACGATCTAATCTGCATAGTTTCGTCGATCCAAAGCTGTGCTGGAGCGCCGGCACTGTCACGAGTGGCCGTCGCATGAAAGCCGCTGGGAGTGATCTCAACATCGTAAGTATACGGAGGCCGCTGTCTTTCGATCGTGATGTAGTTCCCCGTAATTAACTCATCCAGAGAAGCGTACTTCCCTTCTGTGGCAAAGTACCCGCGCTCGGCGTTGGCGATACCAATGAGATCATTTTTCACGCCCACGATGTTAGCCGTTCCGGTGGAACTGCCTCCTCCGCTAGTGGTAGAGACGTCCTTCAACTGTATCGAATAAATGTACATGCCGACAGCCATCACGATCATGGTGCCTATGAAGCCAAAAGCACGACCCATCGCTCCCTCCGCATGCTGTGATTGCATCTCGAAATGGCTTCAGGGGCAAGTAACTGGAGTGTAGTGTCCAAACCGACTGAATGCGGAATCTCAAGATTGGTCGGGACGGGCAGATTTGAACTGCCGACCCCTCGCACCCCAAGCGAGTGCTCTACCAGGCTGAGCCACGTCCCGACCAGCCCCATCAAGCCAAAACCGGGCTTGCTGGGGGCCCGCGATCCGCTGCCGAGGGGGCAGCGTGGGGTTGACGTTCTCGATTCTACACCAGGCGCGCCACCCGCAAACCTCTCAGTCGAGGGATTTCGGAGGAGAGCCATCTTCCGGGCGATGCACTTCCCCTTCGAGGCGGCGCAGCAGTTCCGCCCGCTGCTCGCTGTTCAGCTCCTTCCGCAGCTCTTCCAGGGCCAGACCAACGACGTGGTAGTGATGGGCGCCGGCGAGCGACGGATCTTTCACCACATCCAGCCAGATCTGGTGCATCAAGGCCAAATCCTGGGGCCGCATGCGCGGCGCGTGCGGGCCCAGCGGGTACTCGTGCACCACACCATTGGGCTCGTGGACCTCGAGCGCCACGCGCGGGCGGGGCTCCGGCAAACGCTCCCAGGCATCGCCGGTGAGTTTGCCCTGTTCGTCGGCCGTCAGCTTGTTGGACTGGCCGCAGACGACGCGGCTCGAGGCCAGCCGCTGCGCCGTCACGATGATCGCTTCGAAGACATCCGTGCCGGGAACCACCAGGAGAGAAACAGGTCTGCCTTCTTTCTCCGCCACCGCCACGACCGCTGTGAACAACTCCTGCTCGTAGTGGTCGAAGACCTCGTCCATCTCGTACACCGCGCTGCCGCTGAAGGCATGCTCGCGGTGGTAGAGCCGCGCGCTCATCACCACCACGTCCTGCGCTGCCGTGTTGGTGCTCGCCAGAACCTCCCGGAGATAGAACAGATTCCGGGGATCGCGGACCGCCACCAGGATGTTCCCCGGCCGCACCCCGAGCGCTCCGCTGCCCAGTTCCTGGTTGCCGTAAACGCGGAACTGATCGATATGCTCCGGCTTGCCTTTGCGTGCGCGGGCGGTTCGATGCTCAGAGTAGGTGAAGAGCGCAAAAAACACGACGCTGAAGCCCACGCCCGCGATCGTGGCTTCGCTCTTGGTGAACAGGTTCACCACCGCCGTGGCAAGCAGTACCAGGGAAATAGCCGCCAGACCCAGTGGGACCTCTTGGCCTAGGATGTGCAAGTTGCCAGGGACCTTCCACTCGCGGTGCTCCGGTTCGGTGTAGCGCAGCACCAGCACCGCCAGCGACTTCAGGGCGAAGCTCCAGATCACGCCAAAGGCGTACAGCCC
>JBIOFT010000335.1:0-2040 GCA_044447375.1 Terriglobales bacterium | reverse complement strand
GCACTGAGTAGCCGCCCTCTTTCGGCGGCGTATCGAAGTGCGCCCGCTGGGAGCTCTTGTGCAAAGCCCACCTCGCTGTCTCATCGTCCGCCTCACGCCGCCCCGCGGGCCCGCGCCGCCGCCTCAGCCAGCGCGCGTCGCGTCAGCACCTGCGCCAGATACCGGCGGTACTCCGCCGAGGCGTGTACATCCGACAGGGGTTCCTCGATCACTGCGCTCACCTGCTCCCCGGCGTGCGCGAACAGCTGCTCACTCGGCGTCTGCCCGATGACCACCTGTTCCGCCGCCTGCGCCCGCAGCGGTGTGGGCCCCACCCCGAACAGCACGATGCGGCTCTGGGCGCAGCGCCCGTCGCTCCCCAGCCGTACCGTCACCACCGCTCCAGTCATGGCAAAGTCCCCGTGCCGCCGCGCCACCTCCACGCACGACCAGCCCGTATCTCCCGCTAGCGCCGGGAAGCGTACCTCGGTCAAGATCTCGGTCGGCTCCAGCGCCGTAGTCAGATAGCTCACATAGAACTCCGCGGCCTTGATCGTGCGCTCTCCCTTCGGCCCCACCGCCCGCAACTGGGCGTCCACAGCCACCGCCAGCGCCGGGTATTCCGCAGCTGGGTCCGCGTGCGCCAGTGAGCCGCCCACCGTACCGCGGTTCCGGATCTGCGCGTGACCGATCAGCCGCGTGGCGGCGTGGAGCAAGGGGTAGCGACTCTTCACCACGGCCGCATCCTCCACCGTGCGCTTGGTGGTCATCGCCCCGATGGCCAGCGCGCCGTTGCTCTCGCGCAGGTAGCGCAGCTCGGCCACTTTGCCCAGATCGATCAACAGTCCCGGCCGCGTCAGCCGCATGTTCAACAACGGCATCAGGCTCTGCCCCCCGGCCAGGATCTTCGCCTCACTCTCGTGCTGCTGCAGCAACGACACCGCCTCCGCCACCGTCGTCGGCGCGGCGTACTCAAACCGTGGTGGCTTCATCTATGCGGGTCTTCTCTCCTGCTGAAACAAACGTTTGTTTCGCTTATAACGCCAGCCCGCCGGGAGCAATAGGGACATACCTCTTACCAAGAAATTCAGAAGCGCCAGCAGGCTGCGCTGGCTGGTGTTATCTGCAAATCGAATCAGTCGTCAATCAGGAAGATGAATCCCGACTCGCACCAGACCGAGTCCCAGCTGTAGCCATCAGGTTTCTTGGTAAGATCGACCATGAGAAACCAACGCCATGGTGGATCGCCGTGATCGAAGTATTCACCGGTCAGTGTTCCAGTAAACTCCTGGCGCGCGGCAAACCGTGTCCCTTCCACCGGCCCTCCGCCGTCGCACTCCGCCCGTTTCCCGGCCATGGCCGCGTCGAAGCCTGGGCTCACATTCAACGAAGGATTCAGCACCTGTTGCAACCTCGTCTGTCGTTTTTCTTACCCGGCGCCGATACGGCCGTCAATCGTCCCATTCACATGGTTTCGGACTCTATGTACTCTATGTAAGGGGACAGCGATGATATGGGACCGTGAGCCATCGCAATCCACGCATCGTCGGTGGACTCTTTCGCGGAGTGACTGAAGTTAGGACACCACGGGGAGCGTGATGTACGAGGCCCGCCGGCGGTCGTGAAAAACCTGCTGCACCGCCTTTTGCACGTCTGCGGCGCTGCCGAGCGCCGGCGTGACGCGGGAGTTCAGGTTGCGGTCGAAGCGCGGGAAGTTGCTGCTGGAAATCTCCAGCCGGATGCGGTGATTCGGTTTGAAGGTGTGGGCCATGTCCCACAGGTCGATGCGGAACTCCGTTACCTTTCCCGGATCGAGGAACTCCTCGTGATCGCAGCCGTTGCGATAGCGTGCCCGGATGATGCCTTCGGCGATGTTGGCGCAATACCCGTCAGGCTCGACATCGACGAGCTTGGCGGTGAAGTCGGTGTCGGGAGCGCTGCTGCTGGCATACAGGGTGACGGACACAGGGCCCGTGATGACTACGGGCTCCGCGAGACGAGGTGTGGTGTAGACCAGCACGTCTTGCCGCTCCTCGACCTGTGCCTGGTTCTCGATTCCCG
>JBIOFT010000334.1:0-2071 GCA_044447375.1 Terriglobales bacterium | reverse complement strand
GTATAGAGCCAGTAAAAGATGGGCGCTTCGGAAAATTTACGTCCTACGCCCGATTCGAAACCTAGCCCTTCACAAACCGTGTAGGCGGTCGAAAGCGGGAGAATCGAAGCGGCAAACAGCGACGCATTGAAAAGCCCCAGCGCAAACAGTATGTAGGCCCAGTCGCCCGCCAGCGGACGGAGCGCCTGGGCGGCGTCGGCGGCGTCGCGAATGTCACGATGGCCATGCAGGTAGAGCGTGGCCGCGCAGGCCACAATGATGAACCAGGCAACCACGTCGGTGAAGATGCAGCCCACAATCACGTCGAGCTTCGAGGCGTTGTACTGACGCCGCGTGACTCCTTTTTCCACGACCGACGACTGCAGATAGAACTGCATCCAGGGCGCGATCGTAGTTCCGACAACGGCGATCACCATGTAGAGGTACGAGTCCTGCTTGAAGGCCGCGAGCTGCGGAGGCTTCACGGTGGCCTTCACGGCCTCAATCCACGCGGGCTTCGCCAGCACTCCGGCAAATATGTAAGTGATATAGAAGAACGAAGCCGCCAGGAACACCTTCTCAACGCTTTTGTACTGCCCTTTGACGACGATCAGCCAGACGATCACGGCGCAGATCGGCACCGAAATGTACTTTGAGACTCCGAACAGCTCCATGCTTCCCGCAATGCCGGCAAACTCGGCGATGACGTTGCCGAAATTTGTGATCAGAATTCCCAGCATCATGAGGAACGTAATCCGCAGGCCGAATTCTTCCCGAATCAGGTCACTGAGGCCCTTGCCCGTAACCGCTCCCATGCGGGCGCACATCTCCTGCACCACGATCAGGGCGACCGTAATGGGAATCATCGTCCACAAGAGCGTGTAGCCAAACTGCGCGCCGGCCGCCGAATAGGTATAGATGCCGCCGGAATCGTTGTCGACATTCGCGGTGATGAAGCCAGGCCCTACGACGGCAAAAAACAGCAGGACCCGGAACTTCCAACTTCTCAGGAATTTCATGCGCGCAGGCCACAAGCACGATCAAATTGGCAAAACAGACCGATCAGAATAAATGCTGAAAGCGCAGTCTGGATAGGTGAATCTGCAAAACTGCGGAAGTTTTTTGCGAAACTGCGGGGACGCGGCTGAACAACTCGTGATGCGCGGCCGGAGCTGCCTCCGGCGACTAAAACAAATGCAGAGTTGCTGTGACCACAGGCAGCTGCCGAGCTGCGCTCGGCTTGGACCCTTCGACTTCGCTCAGGGCAGGCTCGCGAGGGCGCCCGTCCCCACACGAGCGAAACTACAGTTTGGCGCGCAGCATTGCAATCACGTCGTCCGGTGTAATCACCCCGGTTAACTGATTGTGTTCGTCGATCACCGGCAATGTCAGCAGGTTGTACTTGTCAAAGAGTTCGGCGAATTCCTTCTCTTTTGCGTCTTCGTGACAGGAAATGAGAGGCTCTTGGCCCAACGCCAGGAGCGGAGTCGAGGAGGGCGACAGAACGATCTTCACCAGCGGCACCGCGCCGGCCAGGGTGCCGTGAGAATCCGTCAGGTAAATGGTGCTCATGTTTTCCATGCGGCCTTCGAAGGAACGCATGGCCTCGATGGCATCATTGGCGGTAGCCGTCACCGGCAGCGCAATATACTCGGTGGTCATGCGCCCGGCGGCGGTATTCTCCTTGAACTCGAGCAGGTCGGTGACTTCCTGGCGCTCTTCCGGCTGCATCTGCACCAGGATTTCCTCAGACCGCTCATCGGACAGGTCACCCAAAAGGTCGGCAGCGGCGTCAGGTTCCATCTCCTCGACAATGTCGGCGGCCCGGTCGGAATCCAGCGATTCCACGACCGCTTTCTGAACTTTGGGTTCGAGCTCTTCCAACGCTCCAGCGGCGACGTCCTCGTCGAGGGTCTCGAACACAGCTTCGCGTTCATCGGGAGCCAGATCTTCCACAATGTCGGCAATGTCGGCCGGATGGAGCCTGCCCAGTCGTTCATGCGAAATCTTCAGCCTGACGCGTCGGGCGGGGTCGGTCTCGATGAGATCCACGAAGTCCCAGGGAATCTGGCGGGGAGGGACCCGCAATAGG
>JBIOFT010000333.1:0-2106 GCA_044447375.1 Terriglobales bacterium | reverse complement strand
TGCGCTTTGTCCTTGGTGTCTTTCTCTTGCGCGAATCCGATGCCCAAGGCCAGGAGCAGAACTGTACCGCATAAAATCGCATTTCGCCGCATATATACCCCCTGAATGGAAGGAAGGGTCGAGGGAGCAAGTTCGACGCCGCCTACGGTGATTCTACAACCGCGCCCTGCACAAAGAAAGGTCCAGGGTGAATTGAGACGACGGCGTCACTCTGAACAGCGGAGGCGCCTCGTGCGATTCGTTTTGCCGGGGTTACGGGTTTGTTATTGTGAGCAAGCTCTTGGCAACGGGCATCTTGCAACTCCGGGCGGGTTCGTTGCCGCGGCGTCCCACGGTAAAGGGGCCCGATTCGCGAACACGGGTCCGCAAGCCGTCGATCTCGGCCGGAATGTCGTCTTGCGGCGCTCCCCGCAGGACGTAGATCAGGAGCGCCGCTTCCCCCGGTGCGTCAACGCTGGAGGTGATGCCTACGCCAAGGATTCCCGCCTGCTTTAGCAGCTCGGTCACGTGAGCGGTGTGCACGGTCTTGGCGCGCAGGTATTCGCCCTGCTGCAAAGGGTAAACGAGTTGCGGCCTGCTCACGGTGCTGAGCAAATCCGAGGTCTCTTCGCTATTCAGGAGCCCGTGGTGCGCCCAGTCGTTCGCATCGATGAGCCGCGTGCGCACACCGTCGATCGTCCTGGGCACACCCGCAAGCGATTCTCCGCTGCCGACAAAGAGGAGGATTGACGCTTTGCCGGGTTGATCATAGCTCTCCCCCACGGCCACGGCTTTGATTACCGGAACGGCCAGGAGTTGCGATGCGCGCAGGTCGCGCACCGCGCTAGCCTGTTGAATGGATTCGGAGACAGCCTTAGCCTGCGGGGCCGTGGTGACTGCCTTCAACGCCGGCAGGGTGCAGCCGATTACTTGGTGCTTCGGGTTCGTCGTGCTATTGCCGACGAACGTCGGGGTGGCGTTGCCCGCGCCGGGAAAACTCGAAAGTACATCAGTGATCGGATTGCCCACGCTGTCCGTGTCTGATCCGGCAAAAAGCAGCGCAACTGCCTCGGCCGTATCCTCCGCCACGATCAGGGAACCCGAATCGCCTGAGTCGCTGAAATCTCCGCCGTTGACTGCAACCAGGTCCGTATAGCTGACGGTGAAGGCTTTGGTAGCGTCGCCACAATGAGCGTAATAATCCACGTTGCTGGCCACGTTGGTGCCCACGATCGTCGAGCAGGTCAACCCGGTGGTCCTGCCGCTCTTCGCCACCGCGCCGTTGTGCGGGGCGGCAATCGCTTGGGCGGGAGTAAGGCCGGTGCCGAAAGCCGGAGCACCGGGATCTGGGACACCATTCGTGAGCGTGCTGCCGAGGAGCAGGATGTTGCCGCCGGTATCCACTGCGCCGCTCGCCACTGCCGCTAGAGCCGCGTCGATCTTTGGGATTGACCCGGTCTGCAGAGGGAAGTATTCGGAAAGGTTTGCCACCGTGTGCGTCGAACTGCTCAAACAATCAACCTCGATCAATCCGGGTTGCGTGATGGCAACACCCACGTCGGGGCTCGCAGGGTTCGCGGCGCTGTTTGCCATGACGTGGTTGTTGCTGAGGATATACAGCGTACCGTTCCGCGTTACCAACGAACCTAGCGTGCCAGAGCAGCAAAAATTTCCACTTGTGTCATTGATAGTGCCACCGGAAGTTCCGAGTTTGATGGCCCCAGACTGGGTTTGCTGCTGTTGCGCGGTGAGGGTAACGACGGCGGTGCCCGTGGCGGTTGCGCTGGCCTGAGAAATCGCGGTGATGGTCACGGTCACTGGAGCGTTGTTGGCGGGAATCAGAACGGGCGCAATGGCATGCGGTGCGGTGTACAGCCCTGCGGTGGAGATAATTCCGGTCGTGGCGCTCCCACCGGTGACGCCGTTGACTTGCCAGGTCACGGCCTGATTGGTGCTCCCTTGGACTTGGGCGGTGAACGTATGGGTACCGAACGGGTCAAGGGAAGCGGTAAGCGGCGAGACGGTCACGCCGGTGGCTTGGCCGCCACCGCCACTATTTTTGACGTTCGACAATCCACTGCAGCCGACAATGCACAGAACAAGTACAGAAACGCAAAGGAATTCGAG
>JBIOFT010000332.1:0-2108 GCA_044447375.1 Terriglobales bacterium | reverse complement strand
GGGCCATAGTAGGCCACGACGCTCCAGACGAGACGCTGCGCTCGACCTACGGCCGGGCTGGCGCGCCGACCGTCGATTACGGCCACATCCACCACGCGTTCGTGAGGCGGCTCGGCGACCTGACCGTGATCAACAGCGGAAGCGTTAGCCTGTCACTGGATCGCGATGTGCGCGCGACCTACGTGATCGTTGATGGTGATCAGGTCGAGCACCGGCGCGTCGACTACGACCTGGAGAAGGTGGCCGCGGATTACCTCTCGAGCGGCTACCCGATGGCAGACTCCTACGTCCGTTGGCTGCGGACCGGCATGTGGACGCCGCCTTGAGCACCGAGCGCGCGATCCCGGAGTGACCCATGCAGCGGCAGAGATTGCCGCTCAGCGTGTAGAGAGCAATAGAGGGCGCACAATGCTTGGCTGTGTCCTGGGAGGCCGTCGACGCTGGCTGGGGCCGGCGCGCGCCTGCATGGGCGTATCTACTCGAGAAGCAGTACTGGGGAGCCTACGCCGAGATCTTCGACCGGCTCGAGCTCGGCCCCGGCACGCGCTACTTGGACATCGCCTGTGGCTCCGGGCTGGCCGGCTACATCGCGTCCCGACGGGGGGCCGAGGTCTCCGGCCTCGACGCCGCCGCCCGTCTGCTCGAGATCGCGCGCGTGCGCACGCCGACGGCAGACTGGCGTACGGGCGACATGTACTCGCTTCCCTGGGCCGACGGAAGCTTCGATGCCGTCACCAGCTTTAACGGGATCTGGGGCCCCGACCAGGCGGCGCTTGCCGAAGCTGTTCGGGTGACCCGACCGGGAGGCTTACTCGCCCTCACCTTTTGGGGTGACCTGCGCAAGATGCCGGGCTTCCCGCTTTTCGTCCCACTCGCCATCTGCGCTCCCCCGGAGGCGGTCGCCGAGCAGGGTGCCGAGGTGGCCATCGGCCGGCCCGGCGTGGCCGAGGCGATGTACGAGGCGGCTGGCCTCGAGGTGGTCGAGCGGGGCAGGTTGGAGATCACCTGGGAGTTCCCAGACGTGGACACTGCGGCGGCCGCCCTGGCAGCATCAGGCCCCGCTTACGCCGGTATCGTCCACTCTGGCGAGGAGTCCGTGACTGCTGCATTTCGAGAGGCAGCGGAGCAGCTGATCGTGCCCGGGGCCGGCGTCCGGGCCGAACTCAATTGGGGGTACTTGGTCGGCCGTCGCTCTGTCGAGCCTTAAAGCCCAGGATGCCGACTGACCGTGCGACTATTGCTCAGGTCCAGTCGCCCCAGGAGCGCGTGACCGACGTGCGCGCGGCGCTCAGACGGTCCCTGGTGGCAGCGAGAATACCGGCGGCGATCAACAACAGGATCGCGATGGTCCCGAACACAACGTACACCTGCACCGATTGCAGGATGAGGAACAGCGCGCGCAGGGCACCGAACGCCAGTCCGGCGCCTCCGACCAGAACGAGAGTGCGGCTGCGTGCGCCGATTCCGACAAGCATTCCGAAGACAGCTTCGACAACCCAAAGGGTCGTGTAAGTGGCCGCCGCGTCCTCGGTAACGGACTGATATGCGCTCGCCCCAATAAGGACCAGGGCGCCGGCACCGATGGCAGCGCGGCAAAGAGCCAGGGTCGCGGGCCGCCGCTGGTCCTGAGGTGCGATGAGGCCCAGGGCCACCAGCGCGATGCCGGTGAGCGCAACCTCCGCCTGGAGGTTGTCGGCGCCGACATAGCGCGCGATCCAGATACCGCCTAGCGAAGCGACGGCAGCAGCGGCGTAGTCCAGCACAGGCCGGCCGTACCGCCTGCCGTCGAAGAGCAACAGCGCCGCCGTCACGCTCACTGCTGCCAGCGCCGTGAGCGCTCCCAGGTTTGCCTGCTGCCAGAAATCGCCGACGGTGTAGCTGTATGCGGCGGTCAACGCCACGATGGCAATCGCGCTGAAGCGGTGGGTCCGCGCGATGTCGGACTCACCCCAGGCGAGATGCGCGACATATACGAGCACTGCAAGCGCGGTCATCGTCAGCGGGTACCAGTACGTCGCCGTGACGGCAGCTCCAAGCAGCAGCAGCAGCGCGACGGCCGACGCGAGCACGGCGGCCGCCACTCCGGGCGTCCAGCGATCGAGCGCGGC
>JBIOFT010000331.1:0-2111 GCA_044447375.1 Terriglobales bacterium | reverse complement strand
TGTAGCAGCCAGATAGAAATGTCATGTCGTTAGCCCAGATAGAAATGTCAGGTTTTCTGGGTGGAATGTCCTCGGAATCGCTCCGGCTAAGTTCTTGAGGCCGTAGGCCGAAAGAACTTAGCCGGAGCGATTAAAATTTTTTTTCGCCTCGATGCCGCGCGGGCTGACCGGCCGCATACGCCAAACATGCGTCCGGGCCGGCCGCTGCGGTGGCGTGGGTTCCGGTGCCGCTTCGAGTGCGCGATGGACCAGTTCCGTTTCGTTCCAATAGACATGGAGTGAGCCATCGAGCCATCGTTGTACCGTGACCATTGTTTTTGGTGGCGGCAGCGGCGGTGCGTTCGGCCCTTCGCGCCGTTCGAGTTGCCAGAACGAGCCCGCGAGTAGAAACGTGTAATCGTTCCGAACCTGACGCTGCTCCTCGAAGCAAAAAATCTGTTCGAGCGAAAGCCCGAAGATGCTGCGATGCACGTCCGGTTTATCCAACGTGCAGGCAAAGCGCGCGTTGTGCTCGGCAAGGTATCGTTCGTCGAGATACCGGTTGGCGGCCTCGATCGTACTGATCCCTTCGCGCCGTAAGGCCTTGATCAACCGGTCCTGCTGCGTTCGGTTCGACCGCTCCACGCGGCCTTTGGCCTGCGGCGAGTTCGCAAAAATCATTTTCACGCCCAGGTGCCGCAAGGCGCGGCCCACTTCCGTCACCGACTCCGAGCCATCCTTGTGCGGAGCATAGACCGAGCCGTGATCCGTGTACAGCGCCTGCGGGATACCATAGCGTTCCATGTACTGCCACAGCGTGCGCATCACATGCTCCGTGTCCTCCGATGGCGCAAACCGCATGAACACCTGGCTCGACGCATCGTCGATCGCAACCAGCAGGCAGCACGCCGGGCCACGGCCTTCGAACCAATCGTGCTCGCTTCCATCGAACTGCACCAAGCTGCCGATCCCTTCGCGGCGTTCCCGCTTCTTGCGATGACGCCGTGGCGCGCGACGGCCCGACCACAAACCCGCCGACATCAGCCATTGCCGCAGCGTCTCCGCGCTGATCCGAACCTTCAGCCGCTCCGCCAGCACTTCACTAAATAACTGCGGGCCATAATCCCGATACTCTCGCTGCTTGTATAGCGCAATGGCCTGGGTATGGACCTCCGCAGAATGCCCACGGTTCGAGGAATGGCCACGGTGCTTATGCACCACCGCTGCATCTCCCTCTTTCCGGTAGCGCGCCAGCAAGCGGTAGAGCTGCCGCTCACTCAGCGATAGCTCCAGGGCCGCAGCTGATCGCGTCAACTCCCCGCGGCAAAGACGCTGCAGGGTCTCTAAATAATGTCGTTCTCGTTTCGTCATCGTCAGGAGTTCGTTCATATAGGTTAAGGCGATAGGATCGTCTCAACACGCATGGGCACCTGACATTTCTAATTGGCTAAGAACCTGACATTTCTAAGTTGCTATTACAGACTCCATGTATGTTGACGCCGGCGACGAGAACGGGCTCTACTACTGGGAGTACTTCTGGAGCTATCCCAATGCCTACTACTACGATGTTCTGAGTGCTCCATCCGTCGATGCCAGCCCCTACGCAAGCAGCGACTATTCCGTTTGGCTGGACTTCGACTTCTTTTTTTCTTTGACGAATTTGACCTTGGGCATGGAACGTCATTCCGCAGGTATTTGGAAAGCTGGAGACGGCAAGTTCTGAAATCGACAATCCTCAAATCGACCGTCCTCAATCGACAGGGGCAAATGATAAACGGCGACACGGGGGATTTCCAGCGCGGCGGACGACAGTCACCTGCATCTGCGCGCTTAGAGATGCTCAAGAACAATGAGAGCGGCGCCCAGCGCGAACCGTCCCGCCTTGTGAACTGCGATCTTCGGACTTCCGTTACGTGCCACGTAGTAGACGCCACTCACGAGAAACACTATGACAAACGCGGAGAGTGCCAGCGCGATTCCGACCAATAGCAGTGCGACCAATTCGCCGAGCAGTTCCAGTAACCAACCCCAGCCGTTGGAAGCGGCCGTCAAAAGGATCGACCCTATGGATGCCGTCATTTCCGCACCTTTCCTTGCGAAATGGTAGTGGTTCCGTTTGAATTGGGCACGAC
>JBIOFT010000330.1:0-2111 GCA_044447375.1 Terriglobales bacterium | reverse complement strand
TTATCGTCCTGGGCGGCGGATCGGTGTGCGCATCTCATCGTTGAAAATATATCCGGCAACGGCGTCGCGTCCGAGCGTGTAAAGCTCATCGATATTGGACAGGCCGCCGCCCAGGACGATAACGTGGGGATCCAGAAGAGGGACTGAGGGACGTAGAGTTTATGAAAGAATCGGATTCTTGATTTCTCTCGTTCTTCGGCCTGCAGGTTTTTCGGCCGGAGTCTGCCGCGGTCGGTGACGAGATTACCGCCCCTGCCGGGCCCTACATGCTACTCTGAGGCGGTATCGCTTCAATTGCCTCCTTTCGTCCTCATCCCTCGGCTTCCGTGGGTCTGGTTTCAGCTCACCGCAGTGAGCGCCACCCACCGCAGGATGTTGTACGCCAGCACGTTCCACAACAGCACGCACGTCGCCTTGCGCGTGCCCCGCACCAAGAACCGATCGAGACTGCGCCACGTCTTGAGATCCGCGTTGACCGTCTCCGCCGTGGCCGCCCGCTCCTTGTAGATCGCTTTGCCGGCGGCGCTCCCCATCCGCTCCTTGAGCGCCCGCATCGCCGCGGAGTCCTGGGGCTTGATCGCCAACGGATCCGGCGTCCCTTTGCGCTCGGGCAGCGGGGCATACATGGTTACCGCTTGCTCACTGATCGTATCCACCGCCTCCTTGCTCACATAGCCCCCATCGAGCAGGACCTCGTCCAATTTCTTGCCGGTGCGCTTCTCGACCTGCTCCAGCATGGGCGCACTCTGCGCGTAATCGGTGCCGTCCGGCGTCAGCGCCGCGCCGACAATCACGCGACTCTCCGTGTCGGTGGCCAGCTGCGCGTTGAACGCCGGGCGAAACCCCCCGTCGCCCATCTTCATCTTGCGCGCCTCCGGGTCCGTGGTCGAGGCGCGGGGCTGGCCCTTGGGCTGGTGCCCCCCGGTCATTTCTGCGCGCTGCTGCTCGATCCGCCCCAGTTCCTCCAGGGCGCGCTGCACCCGCTCCGCCCGGTCGCGGGCCGCGCGCTGCTGAGCGGCCGCGCGGCGCGCCGTGCGCTGCGTGTCGGTCGGGGCGTTAGCCTGTGCCTTAACCGCCTCGACCTGCTCGCGCGCGGCCGTCACGAAATCCTCCAAGCGCTGGCGGCGACGAAACGACCCCGCTCCCGCACTGGCGCGCACCCGCGTGCCGTCTTGCGCCACCCGCTTGAGCACCACCAGCCCCTCCTGCATCAACACCGCAATCATCTGCGTCAGCCACTCGTCGAGGGCCTCCGGGTGTGCGCTGCGAAAGTCACTAAGCGTGTGGTAGTTCACCGTCACCCCGCCGCAGATCCACCGATACGCGTCATGGGCCTGGCACAACCGCTCCACCTCGTGCGCGCTCCCGACGCCGTCACAGGTCGCATACAGCCATAGGGCGACCAGCACCTTGGGGTCCGTGCAGGGCCGCCCCGCCTGGCTGCCGCGCGCCTTGATCGGCTCGTAGAACCGGCGCACATCCAGCCGCTCGACGACCGCCCACACCGACCGGGCCCGGTGGGTGGGGGGCAGCAACGCATCCAAGTCTTGCGCTCGGAACTCGATCTGCTGGCGATCCGGCTCCACCAACCGCGGCGGTTGCGACTGGGCCTGCACCCGACGCTGCTCGCGCAGCGCGCGGCGCCGTGCCTCCACCACCTCCTCCGGCTCACCCACAAACAACGCGGCTTGTCCCATCTCCACCACCTCCGCTGCAGCCCACGGCAGCCTTATACCAGATCGGCACACGCAGCGGTAGCGAA
This sequence comes from Terriglobales bacterium, assembly GCA_044447375.1. Taxonomy (GTDB): domain Bacteria; phylum Acidobacteriota; class Terriglobia; order Terriglobales; family Acidobacteriaceae; genus JAHFUA01. The sequence goes on along the minus strand of JBIOFT010000330.1, from coordinate 349 downwards.
TCTTGCGCGACGCATAGATTTCTTATGAAGTCGTAGAGCTTGTGAATAAATTGCTGATTTGGTGGGGCAGGCGCATGGCTCTAGCCCGGCGATTTTTTCACAAACTCGTAGCTCCGAGTCTTCCGACTTGCAGCGAAGCAGGACTCATTCGGCAGACTCGGAGCTACATCCCGCTAACTGCGTATTCCGGCGATCGTGAACAGCCAGATCGGGCATCGTGAACGCGCAGATCGGTCATCGTGAACACGGTGACGGAGCGCGTCGGAGCGCAGCGACGCAGGGCTGTTGGTTGGGGGATGGCGGCGCTGGGCTCTGGCAGTGGGGTTGGTTTTCCGTAGATCTGCAGGGT
>JBIOFT010000329.1:0-2122 GCA_044447375.1 Terriglobales bacterium | reverse complement strand
TGTAGTCGGTGAACTTGAAGCCCGTGCCTTTGCCGGTGCGCGCGTCCCAGGGCTCGATCGTGTCGTCGAGGCCGCCCGTCGCCCGCACGATGGGAACGGTGCCGTATTTCAGGCTGTAAATCTGGTTCAATCCGCAGGGCTCGTAGCGGGAGGGCATCAGGAACATGTCCGCGCCCGCTTCGATCTTGTGGGCGATGGCGTTGTCATACGCAACCTTGGTGGCAATCTTGTTGGGGAACTGCTTGTTGAGCCGCTGGAACATTTCCTCGTAGGTTCTGTCGCCCGCTCCCAGCGCCACCACGATCATCTCTTCGCGCGCCAGCCGGTCCATGATCTGCGCGATCAAGTCGAAGCCCTTCTGCGCGGCGAAGCGCGAGACGATGCCGATCACCGGCACTTTGGAATCGGCGTTGGTGACTCCGAAGGCGTGCAGCAAATCGTGCTTGCATTGCAGCTTGCCGCTCAGATCCTGCGGCGAATATTTCGCGACCGTGAATTTGTCTGTCTGCGGGCTCCACTCGTCGTAGTCCACGCCGTTCAGGATGCCGGTCACGGTCGCCGCGCGTTGGCGCAGCACGCCTTCCAGTCCAAATCCATATTCGGTGGTCTGAATCTCCTGGCTGTATTTCCTGCTGACGGTGGTGACGTAATCGGAGAGCACGAGCGCGCCCTTCAGGAAATTCACCTGACCGAAAAATTCCATCTTCGAGATCGTAAGCAGCTCCCAGGGCAGCATCAGCAGCGGCAACGTATCGGGCGGGAACAAACCCTGGTAGCCCATGTTGTGGATGGTGAATACGGTGGCAACTTCGCGAAACGCGGGATCCTCGGCATAGAGCGTGCGCAGCATCACCGGCACCAGCGCCGACTGCCAGTCGTGGCAGTGGAACACGTGCGGCACGCCCAGAATCTTGGAGGCTTCGAGCACCGCCCGCGAAAACATCGCGAAGCGCTCGGCGTTGTCGGGATAGTCGCCGGCCGGGCTGCCGTAGAGCGCCTCGCGGTCGAAGTATTGCGGATACTCCACAAAATAAAATCGAACTCCCGAGCTCGCCCCCGCCGCTACCACCGAGCAGAAACGATACTTGTCGTCGAAAGGGACAGTAATGCTGCGCACTACCGTTTGCGGGTCGGGCAGTTTGGTCTGGCGGTATCGCGGAAGATAGACGCTCACCTGATGGCCCAGAGCGGCCAGCGCGCGCGGCAAGGCGCCGACCACATCAGCCAGTCCGCCGGTTTTCGAAAAGGGAACGCATTCGGATGCCGCGAAAGCGATATGCATGGCAGGGAAGCCTCCTGAGCCAGGTCTGGATGTGCCTCGCTCACGTATGATTGCTTCTGCAGAGCCGCGGCAAGCCGCGTCTCTACAAAAATTGCAGAAGAGAACACCGCCAGTCTAAAGCTGGAAAGAAAGAGGGTCAACGTGCCAAAGGGCGCGACCGTACAAACCAGTCCGCGCAAGCCCAAACTGGGACAGCATTTTCTGACGAGCGACGCTGCGGCAGTGCGCATAGTCGAGGCCCTGGGCGATGTTTCCGAGGCCACAGTGCTGGAGATCGGCCCCGGCCGCGGCGCGATCACGGGGCTGCTGGCGCGGAAGTCGCGGCGGCTGATCGCGGTGGAATTGGACCGCGTCCTTTCGGCCCAGCTCCGCATGAAATTCTCTCTGTACCCCAATGTCGAAATCATCGAAGGCGACTTCCTGAAGATTGAACTGGACACCGTCTTCGGCGCGAAGCCGGGCAGCCTTCGCACCGGCCTGAACTTCGCGCCCGCGCCGGCCCGCGTCGTCGGCAATCTGCCGTATTACATTACCTCCGATATTCTGCTGCGGCTGCTGGAGTACCACCGTTACTTTTCGACTCTGGTCATCATGGTGCAGAAAGAAGTTGCCGACCGTTTGGCGGCAACGGCCGGAAGCCGCGACTATGGCTTGCTTTCGGCAACCACTCAACTCTACGGCCGGGTCGAACAACTGTTTACGCTTCCGCCGGGGGCGTTCTCTCCGCCTCCCATGGTGCTTTCCAGCGTGATTCGGATTACCATGTAGCCGCTACTGGGGGCGCTGCGGTTTTCCGAAGCCGAGTTCATTTCATTCATGTAACTCTGTTTTTGACAGAAT
>JBIOFT010000328.1:0-2185 GCA_044447375.1 Terriglobales bacterium | reverse complement strand
GGTGGGGACCATTGACGCCTCCGCGTTCAGCACGGTCTCCGCCATGCTGCTGGCATCGGCTCTGTTTGCCTGTTATGTGCCGGCGCGGCGCGCCACGCATGTCGACCCCATGCAAGCCCTGCGCGAGGAATAGCGGCCGAGATCGGTTGGACTACTTCTTGAACAAATTCTCAAACGCCTGCCGCGCGTCGGCGGGGCGTGCCTGAGCCGGTGTGGAGGTCTCTTTCTCCACGCGCACACTCATGGAGTAGAACGAGCATTCATTGCGCGTGTCCTTGCGCGTGATGCGCGCTGGGATGGGCTGCGTGCACTCGAAGCGGCTGGAAGGATCGAAGTTGGCGCACTGTTTGCAGGAGTGTAATTCGAAGCCGCATTTGGGACACTTGCCAATCGGTTCGGTGATCGATTGCAGCACCGTGCCGCATTGCGCGCAGCGCGAAACCATACGCCGGCCCGGCATTTGCACCGGCCGCGGACCAAACGTATCGTCCTTCTTTTTCGCCGGTCCTTCCCCGGATTTTTGCCGAGGCTTCTCTTCGCGGTCCTGGTAGCCGTGCTGGCGATACTTCATGTCTGAGGCAGACCTCCTGTTCGGGACATTGTCCTCCCTGTAAGCGCTCGCGACAAGCCTATTGCACAATCCACACCGATGACATCTAGGCACATCGAAGCGGATCGTGCATCGTACCTTGGTGTGAACTCCCGAGCAAGGCCAGGCGCTCGAGTATTCGATAGAATAAGCAGGACGGATCCTCTAACCCTTCAGCAGCGCTTATGACTTTATGACCCAGCGATTCGTTTTCGTGTATACGGCTGTCGTAGTTCTGGTGGCCGCGAGCTTCGTCCTCGCCGACACGGCGGCCTTCGATCTATCCGGACCCCGGGTGGAAGTGACGGTCTCCCGAGCGGGTAAGACTCTGCCGGTTTCCGAGGTGCCCAACTTGCAGGCCGGGGACCGGCTCTGGCTGCATCCCGATCTGCCCCCGGGGCAATCCGTACATTACCTGCTGGTGGCCGCGTTTCTGCGCGGCTCCACCAATCCGCCGCCAGATAACTGGTTCACCAAAGTGGAAACCTGGAACAAACAGGTGCGCGAGGAAGGGGTCGTGGTCACCGTTCCCAAGGATGCCCAGCAGGCGCTGCTCTTCCTGGCTCCAGAGACGGGTGGAGACTTCAGCAGTTTGCGTTCCGCGGTGCAGGGTAAACCGGGAGCCTTTGTCCGTGCCTCGCAGGACTTGAACCAGGCCAGCCTGGACCGCTTGCGGCTGCAGAAATATCTCGATGCGGCGAAGGAAATGGCCGGCGCTGATCCCAAAGTTCTCCACGACCGTTCGGTTTTGCCGGCGCGGAGTTTGAGTATTAAGCTGGACCAAAGCTGCTTCGACAAGCCGAGCCAGGAGCAGGTACCCTGCCAGACGCAAAACACCGATCAACTGGTGCTGGACGATCAGCACAGCCAATCCATGGTGGCGACTCTCAGCTCCGGCCCGGCGTCCGATCTGATCGGGAATGTGAGCTCCACACCGCTGGCGCGCGGCGGGTACTACAGCCCTTACGTCGGAGCCGTGGTCGATATGGCGCGCATCATGGGCAGTTTTCGTACTCCCGAATATCAATACATTCCCGCGCTGGCTCAGCCCCGGAGTGATGAACTGAATCTCAAACTCAACAACCCACCTTCCTTCCGCAAGCCCAAGTCCGTCTTGGTGATCGGTCTCCCCGCGGTAGAGGATGCGCAATTGCCGCCGCTGCGCGCGGTCGATTCCGGCCAGGCATCATGCCTGCAGTCGTCTTCGCTGGTGCTGGCGACCGAAGGCGCGCCTTTAGTTTTCGCGACCGGTTACGCGCACAGTTTTGTCCTGCACATCGCGGGCAAGTCCCAGAGCGTCGATCTGCCGGCCACTGCCGACCCGGCGCGCGGCGGCTTTGTGATTGATACCCGCGGCCTGCAATCCGCCAAGCTCGATCCCGAATTCAGCGGAACGCTGCACGGGTACTGGGGATTTCAAGCTTTCGACGGACCCAGCTTTCCATTGCGCAGCGCGCATCCTGCGAGATGGACGGTCGCGTCCCCCGAACCGAGCGCGCTGATCGTGGGCCGCGAGCAGACGCTGCATCTGCAATCCGACACTGCCGCCTGCGTGGAGGGCGTGACCGCCAAAGATTCTCGTGGCAAGTTGCTTAG
>JBIOFT010000327.1:0-2197 GCA_044447375.1 Terriglobales bacterium | reverse complement strand
AACACGCACAAGCAGGACTACGAGCGGGCGCGCGACGAGTTTCACAAGGACATCGCGATTGAGCCCGACGTGCCCTTCTCCTACGAACAGTTGGGGAGTTTGGAATCGACGACGGGGAACGAGGACGAGGCGGCGAAGAATTATCGCAGCGCACTGAAGCTCGATCCGCAGCTAATCAGCTCGCACATGGGGCTGGCGAAGATTGAACAGCACCGGCGGCACTACGCGGCGGCGCTCTCGGAACTGGATCACGTCATCCGGCTCGACAGCGGAAACGCCAGCGCGCGTTATCTGCGCGGGCAGGTGCTGATGCGCATGGGACGCGAGAAAGAAGGTAGAGAGGAGTATGCAGCGGCGACCAAAATAATGGGGCAGCAGCGGGAGGCGCGGCACCAGGAACTGGAGGGAGAGACGGTGCCGAGTCCAGAACTGGCGCGGGAGCCGGAGTAGGGCGAGACGGGGCAAGCCCCGTTTCTACGTCGCGGGTTGCACGCACTCCAGGATTTCGGCTTCGCTCAGCGTGTGGTCGCTTGACTTGGCGCACTTGAAGATGCGCTCGACCACCTCTTCGCTCACCGGAAAGCCGTGGCGCTCCAGCCAGAAAAGAACATTCGATTTCCCGCTCATCGGACCGATGTCGATGATCTGTTCCAGGCCGAAGTAGTGCGAAGGCACTCCGGAATACACGCTATTCGCGAGTTCAATATCTTTTTTCTTATAAGCCTTGATGAGGGCGGCGGCGTGAACGCCGGTGGCGGTGCGGAACGCGTCCTCACCTACCACAGGATAATTCGCCGGAATCGGAACACCGGTGGCGGCGGAGACGGCCTCGCAATATCGCTTGAGTTTGGTCAGGTCCTGCCGATCCCACGGCGCGATGCCCATGAGTTTCAGGTTGACCAGCATCTGGTCCATCTGCGTGTTGCCGACGCGCTCTCCCAGGCCGAGCGCGGTCGCATGAATGCAATCCGCGCCCGCCACCAAAGCCGCCATGGCGTTAGCGGTTGCCAATCCCCGGTCGCAGTGCCCGTGCCAGTCGACGCGAATCTTTTCACCGGAAGGCTTGACCACTTCTTCCAGCACGAACTTGACCAGCGCGACCGTACCCATGGGCGTGGCGTGTCCGGCCGTGTCGCAAAGCACCAGCGCGTGCGCGCCGCAGTTGATGGCCGCCGAGTTGAGCTGTTTCACGGTTTCCGGATCGCAGCGCGTGGTGTCTTCGGTCACGTACATGACTTCGAGACCAAGCGAGACCGCGTACTTGACGGCCTTTTCGGTGGTTTGAAGCAGAAAGTCGCCGTCCCAACCCTCGGTGTAGCGGCGAATGGGACTGGTTCCAAGAAAAGCAGCAGCCTCGATGGGAAGGCCGGTTTTCTGGACGATCTCGGCGATGGGGCGAATGTCGTTCTCGTGCGTGCGGGCGGCGCAGTACGCCGTGATCTTCATTTTGTGGGCGACGATTTCGCGCGCCAGCGCCGTAACATATTCGACCGCGCGCGGACCCGCTCCGGGAAGCCCGAGGTCAAGCGTGTTAATGCCGAGCGCCTCCATCAAGTGCAGGATTTCGATCTTCTGCTCGATGGAAGGATCGCGGACGGAAGGCGATTGCAGGCCGTCGCGCAGCGTTTCATCGGCCAGGCGCACCGGTCCCGGTGGATGCAGCGACTTTGGATACAGAAGATTCCAGTCGTAGATGAGTTCAGAAATGTTCACGGTATGTCAGGTCTCAGGTGTCAGGTCTCAGGAAAACCGGGTGCTCGAACCTGCCACCTGACACCTGAGACCTGAGACCTCGCTCTGACGCTACGCCTTTTTCTCTTCCTTGGGAGGAATCGTTAGCCCGAACACCGAAAGCTGGCCTGTCCCCGCGACGTTCACCCCACTCGGATCTTCAGGACTGGGCAGGTAGAGCGTCTGACAAAATTCGCAGCGATACACTTCGGCGTCCGCTCCCCATGCTTTCTCCACGCAGCCGCACTCCTGTTCGAGCACGTCGGCGGCGTAGAACCAGCGCTTCAGGTGTCCGCCGCAGAACTTGCCCTTGTCGTTCTTCTCATTGCAGGCACGCTGGCCCGGCTTCTTGATCTTGACTTTGTGGTTGGGAAGCTGCGGAATCGTGCTGGTGACGGCGGTAGCCGTTTCGCCGGAAGCCATTGAATCTCCTGCGCGCCTTCGTAAGGCCGCGACCCAGCTATTT
>JBIOFT010000326.1:0-2208 GCA_044447375.1 Terriglobales bacterium | reverse complement strand
CAGTTGAGGTGTCGGCGGTGACCATCAATCGCTTCTGCTCGTCCGGCTTGCAGGCGATTGCCATGGCTGCCGAGCGCATCATGAGCGGCGGCGCTGAGGTGATGGTCGCGGGCGGCACCGAATCAATGTCGATGATCCCCATGGGCGGCCACAAGATTTCGGTCAACCCGTGGCTGGTGGATCATTATCCCGATGCGTATCTCTCGATGGGCCTGACGGCGGAGCGGGTGGCGGCGCGCTTCGGCATCACCCGCGAGCAGTGCGACCAGTTTTCGCTGCGCAGCCACCAGAAGGCGCTGGCGGCGATCGCGGCGGGCAAGTTCGAGGATGAGATCGTCGCCGTGCCGGTGAGCTTCACGACCCCGAATGGATCGAAGCCGAAGAAGCAGGAAATTTCCTTCAAAGTGGACGAGGGGCCGCGCGCCGATACTTCGATCGAGGCTCTGGGCGCACTCAGGGCCGCATTTCACGTGAAGGGTGTGACCACGGCGGGGAATTCTTCGCAGATGTCGGATGGCGCGGCGGCGGCCGTGGTGATGTCGGCCGAGCGGGCGAAGGCTCTGGGCATCGCTCCGCTGGCGCGCTACGTCGCGTTCGCCACCGCCGGATACAAGCCGGAAGAGATGGGCCTCGGGCCGGTGTTTGCCATCCCGAAGGCGCTGAAGCTGGCGGGGTTGAAGCTCTCGGACATCGACGTGATCGAACTGAACGAAGCGTTTGCGGCGCAGTCGCTGGCGGTGATCAAAGAACTTGGGCTTGATCTCGAGCGCGTGAATCCGAACGGAGGAGCGATCGCGCTAGGCCATCCGCTGGGATGCACGGGAGCGAAGCTGACGGCCAGCGTCATCCGTGAACTGAAGCGCCGCAAAGGACGTTATGGCATGGTAACGATGTGCGTCGGCGGAGGGATGGGCGCGGCGGGGATTTTTGAATACCTGCCGTGACAATTTTTTACTCAATCATTACTCAACCGCTATGTCTGTGGACGCCGTTTTGCGGTAACCTTTAACCGGTTATTACCGTCTAAGTAAGGTAGAACGACAGAGATTTGGCCCGACTCGCGTCAGTCGGTTGGGAGGTGCTTTATGCGGCTCTCCAGTCTTGTCGTCGCAGCTATCCTGTTGGTTTCAGCAGCTCTTCTGGCACAGCATTCCTCCGGAGCAGGTGGATCGAGTTCGGGCGGCTATTCCGGGGGCTCAAGTTCCGGCGGTGCCTCCCACAGCAGTTCGAGTTCCTCTGGGAGCTACTCAAGTTCAGGTTCCTCGCACGTCAGCTCCTCCTCTTCAAGTGGGCGCACTGATCGAGGGGCGGCGGGTTCTGGCGGACACGTGCGGTCTTCTAACGATAGTGCTCGGGATGGATCGAACGTGCGGAGTCACGTCTCGAAGTCTTCCTCCAGCGCGAAACCTGAGAAAAAGAGTCTTTTCTCATTCTTGAGGCACAAGAAACCGGTCTCAAAATCCTCCCTGAAGACTGAGGCTAAACCACCCAAGCGCTGCAAGAAGGGGGAGAATTGTACAGTCTGCGCTGCGGGAGGAAGTCGAAATGCAGCCGGCAAGTGCGTTTATCAGGCACAAGTCCTCTCGTGTCCAGAGGGCCAACTCTGGAACGGCTTTGCTTGCGGCATGAGATATCTGGTGAACGATTGCAGCGCCTTGGCGGCTCAACTGGCGCAGCAGGAGCGGCAGGTACGCTCGTTGCTGACTACCCAGCAACAAAGCTGCTCCCAGGATTCCGCCAGCCAGGAGTGCGCCGACCTGCAGGGGCAATATGGCCGCGAAAGCCTGCGCTATCGGCAACTGCGAGAGCAATACGATCAGTGCATGGCGCATTCACGTTCTTACGCGTTTCGCGGGACGCCCCTGCCAGGTGCTTCCTGGATGCCGCGCGAGGACTACTAGCCGCTCGAACGTAAGGGTCTGCATTTGCGACGCCTCCGGCGTTAGAATGGTTGTTGCCGTTTGGCATGTATCCACTCAGCAGTCTTCATTTAGCACTGTAAATCTCGAGGTCTAAAAAATGGCCACCACCACAGCAATACCCAAGAGCAAGATTTCCGGCGGCAGCTTCCTGCTGGAAGAGCGGCAGACTGCCGATGTATTCACCCCCGAAGATTTTTCCGAGCAGCACCAGATGATCGGGCAGACGACCGAAGAGTTTGCCATCAACGAGATTCTGCCCCAAGCCGAGAAGATCGAACACAAGGAT
>JBIOFT010000325.1:0-2210 GCA_044447375.1 Terriglobales bacterium | reverse complement strand
GTTCAGGCGCCGGCAGAGATTGGGCACGCTGTCGGAGGGGTACAGGCTCTGGTCGGGATACATCTGCCCGGCATTGTTGGTATCGGCGGCGACCTGCCAGCCGCTGACGTAGATGGCCTTCAGCCCGGCCTTGACCATCTGGATGGCCTGGTTGCCGGTCACCGCGCCCAGGCAGGGTACGTAGGATTCCGTGTGCAAAAGTTCCCAAAGGCGCTCGGCGCCCAAGCGGGACAGGCTGTGCTCCACATGCACGGTCCCGCGCAAGCGGACCACGTCGTCCGCGGTATACGGCCGTTCGATACCCGCCCAGCGGGGGTTGGTGGCCCAGTCTTTCTTTATCATTTCGGCATTCTTGCCCTGTGCTGACATTGTGCTCTCCTCGTCTATCTTTGGGCGGGGTACTCCCCCAGCGCACTCATGTATCGTGCACCCCAATAGCCAAAGGGATGTGTTACTCCTGATTAACTTTCTGCTTTGGAATGAATAGTTTGTCATCTGGCCCGTGGTTTACGTCAGAGTGACGAAGGGTCAAGTGACGAAAACTTCGTCACAGTGACGAACTTAAGCCCAGATCTCGTCACGAGTGATGCCCAGCTTGCGGATGCGTGAATTCAGGGTGGTGCGCTTTAGCCCCAGGCGGGCGGCGGCGCCGGCGGGTCCGGCAATCACGCCGCGGGCCTCCTTCAAGGCCTGGATGATCTGCTCGCGCTCGCCCGCGTCGGCGGCGGAGCGGGGCTCGGCGGCGGAGAGCGCAGCGGTATCGGACGCCGGCGAACGCAACTCGGCCAGCGGCAGACTCAGGCTCTCGCCCTCGGAAAGGATGACGGCTCGCTCGATGAAGTTCTCCAGTTCGCGGATGTTTCCCGGCCACGGCCAGCGGAGGAGGGCGTCGATGGCCTCGGCCGGCACACGGTCGATGTGCTTGCCGTTCTCGGCCGCGTGCTTGTGGACGAAATAGCGCACCAGCAGCGGGATGTCGGAGGCACGCTCGCGCAGCGGTGGCACCTGCATGGGGAACACGTTGATCCGGTAGAAGAGGTCGCTGCGAAACTGGCGGGACGCGACCATCTGCGACAGGTCGCGATTGGTGGCGGCGATGAGACGCACGTCCACGTGGATGGTGCGCGTGCTGCCCAGGCGCTCGAATTCTTTCTCCTGCAGCGCGCGCAAGAGCTTGGGCTGGATTTCGAGCGGGATGTCGCCGACCTCGTCAAGGAAGAGCGTGCCTTTGTTGGCCAGCTCGAGGCGGCCAAGCTTCTGCGAGATGGCGCCGGTGAACGCGCCCTTTTCGTGGCCGAAGAGTTCGCTCTCGAGCAGCCCGGTGGGGATGGCGGCGCAGTTCAGCTTGACGAAGGTGCGCTCGCGGCGGCCGCTCAGGTTGTGGATGGCGCGGGCGATGAGTTCCTTGCCGGTGCCGGTCTCGCCCAGGATGAGCACAGTGGAGGTGGTGGGCGCGACCGTCTCCACCTGATGCAGGATGCGCTTCAGCACCGGGTGCTCGCCGATGATCGATTCGAAGTTGTACTCGGTGCGGATCTCGCTTTCGAGGTAATGCTTTTCCTGGGCGAGCTTGCGGTTGAGCACGGCGATCTGGCGGAAGGCGAGCGCGTTGTCCACCGCGATGGCCGCCTGATTGGCGACCTGGGTCAGCAGTTCGAGGTCGTGCCGCGTGAAGGCGGACTCGCGCTTGGAGGCGACGCTCAGCACACCCAGCACGCGGTCGCGGTTGATCAGCGGCAGCCAGCAGCCGGAGCGGATGCCCTCCTGCAGCAACTGGCGCGTGAACCCGGAAGGAAAGCGGGTCAACTGGCTGAAGAGATTGTCCACCAGCAGAGGCTGGCGGGTGGTGCAGCTTTGTCCGGCGGGCGAGTCCTCGACGGAAAAAGTGGTCCCCTGCCGGATCAGGCCCTTGCCTCCGGGAAGATCGAGGGCATAGACCTGCAGCAGGTCGCGGCCGGCCGAGTGCAGCTCCAGGGCCGCGTAATCGTGGCGGATGATCTTGCGCAGCAGCACCGAGATGGCGACAAACAGCTCGCGAAAATTACGGTTGGCGACCAGCAGGTTGGTGACGTCGAGCAGCAGGCGCAGCCGGTCGCGCTCGCGCTCCAGTTCCTGCTGGTGGGAGAGAGACGGCTCCGGCGGCGGCGATGGCTCCAGGGATGACAAGGGGAAGCACCGCTGCCGATTGTAAACCAGGGGTTGCGGCGTTT
>JBIOFT010000324.1:0-2236 GCA_044447375.1 Terriglobales bacterium | reverse complement strand
CCGGCACCCCTCCGGCTGTGTCAGGTGTTAGGTCTCAGGTGTCAGGTCTCAGGAGAACCTGTGCCGGAACCTGAGACCTGACACCTGAGACCTCGCTCTTCCGCTACGCCTTCTTCTCTTCCTTGGGAGGAATGGTGAGTCCGAACACCGAACGCTGGCCTCGGCCCGCGACGTTCACCCCACGCGGATCGTCGGGACTGGGCAGGTAGAGCGTCTGGCAATTTTCGCAGCGATACACTTCGGCGTCCGCTCCCCAAGCCTTCTGCACATCGCCGCATTCCTGTTCGAGCACGTCGGCGGCGTAGAACCAGCGTTTCAGGTGCCCGCCGCAGAACTTCCCTTTTTCGTTCTTCTCGTTGCAGGCACGCTGGCCCGTCTTCTTAATCTTGACTTTGTGTTTGGGAAGCTGGGGAATCGTGCTCGCGACAGCCGTCGCCGTTTCGCCGGAAGCCATTCTTTCTCCTGTGTGCCTTGCAAAGGCCGCTTTCCCGTTATTTTACCCAGGCGCGGCCTTTCGACCAAGGATACGCGCTCTTCGCTACTCGCCGCGATTGCCGGTCCCTGCCAATCGCGGCCGCCAATCTGGCTACGTACCGCTATCAGATAGCCCCTAGTCAAATTCCTTGCGCGGCGGCGACTGATCCGCGCCGACGCGTCCGACGGTGATTTCGGCTACGTAATAGTTCTCGCCCCTGATGGGGACACCGGCCATCCGCCGCAGCATCGCGATCTGGCCGATGTGGGTGAGGGCGTCGGCGAGCGCGCTCTGAAATAATTTTTCGGCGGAGACTTGCAGCGGCTTTTCCGACGCCAGGTAGTCGTCGAACTTTTTCAAAGCGGTGAAGAAGCGCTGGCATTCTTCTTCCCACGCGAGCGGAACGGAATCGTGCCATTCGCGGCGGCCTTCGGACATGGTGAGACCCCAGTCCATCAGGTCGCCGATGTGCGCCAGAATGTTTGCCGGCGTGCGCGAAGTTACGGGGGAGCCGTAGTCGGCAAAGTTCGGCCCAGCGTTGCGGACGGCTTTCCCTCCGCGATAGGCGATGGTAGCGAGGGTGTGGCGCAGGAAAGCGCGGGAGTCGGTCATGATTAGTCCACTTTCTCGATGATCAACACGTTCTTGTCATCCTGAGCGAAGCGAAGGACCTGCTTTCATGTCAGCGCAAAAGACAGCAGGTCCTTCGCTTCGCTCAGGATGACAAACATTCTAGGACATTTTCAGCTTACAATTTTCTCCGCCACAGCGCTCCGGCCGAGCGCACGCCGGCTTTGAGCTTCTCCCGCAGCGGGCGCGCGAACAGCAAGTCGAGGAAGCTCTCCATCTCGGCCGTGAATCCTCCACCGTAGCCGAACCACCAGATTTTTTTCATACGCGGAACCAGGTCGCTGTCGACATACTTCACGCGCACCATTTCTTCCAGGCCCCAACGTCCATGCGTCCGCCCGAGGCCACTCGACTTCACGCCGCCGTGCGGAGCCTCGCTGATGCTGAAACACGATACGGCATCATTCACCATCACCGTGCCGGCATTGATCTGGCGCGCCAACTGCTCGCCGCGGCCGCGGTCGCGAGTCCACACGCTGGCGGCCAGTCCGTAGTCGGAATCGTTGGCCAGGCGCACCGCCTCCTCATCGTCTGCGAAAGACGCGATCGGCAGCACCGGGCCAAAGGTCTCTTCCTGCATCACGAGCATGTCGTGATTGACGTCGGCCAGCACGGTGGGCGCGAAAAACGTTGGGCCGAGTTCGCGCAGCCTTGTGCCCCCGGCCAGCACGCGAGCGCCGCGCTGTCTCGCATCCTCGACCTGCGATTCCACCACACGCACTTGCCGCTCGTGGATCATAGGGCCGATTTCAGTGGCTGGGTTCATGCCATTGCCGACCCGCAGCTTGCGCACCTTCTCGCAGCAGGCATCCAAGAACGCAGGATACAAACTCCGATGCACATAGCAGCGTTCGACCGACAAGCAAGTCTGGCCCGCATTTACGAACGCTCCCCAGACGGCACCGCTCGATGCGATCTCGACGTCGGCATCTTCGAGCACCAGCATGGGGTCCTTGCCGCCCAGTTCCAGCACCACCGGAAGCAGGCGTTCGGCGGCGATCTGGGCGATGCGGCGGCCGGTGGCTACGCTTCCCGTGAACACCAGTTTGTCGATTTCGCTCCCGACCAGCGCCGCCCCGGTCGCGCCTTCGCCCGGAAGCACCTGGAAAACGTCGTCGGGAACTCCAGCCT
>JBIOFT010000323.1:0-2264 GCA_044447375.1 Terriglobales bacterium | reverse complement strand
GAATGTAACTTGACGCCAAAATACTGGACGGCTAGAGAAGATGGGACGGCAAGAAGCTCGAACACTTCCATTATGATGAGACCAGGACTGGCGGCGAAAAGGAAATACGTCGCCGCTAGCCCGACTTTCTCACCAGGATCGTGGTGAAGGCTATTTTTGATGCGGGGCCCGGCTATTTCTGCTTCCCGGCCTGCAGGAAGCGGTCGAGAGGTGATTCTTCATGGCGCGACCGCGCCTGCGGCCCGCGCGAAGACAGTTTGTCCCCTTCCTACTGCTGCGGGTGACGTCGGTTGGTGTTGCGCGGTGCGGTGTCAGCAGCGCAGGGCCGCCCAGGCTGCCGCGAACTGCTGTTTCCACGGATAGCTGCGACTGTAGCGGATCCAGATGCGCCGCGCGGTCACCCGCACCTGCGCCGCGATTTTCAGCAGCCGCCATCGGATCGTGTCCACCTGCGCCGTGGCCCACTCGGTTCCGGCCAACCCCAGCCGCCGTAGCGCGTGCACCAGCACGTAAGCCAGCGAGGAGAAGTACAGCCGCAACTGGTTGGCACGCATCGTCTCAGTGCTCATGCGGTCGCTGAACAGTTGGAACTGTTCCTTGATGCGATTCTCCATCTCGCCCCGCGCGCAGTAACACTGTTCGTAGAGTTCCCGCGCCGGCCATTCCGGTGCCGGCAGCGAGGTCACCAGGTAGCGCGGGTTCTCCCCCTTCTCCAGATACTCCGCTTTGCCCACCACGCGCCGCGACCGTGACCAACTGTTGCGGGTGCGGTAGCGCAACTCGGCGAACACGCGCGCCGCCTTTCCCGTGCGCCGGTGTTCTTCCCGCGCCTGGCGCATCTTCGCTGCGATCTTCCGCCGCAAGCGCGCGTTGCGCGCCAGGCCGAACACGTAGTCCACGCCGTGGGTTTCGCACCATCCCATCAATTCCTCGCGGCAGAACCCGGAGTCGGCACGCAGGACGATACGCACCCTGGGCCAGCGCGCTCGGATCTGCGCCACGATGCGCTCGACCTCGGCGAGGCTGCCCGCACTGGCGTCCTGATTCGAGGGCCGCAGCCGCGCGCACAACAGATGCTCGCCGCAGAAGATGTACAGCGGCAGGTAGCAGTAGTGGCCGTAGTAGCCGTGAAAGAAACGTCCCTCCTGCTCGCCGTGCAGCGGCGTGTCGGTCACGTCCAGGTCCAACACGATCTCGCGCGGCGGGGAGTGGTGCGCCTCCACAAAGACGTCGACCAACAACGCGTCCAGCGCCTGGGACGAATAGGTGATGCGATGGTACCGCTCGGTGAGCGGCGAGCCCGTCGGGGCCGACTCCATCCGGTTCAGCGTGCTCTTTCCCGCCAGCGGCGCGGTGAGGTCACGCTTCCCGGCCAGCAGGGCCAGCAACGGATCGTGGCGCAGTTCTTCGTGATCGTTCAAATCCTCGTAGCCCAGCGCCAACCCGTGGATGCGCTGCGCCAGCATCTCGCCCAGGGGATGCTCGATGCGCTGGGGATCGCGCGTATCCAGGAAGCAGCGCGTCACCCGCCGCAGCAGGCCGATGCGCCGGTCCACCTGACGCAGCAGCGGGGCACCGCCTTCGGTGGAGACCTGGCCGCCATCGAACTGGGCCACCACCCGGCGTGAAAAATGGGCTTCAAACGGGAACTGCGACTGGGTACACTCTGTCATGAGGGCCGCCTTTCCTCGGACATTAACCGCGCGTAGACAACGCAGTTATGCCTGAGAAAGCGGCCTTTTTCTATTTCAATCAGCGAGTTTTTTCATTCCTGGTGAGAAATCCGGGCTAGGCGCGCGCGCCGTTTGCTCCCGGAGGGTCTTCCCAGTAGGATGAGTGTGTCCAGGCCTGCCGGTTCTCCTTCCTTCGCCCGCGGGCCAATTGCTTCACCTGAGAGGTTTCACCATGGCCACCACCACCGTATCCCACGCCGTCGCCCGCGGCGGCAGCTTTCTGGTCGAGAGCCCGCGGCCCGACGACATCTTCACGCCCGCGGACATCAACGACGAGCAGAAGCTGATCGCGCAGACCACCGAAGAATTCGTGGACAACGAAGTTGTGCCCCTCATCCCCGAACTCGAGCAGCACAAACCCGGCGTGATGGCCCCGCTCTTGAAGAAGGCCGGGGCGCTCGGCCTGCTCGGCGGCGCGATCCCGGAGGAATACGGCGGTGCCGGGCTGGACAAGGTGTCCGCGACCCTGCTGGCGGAGAAGCTGTCCACCTACGGCGGCTTTTCCGTGACGCACGGGGCGCACTCCGGCAT
>JBIOFT010000322.1:0-2278 GCA_044447375.1 Terriglobales bacterium | reverse complement strand
GCCCAAACCCCAGTCAGAAGCATTTAGACGAGCTCTCGCAAATTTGGCGTGCAGGACTGCGGGAAGGACCCTAAGTGCTTACTCTCTTATACCGCATTACATAGACAGCGTCAACAGAATAATACAATTCCATAAACAGTGTCAACGTAATCGGCGATTTACCTCCGAGCGGTGGAAACCCGGGGCTGGGAGGCTCGATCGAAGCGGCGGCAGCCGCTTCACGCCGGGCGGGGGCAATCCAGTTTTGACTTGCCCCATGGCCAGCGGCGTGTTTGGGGAGGCGGGGAAGGGCTCCCATTCGCTACTCTACCGGATTATGTGTACGTTGTAAACATATTTCTTTGCCCCCGCGCGCGCGGCTGCTAGGATGTTCCTGGAGGCAACCATGGCACGACCGCCCGACCCCGACCTGGAGAAGCGCATTCTCGACGCCGCGCAGAAGCTATGGAGAAAAGACGGCACCACAGCTCTCACCATGCGGGCCGTGGCGCGGGCCGCGGGTACGAACACGCCGGCTGTGTACCGGCGGTTCCACGATCGGCGAGACCTGGTGCGCGCTTTGCTGCGCCGCAGCCAACAAGACTTCGGCAGCATCCTCGAAACCTGCCGTTCGGTGGAAGAGGTGGCCGCCGCCTACCTGCGGCTCGCCTTGGCCCGACCTCATGAATACGAACTCCACTATCAATACATCAGCGAACTATCGCGGCCGAACCACTCTGGGCGCGCGCCCTCCTTAAAGGAATCGCGGCCCAACTTCGTTGCCCTGGAAAGGATGTTGTCGGAAGAACTCGGTGGAGCGCCGCAAAATCACCGGCGGCTGGCACTCTCCCTGTGGGCATTGATGCACGGAACCGCCACGCTCTTGCTCTGGAAGGCAGTCCCGCCCGGCCAGGAGGCGGCGCTGCGATCGGTTTTCACGGCGGCGGTCCGGGCCATGCTCCGCGACCCATTCAGTTCGTCGATACGGAAGTCGAAGCAGAGCTGATTTCACAAATGCCCTTTAGCCCGGAAGGCGCTTCCCTCAGAGGCTAAAGCCCGCATTTTCCCGGGCCCTGGGACGGCACGGCTGAAGCCGCGTGAAATTAGAATTGGCGCCGTTTTGCTTTTTCCGAAAACTGAGAACTGAGAACTGAGAACTGAGAACTGAGAACTGAGGACTGCTCTACCCGATCTGGCCCAGAATCGCCCGCGCTTCGGCTGCGGGATCGGAGGCTTCCGTGATTGGGCGGCCGACCACGATATGCGAGGCTCCGGCGGCAATCGCTTCCGCGGGTGTGACGATGCGCACCTGGTCGTGCGGTCCACTTCCCGCGGCGCGGACGCCCGGCGTCACAATCGTGAAATCGAGTCCAAACTCCTGGCGCAAAGGCGCGGCTTCTTGTGCCGAAGCCACCACGCCCTGGCATCCGTTCGAAAGCGCCAGCGCGGTCAGGCGCAGGACTTGATCGAGCACTCCTCCGCGCAGGCCAATCTTGCCCAAGTCGTCGTCGTCGAGGCTGGTCAACACCGTTACCGCAAGAAGGAGGAGGTCTGGCTTGGAAGCTTGCGCGGCTTCGACGGCAGCTCGCAACATCTTGCCGCCGCCGGAGGCGTGCACGGTCAGCATGCTCACGCCCAGTTGAGCCGCTTCGCGGACGGCGGCTTCAACCGTGTTCGGGATGTCGTGATACTTCAGGTCGAGAAAGACGCGGCGGCCGGAACCGACCAGTTCGCGGACGATGGAAGGACCTTCGGCAGTGTAGAGCTGCATGCCGACCTTGTAGGCATGGGCAGAGTCGCCAACAGCCGCCACGATCTTCCGGGCGGCTGCGGCCGTAGATACATCCAAGGCAACGATGAGACGCTGGCGCGGGTCCATACTCTCAACTGTCGTTGCCGAGTCTATCGCGTTTAATTAAAGTTGGCTACGGGCTGCAACATAGCCACGTCGGTGGGGCGGTGGTAGAGGTCCAAGCGGACCGTCTGCAGACCGCGCTGGTTGAAGCCCAGAGCGCGCGCGGCGTTGTACGAAACGTCAATGATCCGGCCCTCCACCACGGGACCCCGGTCATTGATACGAACCACCACCGCCTTGCCGTTCTTCAGGTTGGTAACCTTGACGAACGTGCCCAGCGGTAAGCTGGGGTGGGCGGCCGTAAAATCGCGCATATCGAAGGGTTCTCCACTGGCTGTCTGTTTGCCCTGGAACTGCTCTCCATACCAGGATGCGGTCCCCACTTGGTAGGCCTTCGACTTCGGGCTGTTGGCTTTTCGAGTTTTGTGCCCACCGGTCTCTATG
>JBIOFT010000321.1:0-2304 GCA_044447375.1 Terriglobales bacterium | reverse complement strand
GCAGCAGATCGAAATAACTCTTGACCAGTTCCGGATCCCACAGCGGCTGGAAGCTTTGCTCGTACACCGCCAGTCCTTCGCGGACAGAGCCGTGGCGGTACTCGACCATCGCTTTCGCCTTCACCGGAAAGATCTGGTCGTTGGGAAACTGCTTTCGGTAGTCGGCGACGAGTTGTCCGGCGGCGGCGTATTCCTTCTGCACCACGAGATATTGCAGGAACCGCGCATAGAGCGATGGCTCCTGCGGATAGCGCGCGATCCAGGCCCGGTACTGGGCGATCGAAACATCTTTCGGCAATCCCTGCGCCCGAATCACGCCGAAGATGCGCTCAAACGCCGGCCAAGAACGCTGTTGTGCGGGTGGCGTGAGTTTTTCTGCTGCCATGGGCGCAGCGTTTGCAACCAACGATAGGGTCTTGATTTCGTCCGCGGGCCGCAGGCGGCGGTGGTAGAAATCGGCCAGGGCAAGCTGGGCGCCGGTCTTGTCGGAAGCACGATCAACGTAGGATTTCCAGTCGGATTCGGCGGCGCTGAAGTCGAGTTGCTGTTCGTCTTCCAAGGCGCGCAGAGAGTACAGATCGGCGTTGCGAGGCTGACTCTTGATGAGGCCAGCCAGCGCGGGCCGGGTTTCGCGCGGAGGCCGGCGAAAGAGCACGGCGCCTCCGGGCAGCGACATCATGCGGAAGAAGACCCCCTCCAGCGCGCTCGAGGCTTCGAGGTTGCGAATCCAGGACGGCAGTTCGCCGGGCGCGGAGATCGTCCAGCCGATCGCCAGCACCAACACAGCAAGCGCAAGCAGGCGAGTGCGCCGGTGGAATGAATCAAGGAAGCACTTCAATCTGCACCTCCTCGGTACCGATGTTGTGGGCGATGTCCTCGGCGGTAACCGTCAGCTTGTAGGAACCGGGGATCGTCTGCTCGGGGATGAGTAACTCGCCGGTATTCGCGGCTGCCCCCGGATTCCACCTGAGTTCAACCGGGGCCGCACCTTCCAGCCTCGCCACCAGCGTGCGCGTGCTCTGCGAAGCCTGGACTTTCAGGGCAATGGCTTGGCCGCGTTGGAAGCGTTTGCCATCAAGTTTCACCTTGACGACGGGCGGCTTGCTGGCGATCACGAACGTCTTCGACTCGCGATAGGTCTGTCCCAGCCGATCGCGCAGGATGAGGCGCACCGTGTAGGTTCCATCCTGCATGTCGGTGGGGGCAAGGAAGCGAGTCTGCCAGATGTCTTCGGATGAGAGATAGCGAAGCGGCTGAACCAGGCCGAACGGGAACAGCCCAACCACCGAGACGATCGATTCGTCCGTCTTGACGCGCAGCACGGGATCGCCCGGCCGGATGACGCGAGGCCGCAGCAGCGCACGCGGGACCGCCAGGAACGATGTGTAGGGGGTCACGAACTTGTACTGGCGGGCGAGGCGGATGATTTCGTCGATGGTGGCCTGATCTTCGCCTTCACGCTCGATCTTATCGAGCAGGGCGTCGACGCGAGCGCGCGCCCAGAGGCGAGGCAGTTGCGGATGATCGAAAGACTCGCGCGGGAAGCTGACTTTGCCCGTCATCTCCACGGGAGCTCCATCGCGCACAGCGTGGACTTTGAAGCTCACGTTCTCCTGCGGCTTCTGGTAACGGCCGACCCACGCAGCCAGCGATCCGGAGAAGGTTGCGGCCTGCAGCGGGTAGACGGTATCCACAGCGCTCTCCGGCGCGACCGCAAGCTCGAGCCGGCCGATGGGGCTGCGGCCGATCTTGGAGAGGAACGAGTTCAGCTTGAACTCCATCGGCTCGGTCGATAGCACGTGTTCCAGGAGCCCGTCCTGGCGGGCAAGCATGCGGAACAGCGGCAGGTTGGCATCATCGCCGACGGCGAGGATGTAAGTGCGCGGGCGCTGGGTTTCTGGAAGCTGCTTCCACGCGGACGCGTACCATGCCGCGAGTTTGCCGTTGGTGATGGGACCGCGAGTGGCGCCGCCGTCGCTCAGAATCACCAGGTAAGGGTTGGCCGCTCTTGGAGCGGCAGCCTGTTGCAGTCCGCTCTGCAGGGCGCGTTGAAGATCGGTGCCTCCGCGCAGACGGCTAGCGCGGACGAATTCCATGGCGTGCTGAATGTTGCCGCCCTCTGCTGAACTGAGCGGCAACGCGTGGGTCTCAGTATTGAAGAGTACGAGGCTGAAGTGGTCGGTTGGGCGGAGAGTCCGCAGCAGAGTTTCTAAAGCCTGGTAGCTGCGCTCCAGCTTCTCCCATTGCATGGAAAGCGAGGTATCGAACAGGACGATGACGGTCTTGGGAGCGCCGCCGGCTGCG
>JBIOFT010000320.1:0-2312 GCA_044447375.1 Terriglobales bacterium | reverse complement strand
TCCGAGCACCTGACGCCCGCTGGCTGGACCAAAATAAATATCCAGGAGGAAAACTTCGTAGAGGTGCCCTTCGACGTACCACCAGTGTCGAGTCTCGTCGCGCAAGACCACGCGCGGAAGGAAGTCCTGCCCTTGGCGAACCGTGATCTCCTGCGGAGTGGCCTGCAGCGCCATCACCTTGCCGGAAGAGTCGGCCAGCAGCAGCAAGTCGCTGCCCGCCAGGTGCCACAAATCCCGAGACGCGTCCTGGATGGTGGCCGGGTCGTGCGTAGTCATCAGCGCCCGGACATTCGGCAGGTCGGCCAGCAGCGCCGCCGAGCGCTCGAGCGTCACCTCTCTCTGCTTCTGGAAGTTATGGAAGGCGGAAACGGAATTCTCGAGATCGCGCTGGATTCCGAGCCGCACTTCCTGCTGCACCGTGCGCCGCACCACCAGCAGAGTCGTGAAGGTTAATGCCGCCGATACCGCCACCATGGAAAGCAGGAACTTGGTCCGCAGCCGGATTCCGCCCATGGTCAAACCTCGAAGGTGTTACAGGATATTTAGGTTATAAAAGGTCAGAGGTGAGAGGTCAGATTGCAGAGGTAAAAACCGTTGTGACCTTTGCCTCAGCAATCTGACCTTTTACCTCTGACCTCGTTCCGCTACGGCACAAACTTGTAACCCGAACTGTGCACCGTGCGGAAGTGCAGCGGGTTCGCGGGATCCTTCTCCAGCTTCTGCCGCAGCCGCAGGATGTGATTATCCACCGTTCGCGTGCTCGGATAATTCCGATATCCCCAAACGAAGTTCAGCAACTCCTCCCGCGATAGCACGCGTTCCGCATTCTGGATCATGAACTTCAGCACCTTGAACTCCTGCGACGTCAATTGCACCAGATTCCCTTCGCGCCTCAGTTCCATCTTCGTGAAATCGACTTTCACGTCGCCAAACTTGAAAGTTTCGGTCAGCGGAGTTCGCGTCGAGCGCCGCATCGCCGTCCGCACTCGCGCCAGAAGTTCTCGCGGACTGAAGGGCTTCGTCACGTAGTCATGCGCGCCCAACTCCAGCAGCAGCACCTTGTCCATCACTTCCGTTCGCGCGCTGAGAATGATGATCGGCAGCGAAGGCGCTGCCTGGCTGATTTCCCGGCACACGTCCTGGCCCGGCGTCCCCGGAAGGCTCAAGTCAAGCACCAGCACGGCCGGCGCTGCTGCTCGAAACATCTCCAGACCCGCCGCGCCGTTCCCCGCGATATCCACCGCGAAGCCTTCGCCTTCAAACAATCGTTTGAGAGCTTTTTGGACGGCGCGATCATCCTCGATCACCAGGATCCGCTCCGAACTGGCTGGAACCGCTTCCATCGTCGCCGCCGCTATTGCTGAAGATATGTTCTTATTCACCACCGCCCCCAAGCCGCAATTGGCATGAATCATACCCCTAAACTCTAGCCTGATATCGGGTTAATGGCGTGTTTCGGGAGAGAAAGTGACATGAATTTGACAATTTGTTGACAAATCAAAGAGATCGGGTCATCTAGAAACAAAAGACCCAGATCACCCGATGACCCGATGGCCAGATTTTCAGAGCGGATCGCGGCCCCGAATCTCGGGCGGACCGCCGAGGTCCATGAACCGCGAATCGCGCGCTTCGTTGCGCACCGAACTCAGCGCCACCGTAACTTCGCGGATGTAGTAGAAGGTTCCCGCCAGCAAGCAGATCATGGCGAGAACAAAAACGACAACGGCCGCCACCGCGGCGTCCTTCCAGTAAAGGCCGAACCCCAGCAGCAGACAGGATGTGATCGTCCCGGCAAGAGCAATAAGAACCAGAAGGAAGCAGCGCCGGATCATCTCCGCACGCTGCTCGATCGCGCCGATCTGCGCCGTGTAGGCCTCGGCTTCCTGCACACGGTCATTCTTGGCGGCGTCATGTTTCGCGTGTACATACTGCCGCAATCGGCGGACGATACCCATGAGCCGCACGTTGATCGAGAGGATCAGCAGGGCGGTGGCGGAAACAAAGATGGCGGGAGCAAGAAATGCTTGAAACAGGCGAGCGATGTCGGTCATGGCGGAGCCTTCCGATTGAGGAATGTGTTCTCCTATGCGATTCTAGCCCGATGTTGGTTGCGGCAGACTCAGGTTCTAAAGCAGAGCAGAATGCGTTTTCTGAGAACTGACAGCTAAGCGCCGGTGACCGGCAACCACATCCATCGACATTTGACTTCCCGTCACTTCCTCCGCAGAATAGAGGTAGTTCTTTGAAGGCCCATCCCACAAAGTGGGGGCGTCACGGCTTCGACGGAGATGCTTGCGGCCAAGAGGCATGCC
>JBIOFT010000319.1:0-2340 GCA_044447375.1 Terriglobales bacterium | reverse complement strand
GGGCGCTTCAGATACAGCGACTTGAAGGAAGCCGCCCCCATGGAAGGCTATGTACTTTGCATCGGTCTGCGGGGGTGCAGAGGGATCAGGAACAGGCGGAGTCGGGTGGGATGGGTTTGCGTGAAGGCCGGATGGAGCGGCGCAGCGGCTCGCCGAGGGCTGATCTGGAGGCTGGAGGGACCGGCATCCGAGAGGTTTTGGCCGGTTGAGACAAGGAATCTGCGTGCGCGCCGAGGCACGGGTGAAGACCGAGGATGTGGACAGAGCTTCATGCTGCGCACCGGTCTGGTTGCGGGGGAGAGCGAAGCAGGAGTTGGGCGGCGGTGAGCCGTTCGATGACGCGCATGGTTCCGCCGCAGGCCGGGCAGTTCCAGAGGGAGTGGTTCTGATCGCTGGACGTTGATGCCGGCGTGGCTGAGTATTCCGGTGCTCCGCCGAGCAGTCGCAGGCACAGCGGCAGGAGCAGAGCGCGGTTGCGGTTGGCGAGGAAGCCGAAGTTGCGAATGCGCACAAATGCCGGCGGCAGCAGGTGGAGCAGGAAGCGGCGCAGGAACTCATCGACCGTCAGAGTCATGAGCCGCTTCTTGTTGCCGTGGGCTGAGTCGCGCCAGCGGAAAGTGACGTTGCCGTCGGAGAGAGCGACCAGCCTGCTGTTGGAGATGGCGACGCGGTGGGTGTAGGCGCCGAGATAGCGCAGTACATGTTGCGGGCCGCCGAAAGGCGGCTTGGAATAGACGACCCAGTCGTGCCGGAACAGCAACCGCAACCAGGCAGCGAAGGCGCGTGGCTGCGCCAGGTGCGTCAGGTTGCCGTGGAACTGAAGCTCACCTCGATGGAATGCGTTGCGGAGTCCGGCGACGAACTTGCCGCGGAAGACGCGGCTGAGCACGCCGATGGGCAGAAAGAAGGAACGCCGGGCGGAGATCCAGCTGGAGTGGTCCGGAGCGAGGCCGCCGGCGGCAAGTACGCAGTGGACATGCGGATGAAACTGCAAGCGCTGATTCCAGCTATGCAGCACGCTGAAGAAGCCGATCTCTGCTCCAAGATGGCGGGGATCGCGGGCGATCTCAAGCAGGGTCTCAGCGCTCGAGTGAAAGAGCAGGTTATAGATGAGCCGCTTGTTCTGCAATGCGAGCGGGGCCAGTTCCCGCGGCAGAGTGAAGACGGCATGGACGTATCGGGTGGGCAGCAGTTCCCGCTCGCGCGCCTGGAGCCAGCGCCGGCGCGCGTTGCCCTGGCACCTTGGGCAATGTCTGTTTCTGCACGAGTTGTACGAGACCTTGGTCGTATGTCCGCAGCCGGCGCAGCGATCGCGATGCCCACCCAGCGCGGCGGTGCGGCAGCGCGCGATGGCCAGCAGCACCTTCTGGTGTTGCCAGTTGATCCACCTGCGGCTGTGTTCCACGAACGCCTGTCCAGCACAGCGAACAATGTCGGCCATCTCCAGGAGAGGCCGGTTCTTCAACTGTGCTTGCGTCCTCCTTGGGAAGAAAGGGTGAGAGCATCGAGCGGGCTGGCGGTCGCGCTGAGATGCCGTTGGGACAGATGCAGGTAGACGGTAGTGACCTCAAGGTCTCGATGACCAAGCAGGATCTGAATGGTGCGCAGGTCGGCGCCGGCTTCGAGAAGGTGTGTGGCGAAACAATGGCGCAAAGTGTGGGGATGGATGCGCCTGTTATCGAGGCCGGCGCGTTCGGCGGCGATCTGGCAGGCAGACCATAGGACCTTGGTGGTCACCGGGCGGCTGGATGTGTGCCAGCTGTTGCCGGGAAATAACCACTCCTTCGGCTTGCGCCGGAGGCCGCGCCAATAGATACGCAGCTCTTCGAGCAGCTTCGGGCTGAGCATGACATCGCGGTCCTTACCGCCCTTGCCCTCCCGGATATGAACCACCATCCGCTGGCTATCGATGTCGCCGACCTTCAGGTGGGCCGCTTCCGCGCGGCGTGCGCCGGTGGCATAGAGAGTCATCAATAGGATGCGATGGAAGGGGGAGTCCGCAGCCTCAATCAGCCGCGCGACTTCTTCCTGACTGAGTACCCCGGGAAGGTGCCGCACCTTCTTCGGATAGGGCGTCTCGGCGATGCTCCAGTTGCGCTTCAAGACGTGGATATAGAAGAACCGCAGAGAAGCCAACCGCAGAGTCACGGTGTTCGGACTCAACTTCAGCTTGGTGAACAGCATCGCCTGATACTTGCGAATGTCCTCCGGGCCAAGCTGATCGGGCGGACGCCGAAAGTACCGGCTGAAGTGGGCAACACCATGCAGGTAGGTGCGGATGGTTGTGGCGGCGAAGTTGCGGCGCTGCAACTCCTCAAGCATGAGCAGACGTAGTTGGTT
>JBIOFT010000318.1:0-2349 GCA_044447375.1 Terriglobales bacterium | reverse complement strand
GGTTCCGGCTGGGTTCAGCGCACTGGGAGTGGAGTGCCACAGGAGCGGGGCGACGATGCGGGCGGTGGTGCCAGAGGCGCAGCAGGAGGCGGCACTGGAAATCCTGAGCAGGGAGCGGCTGCGGCTGATCTCGCTGACGCCCGTGCTCTTCTCGCTGGAGGAGTATTTCCTGCAGAAAGTGAATTCGGCGGTCCAAACGGCGGGGGTGGCGAGATGAGTCGAGTGGTGCACATCGCGGCTAACACATTCCGCGAAGCGGTCCGCGACCGCGTTCTTTACAACCTGATCGCCTTCGCCCTGCTGCTCTCTGGAGCCGCGGTCCTGGTGGGACAGATCTCGATCAACATCGAGCGGTTGGTCGTGGTGAACCTGGGGCTGACGGCGGTTTCGCTGTTTGGAGTGGTGATCGCGATATTCATCGGTATTGGCCTGGTGTCGAAGGAGATGGAGAAGCGCACGCTCTACACCGTGCTGTCGCGTCCGGTGCGCCGATGGGAGTTCGTAGTCGGCAAGTTCCTGGGGCTCGGCGGGACGCTGTTTGTGAACACGTTTTTCATGGCCATTGGCGTGTTTGCGGCCCTGCTCTATGTCTCGGTGCCGCACCGGTTCCAGTCCGCCGATGCCTGGATACTGGTCGCGCTGTTCTTCATCGTGCTGCAATTTGTGATTCTGTGCTCGCTGGCGCTGCTGTTCTCGTCGTTTTCGTCCCCGCTGCTGTCGGCCGTGTTTGCCTTCTCCCTGTTTGTGATCGGCAGCTTCGCCGAGGATCTGCGCGGGTTCGCTGGGATGTCGCATGGGCTTACGCGGTTGCTGGCGACAGGCGCCGCATACCTGGTGCCGAACTTCTCGGCGTTGAACGTGATCGGGCAGGTCGCGCACGAGCAACCTATCTCCGCGCATCTGATCGCCTACAACACGGCCTATGCGCTGGCGTATTCGGCGATGGCGATCTGCGGCGCGGTGCTGATCTTCGAGCGCAGGAACCTGAAATGAGAGCCTCGCGCAGAGTCACGGTCATGGCGAGCATCCTGCTGCTGCTTTCGTTGGCTAGTTCCGTCCTGCTTTTGCGGCGCCTCGACGAGATACGGACTCACGCTACGCTGGAAGACGTCCTCTATTTCAACTCGCCGAAGTGGGTCAAACGCCTGAGCCTGGGCTATGACGGGTTGCTGGCCGACATCTACTGGACGCGCGCCGTGCAGTATTTTGGCAGCCGTCATGTGACCAGAACCTCAGACTACCAACTGCTGGCCCCGCTGCTGGAGATCACCACGGCGCTCGACCCCAAACTGATCGTGGCCTACGAGTTCGGAGCGAACTTCCTTTCACCCAAACCGTCGGAGGGTGCGGGGCAACCCGATAAGGCGGTTGCTCTGGTCGAATACGGCATCCGGCATAATCCCGACAACTGGCGGCTGTATTACGACCTTGGATTCATTTACTACTTGGATCTGAAGGACTACCCTCGGGCCGCAGAGGCATTCGAGCGTGGCACCAAAGTACCAAAGGCACATCCGGTCCTGCGCGTACTGGCAGCCGAGATGGCGCAGCATGCGGGCGAGATCCAGACGGCGCGCATGCTGTGGCAGACTACCTATGCCACCACGCAGGAAGATCTGATCCGGAAAAACGCGGTCGCGCACCTGCGTGCCTTGAAGGTGGATGAGGACATCACGGAACTTGAGAAGCTGGTCGCTGCATACGAAGAACAGACGGGGAGGCTGCCGTCGAGCTTCAACGTACTGATCGGCGCGGGCATGCTGCTCGGGGTACCGGTGGACCCCGACGGGAAACCATACAGGCTGCTGGTGGATGGCCACATCGAGTTGCGCAACCCGGAGGATTTTCCGTTCGTAGTGAAAGGGTTGCCGCCCGGATACAAACCGGGGCCGCCAAAGTTCCACTAAGAGCCCCACCCAGGGGAACTCCGCCGGATTGCGCACCGCCCAATCCCGATTCGAAGTAGGCGCTTTTAGCTTTTGGCTAAAGGCCAAGGGCCAAGGGCTAACAGCTAACAGCGGGTTCTCCTTTTTGTTAGCATGCAGGCGTGTCCTCAGGTTCTCCCCAACAATTCTGGACAGCGTTAGGCAACTGGTGGCGCGAGCAGGCGCGAGAGAAGGGCGCTGCGGGCGCGACTTTGCTGCTGGTGCGGAATCTGTGGAGCTTTGTGCGCGAGTCGACGCCCGCGCGCCGGCGGCAACGCTATGGCGACATGGAGTACGACTGGGAACATCGCGTCAACACGACCAGCGGCACGGTGGGATGGCGGGCGCGTCTGCTGGGATTATTTCATTCCCCTTATCAGCCAACCGACCCGGCAGTGTTTCGGGAAATGATGGCGAGCCTGCC
>JBIOFT010000317.1:0-2350 GCA_044447375.1 Terriglobales bacterium | reverse complement strand
TTCGGAGTGTGCGGGTAGTGAGTTTCACTCTGTCATCCTGAGCGAAGAGAAGGACCTATGTATTTCTGTCGGCGCCTCGGAATGCATAGGTCCTTCTCTTCGCTCAGGATGACAGGTATGACATTGGCCCTTACTTCAATCTCGTCCCCACCGGCACGTCTTCCAGAAAGCCCGCCAGCACCGGCTTGCCACCCTCCGGCGAGGCGGCGACGATCATGCCGTTTGACTCCAGCCCGCGCAATTTGCGGGGCGCGAGATTGGTCACGACTACCACCTTGCGCCCGATGAGCGACTCCGGAGTGTAGGCCTCGGCGATCCCGGCCACCAGTTGCCGGACCTCCGTTCCCAAGTCCACTTCCAACCGCAGCAGTTTGTCGGCGCCTTTCACGCGCTCGGCTGTCTTCACCTGGGCCACCCGCAGTTCGACTTTCGCGAAGTCGTCGATGCTGATCTTGCCATCCGGGATGGTGGCGGCTGGCCTGGCCACGGCGGTAGACGGCGGCGGCACGATGGCTGGCTGAGTTCCCGCCGCAACAGAAATAGCAGCCGCGGGAACCGAACTATCTTTTGCAGGACCCTCTTTCTCTTCTTCCATCTTCTGCATCCTCTCAACCGCCGATTTGTCGGCGCGCGGAAACACCGCCTGCACTTCGCCCAGCTTCGTTCCTGGGCGCAGCTGTCCCCATTGCAGTTGCGAGAGATCGAACTTCTTGATATCCCCCAGGCCCAGCTGTGCCCAGATCTTCGCGGTGGCCTCGGGCATGACGGGATGCGCGGTCGCAGTCACAATGCGCAACGCCTCCGCGCTGGTGTAGAGCACGGTTGCCAGCCGCGCTCGGCTGTCTTCATCGTGTTTTGCGCCCAGCGCCCACGGCTCGTTCTCGACGATGTATTTGTCCACCGCCGCCACCAATCCCCAGGCGGATTCCAGCGCTTTGGAAAACTGGTACTGGTCGAACAGATTGTGGCAGTCGGCAATGGCTTTCCTGGCGGTCTCTGCGATGGCGTTATCCGCCGGAGTCTGCGCCGCTGCCGGAGACGGGATTTCGCCTCGGCAATAGCGCGTAATCATGGTGAGGGTGCGGCTGGCCAGGTTGCCGAGGCCGTTGGCCAGATCGGCGTTATAGCGCTGCACCAACGCATCAAAGCTGAACGATCCGTCCTGGCCGAAGACAACCTCGCGGAGCAGGTAATAGCGCAGCGCGTCCGTCCCGAGCACGTCCGTGATGGTCTCGGCGCGCACGATATTGCCGCGCGACTTCGACATTTTGTTTTCTTCGAACAGCAGCCAGCCGTGCGCGGTGATGCTCTTGGGCAAGGGCAGTCCCGCGGCCATCAGGAACGCCGGCCAATAGACGCAGTGGAAGCGGACGATCTCCTTGCCGATCATGTGCACGTCGGCGGGCCAGTATCTGTCGAACTTGCTCGTGTCCCCGGATCCGTAGCCGAGCGCCGTGATGTAGTTGGCGAGCGCATCCAGCCAGACGTAGGTCACGTGCTTGGGATCGTCCGGCACCGGAATGCCCCAGGAGAACGTCGAGCGACTGATCGAGAGATCGCGCAGACCGCTGCGCGCGAAGGAGAGCACTTCGTTGCGGCGCGTCTCCGGGCGGATAAAATCCGGCTGCTCGGTGTAGAGGCGAATCAATTTGTCTTGGAACGCCGAGAGCTTGAAGTAGTAGTTTTCTTCGTGGACGGTCTCGGTCGGCCGCCCGCAGTCCGGGCAGGGAGCGCCCGGTTCCGCGTCGACGTAGAGTTCATCAAAGACGCAATACTGACCGGTGTAGGTGCCCTTGTAGATGTAGCCGTTGTCGCGGATTTTCCGCCACAGCGCCTGCACACCCTGTTGGTGCCGGCTGGACGTGGTGCGGATGAAATCGTCATAGGAAAGTCCGAGACGGTCCCAGGATGTCCGGAAGGCGCTGGAAACTTCATCGGCGAACTGCTGTGGCGTCTTGCCCGCCGCCTGCGCCGCACGCTCGATCTTTTGGCCATGCTCGTCGGTGCCCGTGAGAAACCATGTGTCGTCGCCCAGCAGGCGATGCCGGCGGGCAATCGCGTCGCACGCAATCGTGGTGTAAGCGTGCCCGATGTGCGGGCGCGCGTTGACGTAGTAGATCGGGGTCGTGATGTAGAACTTCTTGCTCATGATTTCGGTGGCTAACTTCAGCTACTAGCTACCTGGCTTCTAGCTTCTGGCAACCAGTCCGGCGCAAAGGGATTGCCAGAAGCCAGTGGCTAGGAGCCAGCCCCATACTTTCGCAACGCCTCCTCCATGACTTTCTTCAGTGGCACGCGATGCTTTTCCGCCAGGGCTCGGCAGTCCTCGTACTCGGGCGCGTAGTTTGAG
>JBIOFT010000316.1:0-2354 GCA_044447375.1 Terriglobales bacterium | reverse complement strand
GTTGCGGCCGCAGAAATAAACGGGGAGCGCGCTGGCTCCGGTCTTGCGCACCAGGCGGGCGGCCACGGTGTTCCAGGCGGGATCGGTGACCTGCGCCTCGCGGACATTCCACTGCGAGACTTCGCCGGCGGGAAACACGGCAAGAGCGCCGCCCTGGCGCAGCCATCCCAGCGCCTGCTTCAGGGGTTTCACATTCTTATCCGCCGAAGACGGAGTGTGAAAGGGGTCCACAAAGATGCAATGGTCGTGGAGTTCGGGGATGCCCTCAAGCAGCGAGTTGGTCAGTATCTTGACGTCGGGACGCGCGCGCAACAGGAGCACAGCCAGAGCCGCACCGTCGAGCACCCCAAAAGGATGGTTGGCCACGGCGACCAAAGGGCCTTTGGTCGGGATGCGTTCCAGGTCAGCGGGCTGGACGTCGAGCTTCACCTTCATTTCCGCCAGCAACGCTTCCAGCCGGAAGCCCTGCGGCGCCGAGCGCACGCGCTGATACAGTTCGCGCGCCTGTTCCATGGGAATGAATTTTCCGGCGAATCCTGGGAGCCCAGCCAGAAGCGGCGGCTCGGTCAGTACACCTCGCTCCTCGTCACCCGCGATTGGCAATTTAGGCATAGCCGATTGTTGCCTTGCCTTCTTTGCACCTTCATGAAGAGATGGTTAAAGGTTCGTGAATGAGTATTCCCTAAGTAACCCCCGGAAGGGCAGTAACGAAAGTTGTTGGACGGTGGAAACCAGTTCTCGGTTCCCAGTTCTCAGTTCTGAGAAAAGCGGGGTTGACTGAGAACTGAGAACCGAGGACTGGAGTTACGCTTCGAGTTTGAAGCGCGTTTCGGCGAGACGATAGAGACGCCGCCAGAGCAAGCGGTTGGTGGTGACGACCACGGCGGCCAAGGCGATGGTGCCAGCGAGAAGGAGATCGAAATTCTTAGAATCGGTAGCCGCGGAAATCATGGCGCCGATGCCTACGGTCGAATAGGTCTGGCCTTTGAAGTGGAAATATTCGGCAACAATGCTGGCGTTCCAGGCGCCGCCGGAGGCCGTGACCATACCGGTAACGAGAAAAGGAAAGATTCCGGGCAAGATCAGCTTGCGCCAACGCTCCCAGCCGCGGATGCCGAAAACGCTGGCGGCTTCTTTCAAGTCGGTGGGAATGGCGATGGCGCCAGCGATCACGTTGAACAGAATGTACCACTGCGTGCCGAGCAGCAGCAGAACGATCGAGCCCAATCCCAGACCTCCGCCGAGGCGAATCAGGACCAACAGCACAACCGGAAACAACGCCGTGGCCGGAACCGAAGCGGCAATCTGCGCCAGCGGCTGCGCGATGCGCGCCAGGCGCGGGTTGAATCCGATGGCAACACCGGCCGGGATCGTCCAGAGAGCGCCGAGCACAAGCGTGAGATTCACGCGCAGGAAGGTAGCAGCGAGGCCTATGCCGATTTGGTGGAATTCGGAGCCCTGCAGGCCGGTCAAGATCATGACCACGCGCACCACGGCGTAGCCGATCGCACCGAGAACCGCGATGCCCAGCACTCGCCAGAGCAACAAAACCGCGACGCTGTCACCTACTGATTCGGCGCGCACCTCAGGCTGGCGGCCAAAGTAGTGAATCATCTGTTCGCGGAGCGGACGAACTGCCCGCTTACGGAAGAGCGCGATGCCACGGGAACGCCGGAGAAAATCGAGTACCCAGGAAGTTGGGGAGCTCGCGCTCTCGACTTGCTCCATTTTGAATTTTTCCGCCCAGGCGATCACCGGACGCCATACCAACTGGTCGATCAGCACAATCACGGCCACCATGGTGAGAATGCCCAAGACAATGGAGCGCGTGTCGCCGTTGTCGGCGGCGGCTTGGAGATAAGAGCCGAGGCCGGGCAGGCGGAAGTCGCCAAACTGCTCGCAGGCCATCAGGAAGAACCAAGCCCCGGCGACCGACATCATGGAATTCCAGACCAGGCCGATGGTGGCGAAGGGCAGTTCGATCTGAAGGAAGCGCTGCCACCAGTTGAAACGGTAGATCGTCGCCGCTTCCCGCATCTCGCGCGGAATGCTTTTCAACGACGCATAAAAGCTGAAGGCCATGTTCCAGACTTGTCCGGTAAAAATGAGCAGGACCGCGCCCATCTCGACGCCCAGTTGACGCCCCGGAAAAAGCGCGGCCATGGCCAGCATCACGCCCGGAAGAAAGCTCAATACCGGAATGGATTGCAGAACGTCGAGCAACGGAATCATGAAGCGTTCGGCGCGCGGGCGGTAGGCGGCGATGTATCCGTAGCTGACCGCGAAGAGCAGGCTGAGCACGTAGGCCAGCGCGATGCGCAGCAGAGAATACGCGGCATAGACGGGAAGGTCGC
>JBIOFT010000315.1:0-2355 GCA_044447375.1 Terriglobales bacterium | reverse complement strand
CGCTCCAGCGGCAATTGTGAACATGCAGAGGCCGAGGTCGGCGGAGAACACGCGGCCGCGAAACTTGTCGTCGCTTTGCATCTGCAACAGCGTGGTCGAAAACACCCACACCATCGAACTGCCAAAGTGCGCCAGCATCACGCACAAGCACGCCTGCCAGAGATGACCCGACACACCCAGCAGCGCATAGCCGGCGGCGGTTGCCAGATATCCCCAGAAGATCGCGACTTCCAATCGATGTTTCCAGTGCCCCGCCCAACGAGCGGACAGGAGCGGCCCGAGCAGCGCGCCCAGTCCGCGGGCGCCGAGCAGCAGACTCATCCCGAGAAACGCGCCGCGCTCAGGCGCCATGCCGCGCCAGCGGACGGCGAATTCATTTTGTCCCATCACCGTGAACAGCACCCAGCCCGGTCCGATGATCAGGTTGCCGAATTTCACAAAAATCGTCGCGCGCAAACGAGCATGCTCCCGCACGTAGCGGATGCCCGCCATGATCGGCGAAAAATCCACCAACTCTCGCGCCCGGAACGGATGACCGCCTTCGGCATGTGGCTCGGAGAAGCGCATCCGCCAAATCAACGCGGCTGAAACCGCAAACGACAGCGCATTCAGCAGGAAGACGGCATCGCGACCCAGCAGCGCCGCGACCACGCCTCCCACGGTCGCGCCTACCATAAGATTCACTGACCACGTGGTCGAGGCGAGCGTGTTCGCCACCACCACGTCTTCCCGCTCCACAATGTTTGGGATCACGGCATTGCGCGCCGGTTCAAAAAATGCGGCCAGCAGCGTTTCCGCCACCAGCAGCGGATAGACCAGCCACACCATCTCTTTCGAACGAATCAGCAGCATACAGAGCACGATCAACGTCCGTCCGATGTCCGACGCGATCATGACGCGCTTGCGCCGCAGCCGATCGTTAACCACTCCTGCCGTTGGCCCGATGAGAGTCTGCGGTAGAACTTGCAGCACCAGCGCCAGCGCTACCGATCCAGCGCGTCCGGTGAGTTGCAGCAGCAGGTTGTAGATCGCCAGCGTGTAAAACCAATCGCCGATCTCGCTGACGACTTGCGCGCTCCATAAGCGGCGAAAATTCCGGTTCCCGCCCAGCAGGCGCGCATGCGACGCAAACGACACCGGGCTAACTTCTATTTCAGGAGCGGGTTCCATGCAGGTGTGAGATCAGAGTTTTCCAGCATACCGGATCGGGCCGAACCCCGCACTCTGCGCCCGAAGCAGGCCGTCCAGGGGCAAAAGTGTGCAAAGCAGTGCACATAGCGCGAGGCCAGACTCTGGAAAACGCAGGTCACGTTACATTTCAGTGACAGAATTGGCCCGGAAAACCGCTCTTTGAATTGATTGTGAAAGTCGGCCGGTTGGAAAACAGCTTGCCACTGTATAGGGCGAAAGGAGTTTCACCCGTGCGAAACTTGGGCCCTGTCGCTCTGCTAATCCTGACTCTGGCAACGAATTCTTTTGCAGCACCTGACGTCGTACAATCCTCAGTCATTCCGGAACCCGGTCTGCTCGCGCTACTCGGAGGCGGCCTGGTGGGCTTGGCCGCCTTGATTCGGCGTCACCTGAGCGACTAATTCCTTCTTGCCGAGAGCCCCCTCGGCACTCCCTTCCCCCATCTTCAAGTCGCTGGCGCCGTCAGTCACTCCCCGAATGCTCTCCATTCGCCACCAGTTCCAGAAAATATTGGTGAATGCGAGGGTCGTCGCTCAATTCAGGATGAAACGTCGCCGCCAACGTCTTGCCCTGCCGCACCAGCACCGGATCTTTGCCTTCCGTCGCGATTACTTCCACGCCCTCGCCTGCGCGTTCGATCTTCGGAGCGCGGATGAACACCATTTCGATGGGCTCGTTAAGAAATCGGCCTTCGCGGATGGAGCTGTCGATCTGGCGGCCGTAAGCATTACGGCGCACGGTGATGTCGAGCGCGCCCAGACCGGCCTGCTTCGGATTCTCAACTTCTGTCGCCAGCAGGATGCATCCCGCGCACGTGCCAAAAGTCGGCTTCGCGCGCACGAAATCCTTCAGCTTTGCGAATCCCTCTTCACCGAGCAGCTTGAGGAACGTGCCTGACTCGCCGCCGGGGATCACCAAACCGTCGACGTCATTCAGTTGCTCTG
The DNA here is from genome assembly GCA_044447375.1 of Terriglobales bacterium. GTDB lineage: Bacteria > Acidobacteriota > Terriglobia > Terriglobales > Acidobacteriaceae > JAHFUA01. Next base: position 220 of record JBIOFT010000315.1, on the reverse strand, counting down.
GTTTTTTCACGAGGACAACTTGCGCGCCGAGTTCTTCGAGCCGGCGGCGGTGCGCGTCGAAATCGCCCTGCAGCGCCAGCACTCCGATCTTCATCTCTATCCCCTAGCCACGTTCCACCGCCGTTAAAACACACGGGGGCGCAAGGGAACCACCGCGTTTTTAACCCGGGGGGGCGCCGGGGCCCCCGGGGGGTTTATGCGGGGGGGCGGGGGGGGGGGG
>JBIOFT010000314.1:0-2364 GCA_044447375.1 Terriglobales bacterium | reverse complement strand
GCTCCGCCCCAGAACGCCAAAATCGGGCGTTCCGGGGACCCCTGAAGCCGCGCCCCTTCAAAGCAACCTCAGTACGAGAACGGATACAGCCGCCAATACGTTTTGATCTTCCGCCAGCGTTCGGCCATGCCGTCGGGCTCGAAGATCAGGAACAGCACGATTGCCAGCCCGAACACTCCCAGCTTCAGCGAAGCAAACAGTCCGACCAGCGAGGGAAACGTGCCGCTCAGCGACGACGCGCCCAGCCGCAGCAACTCCGGCAGACAGGTGATAAAGATCGCGCCGAGAATGGAGCCGAGGATGCTTCCCAAGCCGCCGATGATAATCATCCCGAGATAGTCAATCGCGAGCGTGATGGGAAAATTCTCCGGGCTGATGTACTTGGCCTGGTAGGCGAGCAGCGAACCCGCTACGCCCACGTAGAACGAGCTGATGCCGAACGACATCAGCTTGTACTTGAAGATGTTTACGCCCATCACTTCCGCCGAAATGTCCTGGTCGCGGATGGCGACGAACGCCTTGCCCACCTTGGTGCGGAACAGGTTCTTGGCAAAAAAGACCATGAAGAACATCAGGCCGAAGATCAGGTAGAAGAGCCGGCGGTCGGTATCGAGCGAGTACTTGAAGAAGGACGCGGGCGCCACGCTCACACCGGCGACGCCGCCGGTCACACTATTCCAGTGAGCGGCGACGAACTCGATGATGAAGTGCGCCGCGAGCGTTGCCATCGCCAGGTAGAGTCCCTTCAGTCGCAGCGAGGGAACGCCAAAGATCATGCCCACCACGGCGGCAACCAGTCCGGAGAGCAAAATCACGGCGATGAACGGCATTTGCGGCAGGTGCCCGCCAAGATAGGCCGTGGTGTACGCGCCGACGGCCATGAAGGCGGCGTTGCCCAGCGAGATCTGTCCGGTGAAGCCGGTGAGGATGTTGAGCCCGACGGCGCCGATGATGGCGATGCCGACGCGGGCGGTCACGTCCATCCAGTAGCTGGAGGCATAGAGCGGCACGGTCAAGAGCGCGAGCAAGAAAAGGGCGAGGCACCAGCGCGCGAAGGCGGAGTCGAAGATCGCCATGTCCTTCGCGTAGGAGGTCTTGAAATCGCCGCAACTGATCGTCGCCATCGCCGCTCACACCCTTTCGATGTGGACCTTGCCGAACAACCCGTAGGGCTTGATCATCAGGATCGCCACCAGGATCACAAACGGCGCGACTTCTTTCACCCCGCCGCCGAACATCGTGTCCAGGTAGCCGCCGGCGAGGTTCTCCAGAACGCCGATCAGCAGCCCGCCGATGATGGCGCCGGGGATGCTGTCCAGTCCGCCCAGAATCGCCACCGGAATGGTTTTCAAACCGATGAGGGCAAGGGATTGGTCCACGCCGGTGCGCACCGCGCCCAGTAGGATGCCGCCCACGGCCGAGACCATGGCCGCGATCGCCCAAGCGAGCGCGAACATCAAGCGCACTGAAATTCCCATGGAAAGCGCGACCTGCTGCGAGAACGCGGTGGCGCGCATGGCGATCCCGTAGCGCGAGTACCTGAAGAACAGCGTGAACAATATCAGCAACACGACCACGCATCCCAGGCTCCACAGGTAGGCGCGCGAAATTGGCACGGGGCCGAGCATCACCGGCTGCGAGGGAAAGATTTCGGGATAAGGCTGGGTGTCCGTGCCCCAGATGCCCTGGACAATCGCACGCAGGATGCTGGAAAGCCCGAGCGTCACCATGATGACCGAGATCACCGGCTCGCCGATCATGGGCCTCAAGATCAGCCGCTCGATCAGCAAGCCCAGCACCACGGCAAACAGCAGCGTGATCAGGATGGTGGCGTAGAAGGGGATCTTGTAGCGCGCCAGCAGCACCAGGCTGATGTAGGCGCCGACCAGGAGAAATTCTCCCTGGGCGAAGTTCAGGACGCTGGTGGATTTGTAGATGATGACAAAGCCCATGGCCACCAGAGCGTAAACGCTGCCCACCACCACGCCGTTGACCACCAGTTGCAGGAAGAAGTCCATGCTGTTCCTCGCCTAGCCTCGATTCACATTTCCGACCGTCCTGGGTGGAGCAGGGCTTCAGCCCTGCATAGTCGCGGCCTCAACGGTGCTCGGCTTTAGCCGCTGAGGGACCCACTTTCTTTCCAATCGCCGCGATCGATACCTCAGGGGCTGAAGCCCACAACTCAAAACACCGCATAAATGCAGGCCTGAAGGCCTGCTCCACCCTGGCGAATGATCTCCTTATGCCACGTTCAACTCCCGCACCAGGAGCGTGGTCTGGATGCGCGTGGTCTTGCCGTCCTGGAACTTGATCACGGTGTCGATCGGCACCTGCTGCGATTCGCCGTACAAGGCGGTGATTACT
>JBIOFT010000313.1:0-2402 GCA_044447375.1 Terriglobales bacterium | reverse complement strand
CAGTGGCGCGAGGCTTGATCATGGAGGTGATCATTGCCTTTTCGGCATCGACGAACCTCTTTACGCCCTCCCCGGTAATATTGGCCATGGGCAGCAGCCGGAACGGCTTGATCACTTCTAGGGCCCGGGTTGCCGCCTTCAGGTTGACGTTCATCTGCTGGCCGGCAATGTCGAGCAGCTTCTTCTGCACCTCGATAAAAGCATTGCTGGCGTCGTGCGCAAGCTTTACCAGTTCGGTTTTCTTGACCACCTTTGCGGCCTTCTCGGATTTGCCGCTGGTCATCCGCGTGGTCTCGTGCGCGATGACATCGAGAAACTTCTTCTGGGCATCGACGAAGGCCCCCATGGCTTCGCGGGCAAGATCAACCGTGTGCGTACCTCCGTACTTGCCCTTCCCGGCTTGCTCCAGCCAATCCAGGGTCTGCTTGCTGGTGATCTTGAGGAACTCCCGGTGCATGTCGATGAAGGTGTCGATGGTCCGCCGCACGAGGTCAGTGGTGGCAGTGGCGGGAACGGAAGCGGAGACGCGTTCCTTCACGCCGCCCATGACGATCTCGTTCTCATGCTGCGCCAGGTTGAGCAGAATTCGCTGCGCTTCCATGAAACTGGAGGTGCCCTCGACGGTTAGCTCGGTCAGAATTGCCGCCGGGGAATGCTCTGGGGCCGACACCCCTTCCCGCAGGCTCTTCATCGCGTCGGCACTTTTCCGCATGGTGAGAACGCCAGAGTAATACTAGCAGGCTGCTGAAAAACATCGGATTCGATGTGAACTCTGTCCCAGGTTTGTCGCAGAGCGAGTAAGAGAGAGTTCGTTTCGCTGATGTCCGCTGGTGGAAGCCAATTTTGCCGCCCGCAGACACACTTCGGCCCTGGACTACACCGGCTGAACCGACAGGTTTCGCAGGCGCACCAGGTTGTAGGCCGCGCAGGCAAAGGTGAACACCCAATCCACCTTGAAAATCCCGCGGTGCCGGACCTTGCGCAGCAGGGCAATCGTCTTCAGCCCATCCGAAACATTCCTCGATCCGCTTCCGCTTTCTTTGGCTGACGCGGTAGCCTTCGTGCCGGGTCGTCCGCTCGTCGAGGGCGCTGCCGCCGCGCCGAGTGTCGTTCTGCGCCACATGCGGCGTCACCTGCATGTGGCGGCACTCGGAGACGAAGTCCGCCGTGTCAAACCCCTTGTCCCCGCCCACCGTGACCCGCTGGTCGCCCAGAACCTGCTCCAGCATGATCAGCGCCGTGTCGCGCTCGGCCGTCCCGTTGGCCTCCCACACCATCGCATTCACGATCAGACCGTTCCGGTTCTCCACCAGCAGGTTCCCGCTGTAGCTCAACCTCGCCTCCTTGCCCTCGCTCTTGCGCGCCAACTGCGCATCCGGATCGGTCTTCGATGCGTGCGTCCGGTTCGACCGCTTCTCGCCGCGGAAGTTCACTGTCGGGTTGCCGGGATCGTCGGGCGAAGCTGTATCCTTGCCGTCCTTTGGCTGAAAACTCTTCGCGCTCGCCCACGCTTCCAGCAGCGTGCCGTCCACCGTGAAGTGCTCATCCGACGCCAGTCCCCGCGCCCGCGCCTGCTCTACCACCTCGGCCAGAAACAGCTTGGCGACTTCTGCCTCCAGCAGCCGGTCGCGGTTCTTGGTGAACGTGGTTGCATCCCACACCTCTTCGTCCAGGTTCAGTCCCACGAACCAGCGGAACAGGATGCTGTAGTCAATCTCTTCCATCAACAGCCGTTCGCTGCGGATCGAGTACAGCATCTGCAACAGTTGCGCCCGCAGCAGCTTCTCCGGCGCGATCGACGGCCGGCCCTCGCTGGCGTACATGCGGTCGAACTGCCGCGACAGCGCCTGCAGCACTTCGTCCACCATCGTCCGGATGGCGCGCAGTGGATGATCCTTCCGCACCCGCGTCTCCGGCGACAGATAACTGAACACCTGGCTCTGCTGATGATCCGTGCCTCGCATGCCTTCTCGATAGCACACCTGCCCTGTGGATTAGCAGTAGTTTTTCAGCAGCCTGCTAGGCCACATCACGCCGCGGACGCGGCGTAATACGGTCTATTTTTGCTCCGGCGCTTACAAAGCTTTTCAATCTTCGCGAGAGCGTATGGTTCCTCGAGATCACAGGCAGCCTTCCATTCCCCGCCGGCTTGGAGCGTTTCGGATTTGGCATCAGCCATTTGGGGCAGAAGATTGCGGCAGTTCGAAAATCGACGGGGCCGGTCAAACTCCCTCAGCTCTAACGCAGCCAATTCTCGCGTGGAAGGTCCTCGATGCGCGCAAATTCCTTTTCGTTATCGGTGACGATGGTATAACCAAGTGCAATCGCCTGAGCCGCAATAAGCAGGTCATTAGCACCGATCGGCCTACCAGCTTGCTCAAGCCGCGTACGCAGCAATCCGT
>JBIOFT010000312.1:0-2433 GCA_044447375.1 Terriglobales bacterium | reverse complement strand
GTGCAAACCAAGGCGTTCGGACTGTTTGTATTCCTCGTCCCAACCGAGATCGAGCCAGCGCAAGCCTTCAAAAATGGAATTGACTGAGGCTTCGGTGTTGCGCTCCACGTCGGTGTCGTCGAGGCGGAGCACCACAGTGCCGCCGTTGCGGCGGGCATAGAGCCAGTTGAAGATAAAGGTGCGGGCGCTGCCCACGTGCAGAAAACCGGTGGGCGACGGCGCGAATCGAACGCGGAGCATGAATCTGGAGTATAGCAATTGGGGGTTCGGCTTTGAGAGACTCTAGGCTTTAGGCTCTAGGCTTTGGGCTCTAGGTTTTAGCTCGAACGCCGACGGCAGCGGGATGTCTTTGGGGCCCGAAGGCCGGGAAACCCGCACGAGACGAGCCTAGAGCCTAAAGCCCAGCACGTGCGTTACCCGAGCTAGCTCCCCCCAGCGCCGGACCTATTGTTTTGGTCTGTCTAGTATGAAACCATGGGCCAAACGGCGTTCCGAGGCCACTGCGGAGCGCGAGTGCAAGGAGTCCATGAATAGCTTCGCCACCGGTCTGGTGCTGATTCCTGGGGCAGTGGCTTTGCTCGTCTGCCTGGTTTTTACCTACCTTCACGAGCAGAGCCGGCAAAGTTATTTCCGGGCCTGGCAACTGGCCTGGGCCGCTTACACCCTGCACTATGCGGCCGAGGCCCTGGAGTATTTCCGCGGGCCTTCTGCTTCCCTGTTCTTTCTGAGTTCTGTGCTGCTGGTGGGGATGGCGCTTTGCATCTTCGCCTCTCTGCGGATGATGAAAGAGCGGTATCAGCTGAAGTGGTATGACGCGGCGCTGGCGGTGGCCGGGATCGGGCTGGCTTACTGGAATGTGCGCGCCCACATGCTGGACGGCGTGTTCCGCCAGGGGGCAATGCCGAGTCCGTACCTCCGGCTGGAAGTAGGGCTGGCCGCGATCCTGCTCTATTGCTCGCTTCGTTTCTACCTCTATTCTCACCGCAAGAATTCGCTGGCTTTCCGGATGCTGGCATTTTCGCTTGCTCTGTGGGCGCTGCTGATGGGGGCGGGGCAGTTTCGTTATCCCTTCCTGGAGCCGGTGGGGCGGCTGGGCGACGTCCTGGGTCCCATCCCGCAAATGCTGCTCGCTTTCGCCATGATGATGGTGCTATTTGAAAGGGAGCGCGACGCGGTGCAGGAGAACGCGCTTGCGTTCTCGACGCTAGGAGTGGACCCGCGACGATTACTCTCGGCGCACGAAGTGGTGCCGACCATGCAGAATTTCCTGGAACGCCTGGTCGCCCCGCTACCCACCCGCCGCGCCCTGATCTACATCTCCGAGCCGTGGCGCGCCACGCTGCCCTCGGTCGAAAGGGGCTTCTCCCCCGAATTCCTCGAGAAGCTGCAGAAGAGCCAGGCGGGGGACTACATCGCCGACCTGGCATACCGGCGCGGCGGGGTGGTCACCTTCAAGAACCTGGGAGAAATGGACGAGCCTCTGCCGCCATTTCCCGGGGGGCGATTCGACGCTTGCAAAGAAACGCTGCTGGCCGAAGGCATCCGGGACCTGATGGCGGTGAGTCTGCAGACGCGAGAGCACAATTTCGGGGTGGTTCTGTTTCCGCACGCCGAGCGCCGCATGTTCGGCTCTTCGAACCTGCGCCTGCTCATCGGTTTGACGCTGCAAATCGCGCTGACCCTGGAAAACTATGTGGTGATGCATGAAGCCCAGCGCCGCACCAAGGAGTACGAACTGCTGAACGAGATCGGTCAGGCGATCAGCTCGCACCTGGACCAGGACGAGGTACTGCGCACGGTGCACGCGGAACTGGGCAAAATTTTCGACACCAGCGGTTTTTACATTGCGTTTCAGGAGGACGACGAGATCCGCTTCGAACTGGAAGTGGTGGGCGGCCGGGTGCTTCCCAAACGCTCCCGGAAAGCCGGAAATGGGCTGACGGAACACGTCATCCGGACGGGGCAGCCGCTGCTGGTCCAGTCGGAGCTCGAACAGGTTCGGGACAAGTTGGGGCTGGCCTTCAAACCGCCGAGCCCGGCCAAGTCGTTCTGCGCGGTGCCGATCCTGCTGGGCGGCAAGCCGGCCGGGGTGATGGCCGCCATGAGCACGGTTCGGGAGTTCGTGTTCGAGGCGCGGGACCTCGAGGTGATGAGGACTGCGGCCGGCCAACTCGGGGTGGCGGTGGAAAATGCCCGGCTGTTCGCCCAAGAGCAGCGCCGCTCCCGGCACCTGGCGTTCCTGAACAGTATTTCGAAGACCGCCATCTCCAGCGAAGACGCCGAGCAGATGATGGGTGACATCGTGCGTGAGATCCAGAAGAACTTCCGCTACGACCACATCGGCATCGGAATCATGGACTACGCGACCAAGGACATCGAGATCAAGGCGGAAGCGGGGACGACTTCCCAGGCGCGGGGCAAGCGGATCACGGT
>JBIOFT010000311.1:0-2444 GCA_044447375.1 Terriglobales bacterium | reverse complement strand
CCGACGCTGCCACAGCCGCATTCAAGGACTCCACCGGCCCGGGATGCGGCACCGACACCGTTTCATCCATGTGCGACATCAGTTCCCGGGGCAGCCCCGAGCCTTCGTTTCCGATGAAGAACGCCAGCGGGCCTGCCAGGCTGGCCTGGTCCGCGGGTGTGCCGCCATGCGACGACGTAGCCACCAGCCGCAGCCCAGCTTGGCGCAAGCGGGGGATTGCTTCCTCCACCTTGACCGCGACCGTCGGCACCCGAAACACCGATCCCGCCGACGCTCGTACCGCTTTGGAGTTGAACTGGCTGACCGTGCCCTCACCCAGAAGCACGCCGCTCGCGCCGAAGGCTTCGGCGGAACGCAGCATGGTTCCCAGGTTACCAGGGTCCTGGATGCCGCTCAGGACCACCACCAAAGGCTGGTAGGGACGCAGCACGTCGTCCAGGGTAAAGCTTTTGACCTTGGCCAGCGCGGCCACTCCCTGTGGCGTTTCCGTGGCCACCGCGCTGTCGAAAATCTCGTTCGGCAACAGAACGGTTTCAACCTGGGCGGCGATTTGCGGCAGCAGGCGGTCGGCCACCGCCAGCGACGACTGCCGGAAGAACACCGCTCGGAAGCGCAACCCGCTGCGGATGGCTTCTTCCACCAGCCGCACGCTCTCGATGGCGCAGGAGCCGTCCGTAGTGGTTTCGCTGCGGGCGAAGGCGCGCCGCAAGTCCTTCACCAGTGGGTTCTGACGGCTGGCCACCCGCCGCAGCCGCTGCCGCACGTTCTTATTCATGGGGAGCGGCAACATCATACGCCTGCCAGTCTGCTATTCTTGCAGCGTACGATACGATGTGTTAGGTTTCGCCGGTTCGTGCAGGTACTATCTATGCGCAGTAATCGGGTAGCGAAGGAAGCGCGTGTGGCCGCGGAAATTGTCAGGATCAACAGCGAGGTTCCGGAGAGTTCGCTGATCGCCTATGTGGCGGAGCAGATCCGGGCGGGGTACGTGCTGGGCATGCCGACGGACACCTTCTACGGCCTGGCCGCCGATCCCTTCAACCTGCGCGCGGTGGAGAAGATCTACGACGTCAAGTCGCGCTCCCGGCACAAGCCGCTCTCGCTTATGATCGAGGGTGTGGATCAGGCGGAAGACCTCACGCGGCCGCTGCCCGAGGCATTCTACAAACTGGCGCGCAAGTACTGGCCCGGTCCGCTTACTCTGATCGTGCGCGCCGCCTCGCGGCTGCCGCTGAAGGTGACGGCCAACACCGGCAACGTGGCCCTGCGCGTGCCCGCATGCAAGATTCCGGTGGCGGTGGTCCGCGCCGCCGGCGTGCCCCTGACCGCTACCTCCGCCAACGTCAGCGGCGCCGCCGAATGTACTACCGCCGACGGCGTACGCCTGCAACTGGGGGAGTTCATTCCGGTGATCGTCGATGGCGGGCCTTCGCCGCGCAGCGTGCCTTCCACCATCGTGGACCTTACCGACCCGGCCGGCTGGCGGGTGCAGCGCGAGGGCGCTATCCCCGCGCAGGAGATTTCCGACTTCCTTGCCCAGGCTTGAGGGTCCCGTAACCGGCGGCGCGCAAGGCCTTGCTGTGAATAAGAAACATCATTGGCTGCGTCCCTTCGTGGGTGTGGTGGTGCTGTGCGCGCTCGGCTTCGCCGCCGTGACCTTCGTGCGGATCGAGCGCCAATCCTGGCGCGACGAAGCCCGCCCCGCTGACTGCATCGTTGTCCTGGGCGCGGCGGAGTATTCCGGGCGTCCGTCGCCGGTGCTGCGCGCCCGCCTCGACCACGCCTACGACCTGTTCCAGCGCGGCCTCGCGCCCATTGTGATCACCACCGGAGGCAATGGAGGCGATCCCCGGTTCAGCGAGGGCGGCGTAGGACGGGCGTACCTGATGGGGCGCGGCATCCCGGAGCAGGCCATCATCGCCGAGACCCAGGCCGATGACACCGACGAGTCGGCGGAGCGCGTGGCCACCATCATGCACACCAACGGCATGCACACCTGCATCGCGGTGAGCGACGGCTACCACATCTTTCGCATCAAGAAAATGCTGGAACGGCATGGCTTTACCGTGTACGGAGCCCCGCGGCCGCAGACGCGTGCCCCTTCGAAGTGGCACGAGACCGTACTCATCCTGCGGGAGATCGTGAGCTATGCCCTGTGGCGGATTGAGTCATTGATCCATTGAGTCATTGATCCATTGATCCACGCTCTCGGGCGGCAAATCGCAGGGACCTGCGATCCGGGGACCCCGGCAAGGCGCCTTTCCTTGCTGGGGTGGGATGAAGCTAGTCGGCCCGCTTGCTGCTCGCTCGCCGGGGCTTCGGCTTGCTCTTGCCCTTGAGATTGAGCGCCACTGCAGCGCGGATGAGATCCTTCAAGGCCGCCTCATCGACCTTGCCGCCTTCGTGGATGTCGATGGCGCGCCTGACATTCCCGTCGAGGCTGG
>JBIOFT010000310.1:0-2447 GCA_044447375.1 Terriglobales bacterium | reverse complement strand
GCCCATTCAGCGCATGCAACTGAAGGCCGACCGCCGCGACGCCCGCGGCACGGGCAAGCGTGTCCGCGAAATCGAAGTGCCCCAAGAGGTCCACATCACCCCCCGCATGTATCAGAAACTCACGGAAAAAATCGCAGGGAAGCCGGAAGAAAGAATCTTGAGTTTCCTGATGCTGCGCTCGCTCAAGCAGGCTCGCTATTCCGAAGAGAATCGCGGACACTTCGCCCTGGCCGCCACCACCTACACCCATTTCACCTCTCCTATCCGCCGCTATCCTGACCTGATCGTGCATCGGATTCTGAAAGAAGTGCTGAAGAAATCAGCCGAAAAGATGGATGAAGAAGTTCCGGTGGGAACGTCTCGCGAGGCGTCGAAAGGAGAAGACCGGGAAGGGCACGACTTCAATCGTGCCGATGGCCGCCCCAAGAAAGCCGGGGTTTCAGCCCCAGAGGACCGACCACCGTCGCCCTGGTCCAAGCGCCGCGACCACGCCGCCCATCAGCACGCACTCGAACCTCTGAGCGGGCCGATTGCGCTCGAAGAACTCCACAACATAGCCGAAGAATCCAGCCAGTCCGAACGCCGTTCCGACGAGGCCGAGCGCGGCCTGATGGAATGGAAGAAAGTAAAATTCATGGAGCGCCGCATCGGAGAAGACTTCGACGGCCTAGTCATCAGCGTGACCAAGTTCGGATTCTTCGTAGAACTCACCGACCTCTTCGTCGAAGGCCTGGTGCCGCTCAACACGCTCGACGCTAATAGTAACGACGACCGCTTCACGTACCACGAAGACACGCGCCAGATCATCGGCCAGCGCTCGCGCAAGACCTACGGTCTGGGAGATCGCGTGCGCGTGCTGGTGGACCGCGTCGATCCGGTGGAGAAGAAGATTCAGTTCGCGGTATTCGAAGAGCAGCCAAAACCGTCGGGGAAAAAGCGCCGCAAGTGATCGCGCTAGTGGAGAGCCGGGCGTCCCTGCCCGGCAGACGGGCGAGACGCCCGTCGCTCCACCGACGCACGGTCTGACTGTAGAATTGAAATTCACGGGGAGCGAGACCATGCCAACGCCAAGCGAACCGAAGCCCGAGCAAAGCCCAACCGAGGCGGCAGAGCACGTCGCCAGTGCTCACCAGCTTCTGAAGGAACTGCAGCAGAAGGTCGGAAACCATCCCGAACTTGGCGAAGCCATCACCAAACTGGAGATGGCGCTTAACATTCTCGCGATTCAGACCGGCGGCCTGCTGTAACGGCGAGCGCGGATTTCGACCGTGGCGCGTATTCGGCCTGCTAAACTACTCCTTCACCACTCTTGGCGCCTGCCTAGGAAGTCAGCCTTCATGTCCACCAGCTTAAACTCCAGCAATCCGAATCCCACGCCACGCACGCGCGTAGTGCGCGAACCGCAGCGGGCGGTGTACGACCGCGACGCCGTCAACCAGATCCTCGACGAAGCTCTCCTGTGCCACGTCGGCTTCGTTGCCGACGGACAGCCCTTCGTCATCCCCATGTCTTACGGACGCGACGGAGACATGCTCTACATCCACGGCTCGACCGCCAGCCGCATGGTGCGCAATCTTGAGCAGGGCGTCCCGGTCTGCATCACGGTCACTCTGGTCGATGGGTTAGTGCTCGCCCGCTCCGTCTTCAATCACTCGATGAATTACCGCTCGGTGGTAATTCTGGGCAAAGCAACGGTGGTGGACGATCCGGTGGAAAAGCTTGCGGCCTTGCGCGCGATCAGCGAGCACATCCTGCCTCATCGCTGGGACGACTCTCGCCAGCCCTACGAAAAAGAGCTAAAGGTAACATCCGTCCTGCGCCTTCCGATCCATGAATTTTCCGCAAAAGTTCGCGTTGGCCCGCCCGTGGACATCGCTGAGGATTACTCGTTCCCGACTTGGGCGGGAGTGATTCCGCTAGAGATGACGGCCGGCGCCGCGATTCCCGACGAGCGCTGCCAGCGGGAACTGCCTTCGTACCTGAAGAACTATTCACGCAAGGCAACGCCTTAGCGCGGCGTATCTCACGGGCTGTCCCTATTTAAGAATTGTCATCCTGAGCGAAGCGAAGGATCTGCTTTCCTGGCCGTCGAAACAAAGCAGGTCCTTCGCTTCGCTCAGGATGACAATGGTGAGGGGACGCCGCTTACCCCGGCAGCAGCAACAGCTTCCCCGTGGTCTTGCGCCCTTCCAGGTCGCGGTGCGCCTGCTGCGCTTCGGCCAGCGGATACACGTGTTCGATCCGCAACTTGAGTTTGCCGTCGTGAATCATGCCGAAGACCGCTCCGGCACGCTGCTGCAATTCCTCGGCGGTGATAATGTAATGCCCCAGCGATGGCCGCGTTAGAAACATGGATCCCTTCTGCGTGAGCGCTAGCGGATCAATGGGCACGACCGGCCCGCTGGACCCGCCGTAGAGCACCATCATGCCGCGCGGACGCAGCAGGT
>JBIOFT010000309.1:0-2448 GCA_044447375.1 Terriglobales bacterium | reverse complement strand
GGGATGGCGGCGAGCCGGCGCTCCCCTTCGGGCGCGAAGGCAACGCTGATTTTCTCGCCCTTGGTCTTGCCCAGCTTCAGGATACCGGCCTTCTCCAGCAGGCGGTAATGCGGGTCGCGGATCTTCTCGTCCATACTGGGCTGCAACAAGCCCACATGGAAGTGGACGGTGGCCGGCCCCTGACCCGCGAGATAGGCCGAAACCAGCCCGGCGGCCTGCTCCTGCGACAGACTCTTGCTGGGCACCACCCAGTAGCCGATCGTGCCCACGATCACGGCGATCAGCACCACGACCAGCGCCAGCGGTACGAAATAGGAGGATTCCCTCTGCATCTTGATTTCTTCTTCGAACATGGCCATCCCTCCCGCGAGAGCCGTTCGGGACCGCAGCCCCGCGATAATCCTGCACCTTCCACTATAGGCGGCGGGGCGTAGGGGTCTGTGACCGTGCTTACAAGCCTGCGTGACGGAAGGGCGTGCGACCGAAATCACGGCCGGGTGTGATTACGGTCACTGTGCAAGGCGGGGCGCCGTCGTGAAATGGAGGCTGCGGGCCTGTCCGCAGGCGAGGGATAACCATGAGCAATGGGAAGGTGGTTGCGGTCGAGCGTTGTCCGAGATGTGGCGCCAGTCGCGCCCCGGAGCATAAGTTCTGCGCGGAATGCGGCATGTTCCTGCGCGACGAATTTCTGGACCAGCGATTGCTGCTGGCCATGGTGCGCGAACGCGAAGGCCGCAACGACGATGCCCGCCAGGAGCTGGAGCGCATCCTGGAATCGGAGCCCGGCCACGTGCTTGCCAATCATCTGCTCGGGAGTCTGTATTTCCACGAAGGCGTGCTGGAGGTTGCGGCCCGCTATTACCAGAAGGCGGTCGAGGCGGCGCCGCGTTTCATCCTGGCGCACTATGACCTGGGCGTGGCCTGGTATCACCAGGGCAACATGCTGGAGGCCAGCCGCGCCTTCCGCCGCTGTCTGGAGATCGACCCCCACTACAACGCCGCCCACTACCGGTTGGCGCTGGCGCTGTTCCACGCCGGGCAACTGGAAGAGGCGCTGAAGCAGTTCGAGGACGCGATCATCCTCACCCCGGAATATCTGATGGCGCACTACCACATCGGAGTGATCCACGAGCGGCGGGGCGAAATGGAGGCCGCCGAGCGCGCCTTCGAGTGCAGCGAGGATCAGGCGGTGGGCGAGGTCAGCAGCCTGTTCCACCTGGCGGTAATCCGCCGGGCGCAAGGTGACACCGCCGGAGCCGAGGAATGCCTGCGGCGGGCGCGCGAATTCGGGCAGAGCAAGTCGGCTGCAGCCAGCCGCCAGTAGACGATACCGCCGCGCCTAGCTAGCTGGCCTTAGGCAAAGTGGCTGCCGCGTCGCACAAAAAGGTGAGTTGGCGGTCGGCGGTCTCCACCGCCTCCTCCAGCTCGCCGCTCCATCCGTCGTACAGCACTACTTCGCTGTCCACCCGCTTGACGATGAAGCGCCAGACGCGGTGCTGCTCGACCGTGGCCACAAACTGTCCCTGATGAATGACAGGACCTTGCCTGATTCGCATTGGTCACCTCTGAAAAGATAAGCACAGATGGAGGCAGGAAGGGCGCGCAATACTGAGACGCGGGATGGGGTAGTTTGGTTGCCTGACATTTGGTGCAAAGATTATGGCGTGCTACAAACACGCCGCACCTTATCGCGAGTACGACCTGTCCAAGTTACCCGGTAGTTGCGGGCATTTCCCGCGTCTCCTGTCCGGAATCCACGCTGAACACCGAGAGCGGCTGGCTCTTGCCCTTCACCTGCAGCGGGGCCAGGCGGTTAAGCCTGAACTCGGACGCGCCGCTGAGATCGCGTGCTGTGTCCTCGGAAATGAGCGTTTGACCAGCGACCGCGTTGGCCATCAGGCGCGAAGCCACGTTCACCGGGTCGCCGATCACGGTGTAGTCGATGCGGCGCGGCGAGCCGATGTTTCCGGCAGTCACCACGCCGGTATTCACTCCGATCCCGACGCCCAGGCGCGGCCAGCCCCGCGCGGAAGCGTCGCGGTTCATCTCGCTCACCAGGCGCTGGATGGCGATGGCGGAGCGCACCGCGCTGGCAGCATCGTTCCCCTTGGAGATGGGCGCTCCAAACACCGCCATCACGCCATCGCCGAGATATTTGTCGAGTGTGCCCCCGTAATCGAAGATCACGTCGGTGACGCGGGTGAAGTATTCGTTCAGGATCTCAACGATCTTCTCCGGGGGCAGGGTTTCCGAGAGGCTGGTGAAGTTGCGGATGTCGGCGAACAGGATGGTGACCTTCTGGCTCACCCCGCCCAGCTTGACCTCCTGCGGGTTGGCGGCGATCATCTCCACCACTTCCGGGGCGAGAAATCGCTCGAGCGCGGAGCGCTGCATGGCATGCTCGGCGAGCTCGGCGTGGGTGTGGGCGCTGTCGATGGCGGTGGCCGC
>JBIOFT010000308.1:0-2518 GCA_044447375.1 Terriglobales bacterium | reverse complement strand
TTCATTTGCAAGGATGGGCCGATTTTCACCTACGAGCAGCTCCGGCCGCTGCTGGAGAAGCATGAGCTCTAAAACGAAACAGAAGCCCAAACCGAAGTCCAAACCGAAGATCGCTGTCTTCAAGTTCGCCTCCTGCGACGGCTGCCAGTTGAGCCTGATCGACGCCGAGGACGAATTGCTGGGAGTCGTCGGAGCGGTCGACATTGCCTATTTCCCCGAAGTGTCGCGCGCCATGCTGAAGGGACCCTACGACATCGGCCTGGTGGAAGGATCGGTCACCACCCATGGAGATGCTCAGCGCATTCAGGAAGTGCGGCGGCAGTGCAAGACGCTGATTGCGATCGGCGCTTGCGCCACCGCCGGCGGCATCCAGGCGCTGCGCAACTGGAAGGATGTCGATGAATTTATCCGCGTCGTGTACGCCACGCCGCAGTTCATCAGCACCCTCAAGCTCTCCACGCCCATCGCCGAGCATGTGCCTGTGGACTTCGAACTGCGCGGCTGCCCCATCAACAAGTACCAGTTGATCGAGCTGATCACGGCCACGCTGATAGGACGAAAGCCCAACGTTCCCGCCTACAGTGTGTGCCTCGAATGCAAGCGCAAGGCCAACGTGTGTATCGCGGTGGCCCGCGGCATAGCCTGCCTCGGCCCCGTGACCCAGGCTGGCTGCGGAGCGCTCTGCCCCACCTATGACCGCGGCTGCTACGGCTGTTATGGACCGATGGAAACTCCCAATACCGATTCCTTGACCAGTCAGTTCCGCATTCTCGGACGAACCGACGATCAGATCTCTCAAGCGTTCCGCGGATTCAACGCCTGGGCTTGGCAGTTCCGCAAGGCGAGCGAGGAGTGCGAGCGAAAATGACTGGACGCGCCTCAAAGACGATTCACGTGGAAACGCTGGCCCGGGTGGAAGGCGAAGGCTCTCTCTACATCAAGCTGACCGGCGACCGCGTCACCGACGTGAAGTTGAAGATTTACGAGCCGCCCCGCTTCTTCGAAGCCTTGCTCAGAGGCCGGCACTTCTCGGAAGCGCCCGACATCACCGCCCGCATCTGTGGCATCTGTCCCATCGCTTACCAGATGAGCGCGGTTCACGCCATCGAGCGCGCGCTCGGCATTCGCATCGACCCGAGCGTTCGCCTGCTGCGCCGCCTGTTCTACTGCGGAGAATGGATCGAGAGCCACACCCTGCACGTTTACATGTTGCACGCGCCTGACTTCTTGGGCTGCCAGGATGTGATCGCCATGGCCCGCGATCATCGGGAGGTAGTGGAGCGCGCGCTGCGGCTGAAGAAGATCGGAAACCACATTGTCCAGTTACTCGGCGGCCGGGAGATTCACCCCATCTCGGCAGCCGTCGGTGGCTTTTATAAGGTACCCACGAAATATCAGTTGCGCGAAATGGTGGAAGATCTCGAGTGGGCGCTAGAAGCGTCGCTCGAAACCGTCCGCTGGACCAGCACTTTGGACTTCCCGGACTTCGATCAGGACTACGAATTCGTGGCCCTGCGCCATCCGGACGAGTATCCATTCAACGAGGGACGGCTGGTATCGAATCGCGGCCTCGATATCGACGCCGCCGAATACGAAGACCACTTCGTCGAGCAGCACGTCAAACACTCGAACGCGCTGCACTCGGTGGTACGCGGAAGGGGCTCGTATCTTGTAGGACCCCTGGCGCGCTTCAACCTCAACTTCGACAAACTGCCAGCCGTCGCGCAGCAGGCAGCTTCCGAAGCCAAGCTCCGGCCGCCGGTCAAGAATCCCTTCCGCAGCATCTCGGTGCGCGCAGTCGAGCTGGTCTTTGCCTGCGCCGAGGCCCTGCGCATTATTCGCGAGTATGAGCCACCGGCTCTTCCGCGAGTCGAGGTCCCGAACCGCGCTGCGGTGGGACAGGCCATCACCGAAGCGCCCCGAGGCATCCTCTATCACCGCTACGCTTTCGATGACCAGGGCCTGATCATCGCCGCCAAGATCGTCCCGCCCACGTCGCAAAATCAGAGGCGCATCGAGGACGATCTGCGCGAGTACGCCGCGCGCTTGGTGGCTTGGCCGGAGGACGAAGCAACCTGGAAGTGTGAGCAGGCGATTCGCAACTACGACCCGTGCATTTCCTGTGCCACCCACTTTCTAAAACTAACGGTGGAGCGAGGCGAGGCGGACGGCCTTTGATCCGTTATCCATTGATCCATTGACCATGCGCATCATCTGTTGCGGGAATCCGGAGCGCGGCGACGACGGCGCCGGAGCGCTGGTTGCCAGGTGTCTGCGAGAGCTTGGCATCGAAGCCGAGACGCGCACCGGGGAAGCCTTGGAACTCCTGGAGGCATGGAGAGGGGCCGATCATGTAACGGTGGTGGATGCGGTCGAGACCGGTGCACCTGCCGGTACGGTGTGTCAGTGGGACGGCCGGCAAGCCAGCTTCCCAGTTCACCCATCGACCTCCACTCACGGATTCGGTTTAGCGGAGGCCATCACTCTGGCTCGTGTCCTTAACTGCCTGCCCGAGAAG
>JBIOFT010000307.1:0-2522 GCA_044447375.1 Terriglobales bacterium | reverse complement strand
TCGGTGTGGGCGGGGCCTATTTATCGCGCTCCCAAACAAAAATTCCCCCCCGGCGCGAAGCCCGTCTCCGCGCTGCCCCGGTGCCCGAGTCGAGGGACCTTGTGTTTTTCTCGCGGAAAGCACAAGGTCCCACGACTTGCGCTTGCTCGCGATGCTCGCTCGCGCTTCGCTCGGGATGACAATTGTTTTGTTGTTCCTCGCCGGCTGCCGCCAGGACATGCACAATCAGCCTAAGTTCAAGCCGCTGCGCGCTAGCGAGTTCTTTCCCGACGGGCGTTCGGCGCGGCCGCTGGTGGCGGGCACGGTCGATCGAAGCGAGATCAACCAAGACCCCGCTTATCTAACCGGCCTCGAGAATCTCCAGCCGGTCACGACGCTGCCCTTCCCGGCGACACGGCAAGCGCTGGAGCGGGGACGCGAGCGGTACAACATTTACTGCACGCCGTGCCACGGCGAGCTGGGCGACGGCAACGGCATGGTGGTGCAGCGCGGATACCTGCGTCCGCCGACGTTCCACGACGAACGCCTGCGGCAGGCGCCGGTGGGACATTTCTTCGACGTCATCACCAACGGCACGGGCGGCATGCCGGATTATGCGCAGCAGATCGCGGTGGATGACCGCTGGAAGATCATCGCCTACATCCGCGCGCTGCAGTTGAGCCAGCACGCGGCCGTGGCGGATGTGCCCGCCGAGATTCGAGGCAAGCTTGGGCGGCCGGAGGAGAAGCGGTGAGCTACGCGCCCACAACCCTGCCGTATCCCGCGCCGCCGGGACTGGCCCGCATCCAGCGGCGGTCGCTGGTGATCGGTGTGGTGTTCCTGGCGGCGGCGGTGATTGCGGCCGTCGTCGGGCACAGCCCCACGCAGTTCTTCCGCTCCTATCTTTTGGGATACGTCTGGTGGACGAGCCTCACGCTGGGATGCCTGGCGGTGTTGATGATGCAGCACCTGGCCGGAGGCCTGTGGGGATTCGTGATCCGGCGTCCGCTGGAATCGGCGGCGCGCATCTTCCCGTTGCTGGCGGTGATGTTCGTGCCGCTGATCCTGGGAATCCCGTATCTCTATGTGTGGGATCATCGCGAGCTGGTGCACGACGCCAGGCTGCAGCACCAGGCGCAGTACCTTTGGGCGCCGTGGTTCATCGCGCGCGCCGTCATCTACTTCCTGGCCTGGATCCTGCTGGCCTATCTGCTGAACCGCTGGTCGGCGGCGCAGGACGCGAGCGGCGACCCTGTCTCGCGGCGGCGGATGCAGCGCCTCAGCGGGCCGGGAATGGTGATCTACGGCCTGACCGTGACCTTTGCCTCGATCGACTGGCTGATGTCGCTGGACCCGCACTGGGCTTCGACCATCTATCCGCTGATTCTGATCGCGGGGCAGATGCTGGCGGCACTCTCGTTCTGTGCGGCCATGCTGTTCCTGCTGGCGCAGCACCAGCCCATGTCGGACATCGTGCAGGAGAAGCACCTGCACAGCCTGGGCAAGATGATGCTGGCCTTCGTCATGCTCTGGGCCTACACCTCGTACTCGCAACTGGTGATCATCTGGGCCGGCAATGAGCCGGACGAAATCTCGTGGTACCTGCACCGCCTGAACCATGGATGGAAGTACGTGGGCCTGGCGCTGGTGGTGTTCCACTTCGCGGTGCCGTTCGCGCTGCTGCTCTCGCGCGACCTGAAGCGCAACGCGCGCCGCCTGGCGCGGGTGGCGATGCTGCTGGTGCTGGTACGGTACCTCGACTTGCTGTTCTGGATCGCGCCCAACGCGCTGCCCGGCTACGCGCATGGGTTGGGCTTCCAGTGGATGGATATCGTGGTTCCTGCCGGAATCGGCGGCATCTGGATGGCGGCCTTTGTGTGGGCGCTGCGCCAGCGGCCGCTGGTGGCGATCCACGACCAACGTTTTGAAGAAGTGGTGGGACATGCCTCCGAGTGAGCCTGAAGTCCGCGAAGAAGACGTGCGCAATCCCGGCGTGAGCTACGAGCCGCGCGAAGCGGATCTGCGCGTGGTGCTGGCGTTCCTGGCCGCGCTGGGATTGGCGACGGTGATGGTGCTGCTGGTTCTTTGGGGGATGTTCAGCTACTTCCGGGGTAAGTCAGCGGAGCGGGGGCCGTTGCCCAGCCCGCGGATGTACACGTCGCCACCGAACGTTCCGCAGCCGCGGCTGCAGCCGAATCCCGTGGCCGATTACGACGCGTACCACTTGTCCGCCGCGGAAACGCTGAACAGCTATGGCTGGGTGGACCAGAAGGCGGGCACAGCTCGCATACCTATCGACAAGGCGATGGACCTTGTGGTCGAGCGCGGGCTGCCCTGGAAGATGCCAACGCTAGCGCCTGGAACCGGGGCGGCGCCGAATCCGAACCCGGCCGAGGGAGCGATGCCCGGAGCGTCGCGTGCGCAAGAAGACTTGAGCCGGACAAACAGGTAGAAGTTATGAAAGCCGTGAAACGCAATTCTCGCATCGCCAAGCTAGGCCAAATAGATAAGCAGTGTACTCATTCCACTGTCATGCTGAGCGA
>JBIOFT010000306.1:0-2550 GCA_044447375.1 Terriglobales bacterium | reverse complement strand
GCCCATGGTCACCGGGGAGTTTGAGACGTTTGTGCGCGGACGGGGCTACGATCTGTACCGCATCCGCGAATACATGCCGGAGGATTCGGCCCGGCACGTGGACTGGAAGGCGACGGCGCGCACGGGCACGCTGAAGGTGCGCGAGTTCAGCCGCGAGGACGAGCGCAAACTACGCATCGTTTTCGATAACCCGCTCCCCGGAGCCCTCCCCTCCGAGGTCTATGAGCGCGCGGTCCACCTGGCCGCCTCGCTGGGGTGGTATTACTACCACGAGGATGCCGAGATTTCCTTTGTGGCGCCGGGACTGGAGCCCACGGGCGATGTTTTCGCTTTCTTGCGCTACCTGGCGCTGGTGGGGCCAGAGGAGGCCACGTCAGTGCTGCAGCGCCTCCGGGCCAGCGAAGACTACAACGTGATCGTGACCGCGCGGGAGCGCTCCCAGTTGCCGCCGGGCCTGGCCGCGCGGTCCTACATCATTTCGCTGGGTGGCCAAACTTCGGCCGAGCCGAAGGTGGGCCGCTAGCGGCTGAGTCGGCATCCGCAGGCTGCCTGGCGGCTCGGTGCCGCTGTAGTTTTCTCTTTTCCTGGCGTCTGATTTCGACATATACTCTGCCCGGATGTGGGCCAGCAGGGGTGTTGCTTCCTCGTTTCGAATCCACGCTGGCGCTGCCCGCGGGCCGCAGGCAGGAGGAGGTGCAAGTGTTGATCGGTAATCTGCTGAAGGGCCAAGTCATGGTGTCGGCCGAGGTCCGGCAAACGGTGCTGGACGTGGCCCGGGTGATGGTCGAGCACAACATCGGTGCGGTGCCGGTTCTCAGAGACGGTCAACTGGCGGGCATTTTCTCCGAGCGCGACCTCATGAGCCGCGTCGTCGTGGCCGGAAAGAATCCCGCCCTAACCCTGGTCAGCGAAGTCATGACCGACGATCCGCTGACGATCGATCCGAACGACACCCTGGAAACCTGCATGACCCTCATGCGGCGGCACGGCTTCCGCCATTTGCCGGTGTGCCAGGGAGGCGAACTCAAGGGCGTGATCTCCTTGCGTGACGTCCTGCTGCACGACCTGGATGAAAAGGACGATGAGGTGCGAATGATGCGAGCCTACTTGCACTCCTCCCCGGAGCTGGGATAATTGGCGGGATTGTCCAGACCGGAAGAAGCCGGTAACCGGTTACTAAAGTTACCGAAGTTCGTTGACCTTATGGGCAATGCTGCATAAGGTATAAGCGAGGGGGGCGGAACCGGCAATTCGTCGGCGGTCGTGCTTTCCCCCGAGCCACTGGCCCATGAATTGGCATAGCCAGATCGCTTATCAGTGTCTCTGGTGCGCCCACCCCATCCTGCAATTGGCGGTGGCGGTGACTCTTTGGCAGCGCAAGCTCCACCAGCGGTTCCCGGTGTTTTTCACCTACATCCTGGCGCAGGTTGCGATCTTTGCGGTGACGTTTCCAGTCTGGCGGGCAGGCAATTACGAGTGGTTCTTCTGGTCGTACTGGCTAGGAGCGGTGGTCAGTGCGATCCTGGGATTCAAAGTCATTCATGAGGTTTTTCTCGATGTGTTCCGGCCTTATCACACGCTGAAAGATCTGGGTACGGTCGTGTTCCGGTGGGCGGGCGTAGTGATGCTGATGGTGTCGGCGGTAGTGGCGCTTTCCAATTCCTCCGACCACAGTTGGCTGGCGCACGGGGTAATTACGCTGCAGCGCTCAGTACGTCTGGTGCAAACCGGGCTGATCCTGTTCCTGCTGCTGTTTTCCCGGTATCTGGGAGTGTCGCGGCGGCAGCAGAGCTTCGGGATTGCCCTTGGCTTCGGGCTGTTCGCGAGCGTGGAACTTGTCATCCTCGCCTTGGCCTCGGGGGGCTTTCTGCGTGAGTCGGGCCTGGGCGTGGTTAACATGATGACGTACAATCTCGCGATCCTGACTTGGCTTGGCTACTCGCTGGCCAGCAAAGTGGTGCGAGAAACTGCCGCGAACCATTTACAGACCCAGCGCTGGGAGCAAGGTTTGGCCGATCTTCAGCATCCCGCACCCTCCCATTCCCTGATCCCGATGTTCGAGGGCATGGTCGAGCGGGCCTTCTCGCGGAGTTCGAACCTGGGCGATCCGGCCGAGGTCGGGGAACCTTTCCCCCCGCAAGCCGAGACTACGCGCCGACGCATTTCGGCCGCGGCCGGTACCGGTGGGTCTGGAAGCCACCGCTAGATCCTAAGGGCGCGGGGAACCCTTCCTCAAGAAACCCTGTCAAGTGAAATTTTTTGCGCAGAAGGCCTTTTCCGGATTCCGAAACCAGGCCAGTAATTCATAAACCGTTACATTAACTAATCTGCACCTGATCCAGTGGTTTGGGCGCAGCGGACCAGAGGCCGAGGTTTCCGCCTATTTCACTCCCAGTGAATGGTGGTCGCTTGGCCCCAATGGGGTCATTTATGAGCAGCAGCAGGTCTACATCAATGCTCTGCACGCTATGGAGCCTTTCTTGCCTACACGCCTGCAACGCCAGACTGTGCGCAAAAAGGGATCCAGTAAAGCTGTCAAAGCCAAAACCG
>JBIOFT010000305.1:0-2638 GCA_044447375.1 Terriglobales bacterium | reverse complement strand
TAGAGCTTGCGCGGCCCGCCCCAGATGCCGATCAGCAGGTACATCGGCACCAGCATCGCTTCCCAGAAAACGAAGAAGAGGAAGAAATCGAGCGCCATGAAGACGCCCAGCATGCCCGTCTGCAGCACCAGGAACCAGACGTAATATTCTTTCACCCGGGTCTCGATCGCGGTCCACGACGAAAGGATCGAGATCCACCCCAGCAGCGTGGTCAGCATGATCAGCAGAAACGAAATGCCGTCGATGCCGAGGTTGTAACCCGCGCCGATCGAGGGAATCCAGTTATTCGCCGTGCCTTCGAGGAACTTGAACTGCTGCGTGGCGTCGAAGCGTTGCGCCCAGAACATCGGCACCAGCGGGATCGAAATCAGGAAGCCGCCCAGGGCGAAGATGTTCGCAATCCAGCGGATCGCGTCCTTGTTCTCCTTCGGCACGAACAGGAGAACCAGCGCCCCCAGCAGCGGCGTGAAGAGAATGATGGATAGTATGTGACTCTGCATAAGTTCAGCTTCTAGCTTCTAGCTACTGGCTTCTAGCAATCTCTTTCCGGCTCCCAGTTTCTGCGTGATCTTGCCTGCTAGAAGCCAGGAGCTAGCAGCTAGTAGCTGTTTCACTTCCACACGTAATACAACCCAAACCCTAACAGTCCGGCTACCATCACCAGCGCGTACCATTGCACCAGGCCCCATTCGAGCAGGCGCGCCGGATAGGAAATCATCCGCGCGGCGACCGCCGGACCATTCACGCACACGCCGTCAATGACGATCTTGTCCCACCATACGGAGACCCAGGCCACGGCGCGGGTCGTCCAGCCGGCGCCGTTCACGGTGCCATCGATGATCTTCGCGTCGAACCACGACGAGGCTTCGCCCGCGCCCATCACGCCCAGGCGGATATCGCCGAGCTTGCGCCGTCCGGTGAAGGCGTAGTCGTAGGCTTCATCTACGAACCACTTGTTGTAGAGCACCTTGTAGAGCGGCGGCGCTTTCGCGGCGATCGGCTCTAGATAGTCCTTGCCGGCGTTCCGGTAGGAACGGTACGCCATGCCCCAGCCCACGCCCGCAGCCCCGAGCGACAGGATCATGAGCAAATATTCCGTCTTGTCGGTGTGCTCGGCTTCCTTCTCGCCCGCCGCCGGTGGCGCCGTCTTCCCTTCTGCCTGCGCAACCGCCGCTTCGTTCGCAAACACCGGCTCGAGGAACTTCTCAAAATTCGCCGACCCGCCCAGGCTGTGCGGCACACCCAGCCATCCGGCAAAAACCGAGCCTATTGCCAGCACCACCAGCGGGAAGGTCATCGACTTGGGCGACTCGTGAATATGGTGCTCAACCTCGTGGCTCATGCGCGGCTGCCCATAGAAGGTCAGATAAATGAGCCGGAACATATAAAACGCCGTCATCAGCGCTGTGCCGTAGGCGATGAGCCACAGGATCGGGAACGCCCCGCTCTCCGAACTCCAGGTCCGCCAGAGGATCTCGTCTTTCGAAAAGAATCCGGCAAAGGGGAAGATGCCGGCAATCGCAAGCGTGGCCACGAACATGGTCGTAAACGTCACCGGGGTGCGGTGGCGCAGGTCTCCCATGTTGCGCAGGTCTTGTTCGCCGCTCAGGGCGTGGATCACCGAGCCCGAACCGAGGAACAGCAGTGCTTTGAAGAACGCATGGGTGAAGACGTGAAAAACGCCTGCGGCGAACGCGCCCACGCCGAGCGCCAGGAACATGTATCCCAGTTGCGAGACGGTGGAGTAGGCGAGCACACGCTTGATGTCGTTCTGAACCAGCCCGATGGACGCGGCGAAAATTGCCGTCAGCGCGCCGATGATCGCGACCGTCTTCATCGCCGTGGGGGCGAGCACGAAGACGGCGTTCGAGCGCGCCACCATGTACACGCCCGCCGTAACCATGGTGGCGGCGTGGATCAGCGCCGAAACCGGCGTTGGGCCTTCCATCGCATCGGGCAGCCAGACATAGAGAGGAATCTGCGCCGACTTGCCGCAGGCGCCAACAAACAGCAGCAGCGCGCCGGCGGTCAGAACCGGGTCGCCGATAGCGAAGTGCCCGCTGCGCGCGGCGGCGTTGATGTCAATGAAGCGGAACGAACCCAGATACCACGCCAGCGTGAACATGCCGAGGATGAATCCGGCGTCGCCGATGCGGTTCACGATGAAGGCCTTGTTCGCCGCGTCGCTGGCCGACTTGCGATGGAAATAGAAACCGATCAGCAGATACGAGCACAGCCCCACTCCCTCCCAGCCCACGAACATGAGCGCATAGTTGTTCGCCAGGACGAGCGTGAGCATTGAGAACATGAACAGGTTCAGGTATCCAAAGAAGCGGTAGTAGCCGCCCTCATGCGCCATGTATCCCACGGAGTAGATGTGGATCAGCATGCCCACGCCGGTCACGAACAGCAGCCAGATGGCCGAGAGCGGATCGAGCAGGAAGCCGAAGTCGGCGCTGAACTGCGCCGTCGTGCCGTCTTTCTTCAGGAAGTTGAGGTGCGCGTCCCCGGTGCCCAGCCAGGTGTAGAGGACCTTTTCGAAGGGCTGCCCCGTGCCATGCGCGTGCTGCGTGTATTGCCAGAAAGCGCCGCATGCGAACAGAAACGCCACCACGACCGCGCCGACGCAAACCGCGTT
>JBIOFT010000304.1:0-2667 GCA_044447375.1 Terriglobales bacterium | reverse complement strand
TTCCAAGGAAGCTTGCTCGCTTGGACTTGCTCCTACCGCTTCCACCACCGCCATGCTCGCTCTGGGCGACGCTTTGGCGGTGGCGCTTTCGGAAAAACGCGGCTTCAAGGAAGAAGACTTTGCCAACCTGCATCCTGGTGGAAAGCTGGGCAAACGGCTGGCGCGGGTCGAATCGCTGATGCACTCGGGAGAAGCGGTTCCGCGGGTGACAGCGCCGACGAAGATGCCGGACGTGATTTACGAAATGTCGCGCAAGAAGCTGGGCATGACGGCGGTGGTTGAGGGCGAGCGTCTGCTGGGCGTGATCAGCGACGGCGATCTGCGGCGGCTCCTCGAGCAGCGCGGTAAAGACGCGCTCGACCTCACCGCGGGGGATTGCATGACGCGGACTCCAAAAACCATCGGCGCGCAGGAGTTCGCCGCCACCGCGCTGGCGCGCATGGAAGAGATGAAGATCACGTCGCTGGTTGTGGTGGATGGCGATCAGCGCTTGCTGGGGATCGTGCACCTGCACGATCTGTGGGGGACGGAGATGGTGTAGTCCCACGGGACTCCACCGCAGGACGGTGATAGGAGCAGTGGCAACTTCACCAACCTCGGATGTGGCTGCGCGGGCGGCGTTCTACGCGGTCATCGTCTGCTGGTGGATTTTTGGCCTGACATTCTGGCTGCGGAGACGTCCGCCCCGGGCCCGCGAGGCGAAACGCGATTGGACTTCGCTCATCGGATTGCTGCTGCAAGCTGCAGGCTACTTCTGCGTCTGGTCTTTTCCCCTGCGGCAGAAACACTTCTCGCCCGTCACGTCGAGGGCGCCGGTGGTGAAATGGGGAATGGCAGTCCTGACCGTCTTCGTCGCAGTGGCTTCCGTGTGGCTGGTCAACGCAGCCGCGCGGCGCTTGGGAAAACAGTGGGCTCTGGCCGCGCGCCTGGTGGAGGGCCACACCCTCATTCAAGACGGGCCTTACCGCTTCGTAAGGAATCCCATCTACACGGGCATGTTTGGAATGCTGCTGGCAACCGGACTGGCCGCGGGTCATTGGATCCCGCTGCTGGTTGGGATCGTGTTGTTTATTCCCGGAACCTACATCCGCATTCGAAGTGAAGAGCGGCTGTTGCGCGAGGCCTTTGGCTACGAGTTCGAAGCGTACGCGCGGAAAGTGCCGGCGTTGATCCCGGGAATCTACTGAGCTAGACGAGTTGCAGCAAATCTCACAACTAGTTTCGGGAAGGGCACGGCTTCAGCCGCGCCGCCCGAGCCAGTAGATTTCAGGGCTAAAAGCCCCTGAGGCAACCAGGTTGCCACCCGCTAGTTGGTGATCCCCGCACTCTGCGCGGGTTGCGGGATGGAGGCGGCTGCCGTGGCCGCCGCGGCTTCGTTCAAGATGCGGTGGTGAATGGTAAACAGCGCCAGTTCCAGCCGGTCCGAGACGCCGATCTTGTCGTACACATTGCGCAGGTAGTTCTTGATCACCTGCTCGGTCGTGCCCAACTGCGTGGCGATCTCCTTGTTCTTGTAGCCCTGCACAATCAGCGCCACGATGCGCAGTTCCTTGGCCGTCAACCGGTCACGGACCCGTAGTCCGACCATATCGTTCTCGGTCAGCTCGCTCGGTACCGCCATGTCCTGCACCCAGGTTTCGCCGCGGGCGATTTTGCGGACGCAGTCCACCAGCGCCGGACTGGTTACGTTGCGATACACCACCCCATGCGCTCCCGCCGCCATGTAGCGTTGCGCGCTCTCGCCAGTGTCGGCGAGCACCACCACCCGAGTCTTGTTTTTGTTGGCCGCCGAGAGAACGGTGTTGAAATCGGAGTGGAATCCTCCGGCAATGATCAGCACCGCGGCGCGAAACTTGTCCAGCGCCATGAACATCTGCTCGGACGTTTGCGCCTGGGCCACAATGCGCATTTCGTCTTCCACCGCCAGCACCTTGGCGATGCCCGCGCGGAAGATCGCCTGATTGTCGGCTAAAATTAGCTTCAACATTGGTCGCGCTCCCGATTAACTGTTGCGAACGAATTCGTAGGAATCGATTACGCAAGCGACGCCCCGGCTGTCTCCGGCCCCGGCGCTGGCGTTAGGCTCGTCGGTCCGCACTACGCGGCCGCGGCACTGAATCACAACATCTTCCTTGCCCCCTGTTACCTCCGGCGGCAGGGTGATCTCAAACTCGACAGGCGAGCCGACCTCGAGCGAAGCGTCAGCCCGGATGTACACGCCAGCGGCGCTCAGATCGCCGGTCATGCCGCTGGCCTCGCCCGCGCGACCTTCCTCATGAATCTTAATCGGCAAATGCAGCGGAAACCTTTTTCCGGTACGTGCTTCGGCCACGACTCCTCCTCTGCTTTCGCTCTGCGCTTCGACCCAAATTCCGCCAGCCAAGCCGGGAAACCACCGAACTCCCAGCCCAGAGCCTGGCCAGCAGCTATCGGGGTTATATCACGGAAAATACCGTAACAGAAGCCCTGATTACCAAGGTAATCCCGGTAGGAACTAGGTACCTCCCCGCGACCCGGCCGTGCCGACGCCGCCCCGGTTACTCGCAGGCGCTGCGACCGGCAGGTTCGAAGCGATCCATCTGCGCTTCGCGTTGGCTGCTCATGCGCCCGTCGGCGGTTTTTCCGTACTGCTCTTCGCCGGGGCAGTAGTAGAGAGCGGTGTGTGGA
>JBIOFT010000303.1:0-2668 GCA_044447375.1 Terriglobales bacterium | reverse complement strand
CGGTTCATGTCGCGCATGCTGGGCGGATTTCAGACCGCCGGCTTCATTCACCGCACCGCCGCGGTCATCATGTTCGGTGCGTTCATCACTCACATCGTCGATCTGTTCAAGCTCAAGAAGCGCGAGTACGGATCGTGGAAGGCGCTGATCCTGGGCCCGAACTCGATGCTGCCCATGAAGCAGGACCTGCTGGAGTTCATCGCCACCATGAAGTGGTTTGTCGGGCAGGGCGAGCGGCCGCAGTACGGGCGCTGGACGTACTGGGAAAAATTCGATTACTTCGCCGTGTTCTGGGGCGTGTTCATCATCGGTTCCACCGGGTTGACGCTGTGGTTCCCGGTGTTCTTCACGCAGGTGATTCCCGGGTCGTTCATCAATGTCGCCACCATCATTCACAGCGATGAGGCGCTGCTCGCCACCGGGTTCATCTTCACCGTCCATTTTTTTAACACCCACCTGCGGCCGGAAAAATTTCCCATGGACACCACCGTGTTCACCGGGCACATGCCGCTGGCGGAATTGAAGCGGGACAAGCCGCGTGAGTACCAGGCGCTGGTCGCCAGCGGCCGCCTGGAGCAGCATTTGGCGGATCCGCAACCGGCCATCGTGGTAAAGACCATTCGCGTGTTCGCGTGGGTGGCGTTGTCCATCGGCTTCAGCATCGTGGTGTGGATCATCTACGCGATGCTGTTCGCGTACCGGTAGCCCGGCGCGCAGAGAGAAGGGTCCTGGCATGTTGAAACCGAGCCGTGCACGGATTGCGATCGCGCTGCCATTCATACTGGTTTTATTCAGCGCGATTTCGTGGGCCGCGAAGCAGCCGAAACAGCCGAAAATCACCGACGCCGAATGCCTCGCTTGCCACGCCGACGCGAGCATGACCAAGGAAGTGGACGGAAAGCAGGTCTCGCTTGCCGTGGAGGAGGCGAAGTTCAGAGGCTCGGCTCACGGAATGTTCGCCTGCACCGACTGCCACACCGACATCAAGTCGGCGCCGCACGAGACCCCGCCAGCGAAACCGAAGTGCGTCACCTGCCATGAGGACCAGGATGCCGCCTACAACCGCGGCTTCCACGCGCAGGCGGTGAAGCACGGCGACAAGCTGGCTGCTACCTGCCAGGACTGTCACGGCAACGTACACCAGATCCTTCCGGTCACGGATCCGAAGTCGAAAGTGCATCGCTCCAACATTCCAGCCACCTGCGGCGTCTGCCACGGCCAGAAGTTCGTGATGGAAGCAAGCGGCCACAGCGCGCAGCCGTTCATCAACTACGAGGAGAGCGTTCACGGAAAGTCGGTCGCCAAGGGAGGCGACAAGAGCAAGGCCGCGGTCTGCACCGATTGCCACGGTGCGCACGAGATCCTGAACGGCGGCAATCCGAAGTCCTCGATTGCCAAGGCCAACGTTCCCTTTACCTGCGCCAAGTGCCATGAAAAGGTCGAGCAGGAGTTCATGAGCAGCATTCATGGACAGGCGGTCACGCGCGGCAACTGGCAGGCTCCGGTGTGCACCGATTGTCACGGCATTCACACCATCAAGGCGCCGAGCGATCCCGCATCTTCGGTGAGCGCCTACAACCTGGCGCGCAGCACCTGCGCGCGTTGCCATGAGAGCGTGCGCCTGGCGGGCGAGTTCGGTTTCGAGGGCCGTCGCGGCAGCACCTACCTGGCGAGTTATCACGGGCTGGCGTCGAAGTCGGGATCCACCGTGGTTGCCAATTGCGCCAGCTGCCACGGCGCGCACAACATCCTGCCGTCCTCCGATCCCAAGTCACCGTCAACCACGCCAACCTGATCAAGACCTGCGGCCAGTGCCATCCCGGCGTCACCGAAAAATTCATCCAGGGCAAAGTGCACGTGGACGCGCCGCTCTCCGCCGATATCGGCAGTGTCGCGGTGCGCTGGATCCGCCGCATGTACTTGACGCTGATTTTCTTCACCATCGGCGCCATGCTGCTGCACAACCTGATTATCTGGCGGCGCAAGGCCCTGCTCCGCCGCGACGCCCACCGCCGCATCGTGCGCCGCATGGACGGGAATCAGCGGGCGCAGCACCTGACCCTGCTGATCAGCTTCTTCGTCCTGGTGCTGACCGGGTTCGCGCTGAAGTATCCGGACTCCTGGTTTGCCGAGTTGCTGAACCTGAACGAAACCCTCCGCGGCATCCTGCACCGCACCGCCGGCGGTGTGCTGATGGCCGTGGGCCTGTACCACGTCGCGTACCTGATCGTCAGCGCCCAGGGCCGGCAGCTTATGTTCAGCATGCTCCCCGAACCCAAGGACGCGCTCGACGCGCGCGACACCATGGGCCATTACCTCGGCTTTAACGTTTCCAGGCCGCAGTTCAAGCGCTTCAACTATGCCGAGAAGGCCGAGTACTGGGCGCTGGTTTGGGGCACCATCGTAATGGCCAGCACCGGCCTGGCACTCTGGTTCAAGGTGCAGGTCGGACACCTGTTTCCCCGGTGGTGGCTCGACGTCGCCACCGCCATCCACTTCTACGAGGCGATCCTGGCCACCTTGGCCATCCTGGTCTGGCACTTCTACCAGGTGTTCTTCGATCCCGACATCTACCCGATGAATTGGGCGTGGTACGACGGCCGCATGTCGGTGGAGCACTACCAGGACGAGCACGGCCTCGACAGCGAGACCGTCCGCCGGTCCGTGG
>JBIOFT010000302.1:0-2685 GCA_044447375.1 Terriglobales bacterium | reverse complement strand
CTTGGGAGCGTCGCCAGGCTTTGGTGTGTCGTCCGCGAAAAGCGTAGGCACCAGAAAAAGAGCAACCGCCATTGTGGGAATAATGCGCTTTCCCAATTTCATTATTGCCTCCTGAATCGTGCCTACTGGCTGCGAAGCGGGACAAACAAGCCCGCTTCGCGGCCGCTGAACCCTGCTCGCCATGCATTCTGCTCAATCAATGCAGGACTTACGGCTGAGGTACTGTTACGCTTGCACCGTCCACTGTTACCGAGGCCGCGCCACCACCAGAGCCTGCGAACAGCCTTCCAGTCACTACCGCGCCGGTGTTCATGGTGATGGAAACATTGGCGAGCACATTGCCTTCAAATATGGTTGTGGTGTCGATGGTCGCGGAAGTGCCAACCTGCCAGAAGACGTTGCTTGCCTTGGCGCCGCCGGCCAGGATGACCTGAGAACCGGGCCCTGTGGTCAGCGTGGATCCCATCTTGAAGATGAAGACCGCGTTGGGATCGCCCTGGGCGTCGAGAGTGACGTTGTTGTTTGCCCCTGCTCCGGAAATCAAAACGGATGTCGAGTTGACATAGAGGCCAGGCGTGAAGGTCAGACCCCCCATATTTCCAGGCAAGGTTTGCGCATTGGTCGATCGGCTAACGGCGTCGTTATAGGCGGCCAGCAAGTCGGCTTGGGCTTGCGTTATTACGGAATCGTTGATGTGAATGGTCCCGTTCACTTGGGCGGGCGGAATTCCCTGCGAAGTGCCTGGTGCCAACCCAACGTCACCGTTGATGATCACAGGGCCCGTGCTGGCAATCGAGGACGTGGACATGACCGCGAAACTAGCCGCTGAACCGAGGTTGATTGTCGCGGGACCCGTGCCGACCACTGCGCTCGTTGTGAAGCTCCAAGGATCAGGAGCGGCACCGGTTGTGGTGGACAACGGATTGCCTGTCAGATCCGTGACCAGATTTGAGATCGTGGCCGTATATTGCGTGTTGGCGGCAAGATCGGCTAAAGGCGCAAAGGTTGCGATTTGGCTTGCGGGATCGTAAGAGACAGTTCCGTTCACGCGGGATCCGCCAGCGCCGGCGACTGCGACCGTGAAGGTTGCGTTGGTTATGGTTGTAGGATCCATGGCGGTGCTGAATGTGGCGCTGATAGTCTGATTGATAGGTACAGCCGTGGCTGCGCTAGCCGGGACCGTGCGGGTGATAGTCGGAGCGACGAGATTAGCCGTCAGCCCGGTTGCAAAGTTCCAGGTGAAGTTGGCAGCCATGGGGTCGCCGGTGAGGTCCTTAGCGGCCGTGGTGATCGTGGCGGTGTAGGTCGTGCTCGCAATCAGATTGCTTGTTGGGGTAAAGACCGCCGTGCTACCCGCATAGGACACGGTTCCCGTGACGGCGGCGCCGCCGGCGGCAACTGCCACTGTGAAGGTGCCGACCGCCGAAATCGTGGAAGGATTCATTGGCGTGTTGAACGTCGCGGCGATTCTCTGGTTGAGGGGCACGCTAATCGCTGCGCTGGCCGGATCGGTGGAAATCACAAATGGGTCGCTGGCATTCAGCTGTGGACCGGTTGAGAAACTCCAAACATAGTTCGCGGGAAGCGCGTTGCCTTGGGCACTCTGCGCGGCGGTGGTAACAGTGGCTGTGTACGGAGTGTTGATGGCAAGGGCTGCTGTTGGGGCAAAAATGGCGGTATCGCTGGCCGCGTCATAGGTGACCGTGCCCGGCACGGAAGCTCCACCGCCAGCGACTGCCAAGGTAAAGGTACCAGCTGCGGTGATGGTGGACGCCGTCATGTGGCCGCTGAAAGTGGCGGCAACCCTCTGGTTGAGGGGCACGTCGTTCGCGCCGCTTGCGGGAACGGTGGAGGTTACCGAGGGCGGGCCTTCCGTCGTGAAAGTCCAGACGTAATTGGCTGCTAATGGCGCGCCAGTGGGATCTTTCGCTCCAGTGGTAATTGTGGCTGTATACAAAGTACCGGTCGCCAGGGTTGTTGCGGGAGCGAATGTCGCCGTGCTACCCGCGAAGTTGACGGAACCGGTCACGGGAGTAACACCTGGTCCCGCTAATGTGAAGGTGGTGGTGTTGATAGTTGAGGCTTCCATCGGCTCGCTGAACGTGGCACTAACAGTGGTGCTCTGCGCCACACCCACGGCGCCGTTCAATGGAACGGTCGAAACGACCGTGGGCGGCGGAGCCGTCGTAAAAGTCCACACATAGTTGGCGGCGAGTCCTGCACCTGTGGGATCTTTCGCTCCGGTGGTGATGGTGGCCGTATATAGAGTGCTGTTGGCGAGAGCCAGCGTCGGATTAAACGTGGCTGTCGAGCCTGCATAAGTGACGGTGCCAGCCACCGGTGTGGCGCCAGGGCCGGTCACGAGGAAGGTTGTTCCATTGATGGTTGCAGCGTTCATCGCCTCGCTGAACGTCGCGGAAATGATCGTGTTGACAGCCACCGCGGTGGCCAGATTTGCCGGAACGGTGGAAACAACTGTGGGTGGCGGAGCCGTTGTAAACGTCCACACAAAATTGGCGGCGAGGGCGGCGCCCGCGGGATCTTTGGCGCCGGTTGTGATCGTGGCCGTAAACAGAGTGCTGTTGGCGAGGAGCGTCGTTGGGGTAAACGTCGCGGTGGAACCAGAGTAGGTGACCGCCACGGCTACGGCAGTTGCGCCCGGACCAGTCAGCGAAAACGTAGCGT
>JBIOFT010000301.1:0-2694 GCA_044447375.1 Terriglobales bacterium | reverse complement strand
CGCGCCGTAGATGATGCCGACGATCGACAGCCCAACCACAAAGCTTCGCACCTTGGGCTGCATGGCGACGCCGGGAAAGAACGGCAGCGAGAAGCGGATGAAGCCGTACGTTCCCATCTTCAGCAGGACGCCCGCCAGGATCACCGAGCCGGCGGTGGGCGCCTCCACGTGCGCGTCCGGAAGCCAGGTATGGAAGGGGAACATCGGCACCTTGATGGCGAAGCCGACGAAGAAGGCGAAGAACAGCAGGATGGCCGCCGTGCCCGTGATCATCGGCGCCGTCTTGTAAAGCTCGGGAATGGCGAAGGTGTACACGCCGGTGACGGTCTGGTGGTGGAAGTAGAGGAACAGGATGCCCAACAGCATCAGCAATGAGCCGACCAAGGTATAGAGGAAGAACTTGATCGCGGCGTAGAGCTTGCGCGGGCCGCCCCAGATGCCGATCAGCAGGTACATGGGGACCAGCATCGCTTCCCAGAAGACGAAGAAGAAGAACATGTCCAGCGCCATGAAGACGCCGAGCATGCCCGTCTGCAGCAACAGGAACCAGATGTAGTATTCCTTCACCCGGACCTGGATCGCTTCCCACGAGGACAGGATGGAAATCCATCCCAGCAGCGTGGTGAGGAGAATCAGCAGGAAGCTGATGCCGTCGATGCCCAGGTAATAGCCGGCGCCGATGGACGGAATCCAGGTGTTGGGCGCGCCCTCGATGAACTTGAACCCCGGCTGGTCTTTGACCGCCCAGAACATCGGGATCAGCGGGATGGACACCGCCAGCCCGCCGAGCGCGAAGATATTCGCCACCCAGCGGATGGCATTCTTGTTCTCCTTGGGAACGAACAGGAGAACGAAGGCGCCCACCAGGGGCGTGAACAGGATGATGGAGAGGATGTGGTCGTTAAGCATTTCTTTTTAGCTCTCAGCTATCAGCTCTCAGCTTTCAGCCGTTGACTTCATCGTTGCCCGCCGCAAATCAGCGGGCGACGTAATAAATCACGAAACCGACAACGCCGCCGACCATGACCAGCGCGTACCACTGCACCAGGCCCCACTGCACCAGGCGCACCGGATATGAAAGCAGCCGCGCAACAATCGCCGGGCCGTTGACCAGCAAGCCGTCGATGATCCACTTGTCCCACCAGTTGGAGACGGTCGCGATAGCGCGCGTCAGCCAGCCCGCGCCATTGACGCCGCCGTCAATCACGTTGGCGTCGAACTTCCATGACGCCTCCCCGAGACCCATCACGCCCAGGCGTATCGGCCCGATCGGGCGGCGTCCGGTGAAGGCGTAGTCGTAGATTTCGTCCACGTAATACTTGTTCAGCAGCAGCGCGTACGCCGGCGGAGCCACCGCATCGATGGGCTCGACAAATCCCTTCTCTGCCTTCTTGTAGAAATACTTCGCGAGCCCCCACCCGATGAATCCGAGCGCCACCGACAGACCCATCAGGATGTACTCGATCGCCTCGGTCTTCTCTTCCTTGCCTTCGGGCTTGGGCATGGCAGCGGCGGTTTCGGCTTTGGTCGCGCCGGCCTGCTCGGCATGCTCGCTCACCGCGGGAAGCTGATGCTCGGCTTCGGCGCTGACGCTTTCGGTGGCGAACACCGGCTCCAGGAAGCGCTCGAAGACGTTGGTTCCGCCCAGCGCCTTGGGAACTCCCAACCATCCGGCACAAATGGAGCCCACGGCGAGGATGATCAGCGGCACGGTCATGGTTTTCGGCGACTCGTGCACGTGATGCTCGGCCTCGTGGCTCATCCGGCTGGGGCTCCAGAACGTCAGGTAAATCAGCCGGAACATGTAGAACGCGGTCATCAGCGCGGCGAAAAAGCCTACATACCACAGCGCGCGGAAGCCACCGTCGTGCGACGAGTACGCCTGCCACAGAATTTCGTCTTTCGAGAAGAAGCCCGCCAGCGGCGGAATGCCGGCGATCGCCAGCGTCCCGATGAGCATGGTTTTGTAGGTAGTCGGAATGCGCTTCGACAGGTCGCCCATGTTGCGCATGTCCTGCTCGCCGCTCATGGCGTGGATCACCGAGCCGGAGCCGAGGAACAGCAGCGCCTTGAAGAAGGCGTGCGTGAACACGTGGAACACGCCGGCGGCAAACGCGCCCAGGCCCAGCGCCAGGAACATGTATCCGAGTTGCGACACGGTGGAGTAGGCGAGCACGCGCTTGATGTCGTTCTGCACCAGCCCGATGGAGGCGGCGAAGATGGCCGTTATGGCGCCAACAATCGCCACCGTTTTCATGCTGGTCGGCGCCAGCATGAACAGCGCATTGGAGCGCGCCACCATATACACGCCCGCGGTCACCATGGTGGCGGCGTGGATGAGCGCGGAAACCGGCGTTGGGCCTTCCATGGCGTCGGGCAGCCAGACATACAGAGGAAACTGCGCGCTCTTGCCGCAAGCGCCGATGAACAGCATCAGGGTGGTGAAAGTAATGACCGGATCGCCCACCGCGAAGTGGCTGGTATGCAGCGTGTGCGTGATATCGGTAAAACGCACCGAGCCGAAGTACCAGGCGAGGGTCATCATGCCCATCAGGAACCCGGCGTCACCGATGCGGTTGACGATGAATGCCTTGTTGGCGGCGGTGGAGGCGGAATGTTTCTTGAACCAGAACCCGATCAGCAGGTAGGAGCACAGGCCCACGCCTTCCCACCCGACAAACAGCAGCGTGTAGT
>JBIOFT010000300.1:0-2701 GCA_044447375.1 Terriglobales bacterium | reverse complement strand
TAGCGAGAGAGCGCAAAGAGAACGTCATCATCCGGTTCCGGACGCACGCGAGCGACACCGGCAGTCCCGAGGTGCAGATCGCGATTCTGAGCGAGCGGATCACCGAGTTGACGGAGCACTTCAAGACCCACAAGAACGACCACGCGTCCCGGCGTGGCCTATTGATGATGGTCAGCAAGCGGCGTCGCTTGCTCGACTACCTGAAGACCTACGATTCCGAGCGCTACAAAGACGTCATTCAGAAACTGGGCATTCGTAAGTAACGTTTCCCCAGGCTCGCACGTACAGGTTGCTGCGGCACCAGTGTAGCCGCAGCCTGAGTTCTTGTTGAAGTTCGATTGCGCTTCCCACCTGTGAAGGTCCTTCGCGATACGTCCCGGAGACGCTCCTGAGGAGAGGATTCCCACCATGAAACATGCAACTACCGTCGAGCTGGCCGGCGGCAAAACCATCTCTTTTGAAACCGGACATCTGGCCAAGCAGGCGCACGGCTCCTGCGTGGTGCGCGCCGCCGACAACGTGGTGCTGGCCACCGCCTGCGCCAACCCCGACCCCCGCCTGGGCATCGATTTCTTCCCCTTGACGGTGGACTACCGCGAGTACACCTACGCCGGCGGGCGCATTCCCGGCGGCTTCATCAAGCGCGAAGGGCGGCCGACGGAGAAGGAGATTCTCACCAGCCGCCAGATCGACCGGCCCATCCGGCCGCTGTTCCAGGAAGGCTTCCGCTGCGAAACCCAGGTGATCGCGCTGGTGCTCTCGGCCGACACCGAGAACGATCCCGATGTGGCCGCCCTCAACGGCGCGTCGCTGGCGCTGGCGGTATCCGACATCCCCTTCAACGGCCCCATCGGCGCAGTGCGCGTCGGCCTGCTGGAAGGGCGCTTCGTCATCAATCCGACCTACCAGGAGATGCGCGACAGCCTGCTCAACATCATGGTGGTGGGCACCGCCGAAGGCATCGTGATGGTCGAGTCCGGCGCCAAGCAGGTGAAGGAAGAGACGGTGGTGGATGCCATCGAGTTCGGCCACGCTGAGATCAGGAAGATCTGCGCCGTCATTACTGAGATTGCGAAACAATTGGGCAAGCCCAAGCGCGAGGTCGCGCCCGTCGAGTTCGACCAGGCCTACTACGACCAGCTCAAGCGCAAGATCGGCGCGCGGCTCAGCGATGCGCTCGACACCGGCAAGTATCCCAAGGCGGAGAGCTATACCCGCGTCCGCGAGCTGAAGAAGGAGCTGCTGGAGGCGCTGCCGGAGGAGGACGAGGAAGGCCGCGCCAAGCTTAAGCGTTATTACGAGGCCATGCGCGAACGCATCTTCCGCGACCAGGTGCTGAACGACCGCAAGCGTCCGGATGCGCGCGCCTTCGACGAGATTCGCCCTATCACCGTCGAGGTGGGAGCGCTGCCGCGCACGCACGGCTCGGCCATCTTCACCCGCGGCGAAACCCAGGCGCTGGTTACCACCACGCTGGGTACTTCGGAAGACGTGCAGCGGCTCGAAGTGTATGAGGGTGAGAAATCCAAGCGCTTCATGCTGCACTACAACTTCCCGCCATTCTCGGTGGGCGAAGTGGCGTTTCTGCGCGGCGCCGGACGGCGCGAGATCGGGCATGGCGCGCTGGCCGAGCGTGCCATCACCACGGTGCTGCCCGAAGAGACCGCCTGGCCTTACACCATGCGCGTGGTTGCGGACATCCTCGAGTCCAATGGTTCGTCTTCGATGGCGACCGTATGCGGTGCGACGCTCGCGCTGATGGATGCCGGCGTTCCTCTCACATCTCCGGTGGCGGGTATCGCCATGGGATTGGTGCTGGAGGATGACAAGTACTCGATCCTCACCGACATCGCCGGCGCCGAGGACCACTACGGCGACATGGACTTCAAGGTCGCCGGCACCCGCGAGGGCATCACCGCCCTGCAGATGGACATCAAGATCCCCAAGGTGACGGCGCAGATCATGCGCGAGGCGCTGGAGCAGGCGCGCCGCGGCCGCTTGTTCATTCTAGACAAGATGGCGGAGGTGCTGCCGGAGCCGCGCACCCAGATCTCGCCCTTCGCGCCGCGCATCTACACGCTCAACATCCCGGTGGACAAGATCCGCGACCTGATCGGGCCGGGCGGCAAGGTGATCCGCGGGATCATCGAGCAGACTGGCGTCAAGATCGACGTCGAAGACTCG
The DNA here is from genome assembly GCA_044447375.1 of Terriglobales bacterium. Classification (GTDB taxonomy): domain Bacteria; phylum Acidobacteriota; class Terriglobia; order Terriglobales; family Acidobacteriaceae; genus JAHFUA01. The sequence continues at coordinate 517 of JBIOFT010000300.1, read as the reverse complement.
GGGCGTGTGAATGTCGCGTCGAACGATGAGGCCTCGGCGAACAAGGCGCTGCAGATGATCGGCGATATCACCGCCTCCGCCGAAGTCGGCAAAACTTATCTCGGCAAGGTGGTGCGGCTGGCGGATTTCGGCGCTTTCGTCGAGATCTTCCCCGGCACCGACGGCCTGCTGCACATCAGCGAGGTCGCCGAGCATCGCATCAACGATGTGCGCGACGAACTGAAGGAAGGCGACCAGATCCTGGTGAAGGTGCTGGCCGTCGAAGGCAACCGCATCCGCCTTTCGCGCAAGGCCATCCTCAAGGAGCAGCGCGCCAAGATGGGCGGCGGCGAGGAGCCCGCACCCGTGGGTACTCCGACGATGACCATCGAAGGCGGCACCTCCGATTCAGACGAGCCCAACTACAACCGCGACGGCCCCGGCGGCGGACCCCGGCCGCCCGGTGGTGGGAGGCCTCACGATGGCGGCCGTCACGGCGGTGGCGGAGGCGGCGGCGGGCGCAGGCGGCGCCTCCGCC
>JBIOFT010000299.1:0-2723 GCA_044447375.1 Terriglobales bacterium | reverse complement strand
TCGGGGTCCTCGACCATGACGCGGCGCAGCAGGGTGACGAAGAGGATACCGAGAGTTCCGCCTACGGCCATCAGCGCTACCGACTTCCAGTAACCGTGGGCTACGTCGAATTCCGGCCACACACCCGCGAGCACGAAAGCGGGAATGGTGAACACCGCTCCGGCGGCTACGGATTCTCCGATCGAGCCGATGGTACGGGCGATATTTTCCTCGAGGATGGACCCCTTCATCAGGCGAAGAATGGCCATGCCGATGACTGCGGCGGGATAAGTGGCGGCGATGGTCATGCCGGCGCGCAGACCGAGGTACATGTTGGCCGCGCCCAGGACAACGGTCATAAGCAGCCCAAGAATGATGGCGCGCAGGGTGAATTCGGACATCTTCATGGTGGGCGGCACGAAAGGCTGGAACTTTTTCGGCGGCGCCTGGTTGCTGACGGGGGTGCTCATGAGTCCTCGATTCAGATTCCAGCGTTCAAAAGAAGACCGCGCAAAGTAGCACGGGGGACGCCGGATGACAACCCGAACCGAGATTCTACGCTGGCAGCGGCATGGGTGGGAAGCGCGCGGAGTGCGTTATACGCGGGTTTGCGGGGCCGTTGCCGCCTGTTGAGCAAGTGGCTATACTGGAACAGGTGACGCCAAGGCCCGCCCTGGGCTTGCGGTCGCAAGGAGGGTCGTCTTCAGCAGTAGCGGAGACCTAACCCGGTCGGTCAAGGAACCCACGCAGCGAGGGCACTCTTTTGTTTTTTCTCTAGCCGACGGATTGCTGTCGGTGCTGTTCCCCTCCCATTGCAGGTTGTGCCAGGCGCCGCTGACGCGGATGTCGCGGCTGCCGGTGTGCCATGTGTGCCTGGCGAACATCCAGCCGGTTGAGGGGCCGCGCTGCGCCGTCTGCGGCGAGCGGCTGATGAGCCGGTATTTGCACGAGGACACACCCGAAGGGGTCCTTCGACAAGCTCAGGACAGGCCGTGTGCCACACCATCTTTGTGCCTGATGTGCAGGCAGAATGAGCCCACGTTTACGCGCGCCTCGGCTTACGGCAGCAATGAGGCCGGGCTGCGCGATCTGGTCCATCTGCTGAAGTATGAGCGGGTGCGTCCGGCGGCGAAAGTGCTGGGGCGGATGTTGGCGGAAGTGGCGGCCGGCCTGGCGGAGTCATTCGGGCCGCAGCCGCCGGTGGTGATTGCCGTGCCGCTGCACGCGTCGAAGATGCGGCAGCGCGGGTTCAACCAGTCGGAGTCGATCGCGCGCGCCATGCTCAAACTGAAACCGGCGGCGCTGGACGTAAAGCTGAACACCACTGCGCTGGTGCGGCATCGGGCCACCGAATCGCAGACGGGATTGACGCCACCGCAGCGGCAGGACAACGTGCGCGGGGCGTTTGGTGTGGCGCGCGGCGACCAGATCAGGGGGCGCGACATCCTGTTAGTCGACGACGTATTCACCACCGGGAGCACGGTGTCGGAGTGCGCGCGCGTGTTGCGGCGCGCTGGGGCCGGGCGCGTTTTCGTCGCGACCGTGGTCCGGGTGCTGAAGCCGGAAGCGCAGCGGGCGGAGCCGGAGTTTGAAGAGCCGCGGGTGATGGCGGCGCAGGCGTAGAAGTCTCCAGTCTCCAGCCGCCAGGCGGCAGGAAGAAATCCCTGGAGACTGACGACTGGAGACCGGCGACTAGGATTTATGTCAGGCGGCAAGGGACACATACCGGGTCACGCGCATCGCAGGCCGATGTTCGAAGCGGCGCCGCCGTCTGTCCACGAGGGCAACGGGCACGGAGTAATGCACGCGCCGGTGCTGGTGCTGAACGCGTCGTACGAGCCGATCAACGTGTGCGCGGCGCGACGGGCGATCGTGCTGGTGCTGAAGGGCGTCGCCATGACGGAGGAGGAGAACGGGCACTTTCTGCACGCGGCGCGCCTCACCATCCGCGTGCCGTCGGTCATCCGTTTGCTGGAATACCGGCGCATCCCGCATCAGACGCGGGCGCTCTCGCGCAAGAACATCCTGCTGCGCGACCGCAACAGTTGCCAGTATTGCGGCGCGGTGCTGGGCTCCAGCGAGTTGACGCTGGACCACGTGGTGCCGCGGTCGCGCGGAGGGCTGTCTACCTGGGAAAACCTGGTGGCATGCTGCCATTTCTGCAACCGGCGCAAGGGGAACCAGCTTCCGGTGGAAGCGAACATGAAGCTGATCCGCGAGCCGAGAGCGTTCAACCTGCACACCAGCCGGCACATCATGCGGCTGCTGGGACATTCCGACGCCAAGTGGCGCAAGTATTTGTTCTATTAGGGCTCGGGCTGACGCCCTCGCGTGAGGCGTGCCGCCCCTGAAGGGGCTCGGACAGATCAATGCGCAGCAACCCGGGGCTTACGCCCCGGGCTATGTACTGCCGCCATCGCTACGCTCGGGCTCCCATGCGGCAACGCCCCTGCTTGGGCCAAGAACGAAAGCCCGGTCGAGGGCGACCGGGCTACTTCCATCTCAACTGAAACTGAAACTCGAAACCGAGCCTAGTTTTTCGGCGGCTTCTGCTGCTGCGCCTGCGGCTGGCCCGGTGGTTGCTGATCGCCCTGGCCCTTGGGCAGTTCCTGACCTTCGTAGGTGATCTTCACGTTGGCGCCAAAGCGCTTGTAGTTGGTGTACTTCACGATCTCGCGGATGTGGACGGGCCCCTGGGAGAATTGCAGGTCGTCGTCAGCCTTGGTGTAGGTCGGGAACCAATA
>JBIOFT010000298.1:0-2755 GCA_044447375.1 Terriglobales bacterium | reverse complement strand
TGAAGTCCGCGGGGCAGGTAGAACGCCCAGCCAAAGCTGAGCAGGATGCAGGCCGCCATTCCGACGAAGTAAATGGTCAGAGTTCGCTTGCGGCCAATGCGTTCGGCCAAGGGAGGAACGGCCAGGCATCCCAGGATGGTCCCCAGCGACAACAGGCCCATACCGAAGGAAGACATGCGCACGGCCTGCGGCAGCAACATGCCCTCACGTTTCGCCAGGTTGATGATTGCTGTCGGAGCATAAACGGCGGCCGCCCACAGGCCGCAGATGGCCGAGGCCAGCAGGATGGTGTTAACGAGCGTGCGCTGCGTGTAGGGGGGAATGAAGATCCGGCGCAGAGAAGAAAGTCCGCCTTTGGCTTTCACCTTGGCTTTTTGTTGCCAGCGCTCAGGCTCCTTCACCCGGAGCAGAACCATGAAGGCCACGATGACGGGCGTCAGACCGCACCAGAACATGGCGCGCCAGCCATAGTGCGGTGCGACGGTATAGTTGAGAGCGGAAGCCAGAAAAAAGCCCGCGTAATAACCCGTCTGCAGGTATCCAGCGCCCATCTTGCGGCGGTCTTCCGGCCAGGCTTCGGCGACGTAGGTGCCCGCCAGCGCCCATTCGCCGCCAATTCCGATGCCCGCCAGCAGGCGGAACAATCCCAACTGCCACACCGTCTGCGACAAAGCGGCGGCTCCCGTAAAGATCGCGTAGACAAAGATGGTGGCAGCGAGCACCCGGGTGCGGCCAAACTTGTCGGCAATCGGCCCCCAAATTAGCGACAGGCCCCATCCGACGAGGAAGAGCGCAAACAAGATCGATCCAGCAAACCCCACATGGGCCGGAGTGGCTTGGTACCCTGACTTTGGAAGCAGTTCCGTCAGTGCAGGGCTGAGGACGAGGGCATAGATCACCGAATCCATGCCGTCCAGCGTCCAGCCGGCCCACGCGCCCCAGAATCCAGTGATTTGCTGGCGCGAGAGTTTGGTGCTAGTCGCTGCTTCATTGGCCATGCGTCCTCCTGTGCAGTGAGGCGATGCGCGAAAGAAAGAACTCGCCTCTCGCGGTCACGATCTGAACCGCCAGCGCTCACGTCCCAACCCGCAGAGATGTGCTGGGCGTGGGCAGCAGCATACCACGACTTGTCAAGGGTGCAGGCAGGCGGCCCTAGGCGACGGAATCGCCTCTGCCCGTGGATTGAAACAGCGCCTTCACCGAGGGCTTCATCACCTTGCCCATCGCGTTGCACGGAAGCGCATCCAGCACAAGAAGCCGGGAAGGCACTTTGTGAGCCGCCAGCGACTGCTTTGCCCAAGTGCGAAGCGTGGGCAATCGAGGGCGTCGCCGTCATTCAGCCCTTCTTTCAGAACGATGGCCGCAGCGACGCGCTCACCCCACTCCGGATCGGGCACACCGACCACGGCACACTCGGCAACGGCGGGATGTTCGCGCAGCGCGTCCTCAATCTCCAGCGCGGACACCTTGTGTCCACCGGTCTTGAGAATGTCAATGTTGGTCCGGCCGAGAATGCGATAGCCGCCGTTTTCGATGACCGCGGTATCGCCGGTGCGAAACCAGCCATCGCGGAAGGCGGCGCGGGTGGGCTCAGGCTGGCCCCAGTATTCTGCGAACACGCTTGGACCACGGACTTCGATCTCGCCCGGCGATCCCGGGACAACCGACTCGCCGTCCGCTGCGACCAGCTGGACCTCGACGCTGGGCAGCGGTGTCCCCACGCTGCCCGGCACACGCTCGCCTCGTAACGGGTTGGAGAGCGCCATGCCGATTTCGGTCATGCCGTAGCGCTCCAGCAGCGTGTGGCCGCTGATCTCCTTCCAGCGTTTCAGCGTGCTCACCGGCAGTGCCGCCGAGCCGGAGACCATCAAGCGCAATCTGGCGCAGGCTTGGCTTAGCCACGCGCGGCGCTGCGGCGAGGCCCTGTCCCAAGCGGCGATGAGCTTCACGTAAATCGTCGGCACCGCCATGAACAGAGTTACGTTGCCGCCTGCGATGCCGTCCCACACCGCATTCGCGTCGAAGCGCGGCAACATCTGGCAGGTCGCGCCCGACCACAGCGCGCAGGACACAACGTTGACGATTCCGTGCACGTGGTGCAGCGGCAAACACAGCAAGATGCGATCATCGGCCGACCACTCCCAGGCCTCTACAAGGGTCATGATTTGCGCCGTAATGTTGGCATGGGTTGTGACCACGCCCTTCGGCCGGCTGGTCGTGCCACTGGTGTAGAGAATCATGGCGCGCCGGTCGCTGGCGATATTGATAGTGACGTCCGCCGATTCTGCCGCCTCGAAAGCGGGAAGCTGCTCATAGGACAATGCGCGGATACTGCGGGCGGCGGCGAGGGACGCCAGAAAAGGGGCTGCTTGAGCATCCAAGAGCAATGCCGACGCCCCGGTGTCGTCGATAAAATATTCCAACTCAGGAGCGGTAGAGTTGAGCGGTAATGGGACGGCAACGCCACCGGCTTGCCAGATACCCCACTGCGCTGCAACCCAGGGAAATCCCGGCGTCAATAGGAACGCCACGCGCTCCTCGTGGAGGTCGCCACGGCCGGCGAGCAGGGCCGCCGCCACGCGTGACGAAGCATCCAGCAGATCGTTGTAGGTGAACTCCCCCTGCGCATCGACGACAGCCGTCTGTCTGCCATGGCGCTGAGCTTGAGCCATTAACGGAAGATGACTGGTGCGGCGGATCACACGCCAGACTTTACGTCGTCTCCGATGCATTGTCCACTCGCACAGACATCTCT
>JBIOFT010000297.1:0-2796 GCA_044447375.1 Terriglobales bacterium | reverse complement strand
GTAAAGCGGCCTCTTGGTTAAAACACAGAGGAGCCCCCTGATGCGGAGGTCTTCTCCTGCGTGGGGGTGCTCCTGTCAGCCTTATTTGATCGCCAGGGACCGAGGCCCGCCGGTTCGCCCGATGGGCAGACCGGCTTCCAGATGGGCCATCGCCGCGTCCACCAACCCGATGAGGTCGGCGTTCGGGTCGCCCGCCGCGGCGAGCATGGCGGACATCAGGACGCCAAGCAGCGCCCCGGCCAGATTGCGCACGGCAAAGTCGGTTGGACTGCAGCCCGCCCTCGCCGCGATCAGCTCCGCGACCTCGCCCACCAGGCCCGCGAACTGGTTCAGCATGGCCGCACGCAGATCTGAGTCTGCCGCGATCAGCGTCATGCGCTCCCGCACCATCCTGTCTTGCTCAGGTGTGAGCCCGGAGAACACGGTATGCATGGCGTTTCGCAAAGCCGCGATCGGGCTCAGCTCTTTCGGTGCGGCATTGAAGACGTCGATCATCATCGGGTCGAGGTCGTCCTGCAGGATGACGTCTTCCTTACTGGGAAAGTAATTGAAGAAAGTGCTGGGCGATATCTCGACCGCGTCCGCAATCTCCTCGATGGTGGTGGCCTGAAACCCCTTGTCGAGAAAGAGGCGCATGGCTTCCTTCTGGATGGCCGCGCGAGTCTTCAGCTTCTTGCGCTCGCGCAGGCCGAGAGTCGGTTCAGGCAACGGATTTCACCTCCACGACTCCGGCGGTTGCCTCGTGCACCACTGCCGCCCGGCCTGGCATGAAGACCAGAGCCACGACCGTCCCGAGGAGCGCTATGCCGGCGGAGATCACAAGGGCTGCGTCCATCCCGTGCACGAAGGCATGACGCACGGATTCCAGCAGTGCCGCCGAGTGCAACTTCTCGGCCACGGCGACACCGGCGAAGACGCTCTGGCGGATCGGGTCCGCAACGCTCGCGGGCAGACCCCCGAGGCTCAGCTGCGACTGGTAGCCGGACACCAGTACGCTGCCCAGGATCGCCGCCCCAAACGGCGCGCCCACCTTCTGCATCGCCTGGATCAGCGCTGAAGCGACGCCACTCCGCTCGCTGGGCACGGTTTTCAGCGCCGCCGAAGCGGCGGTGGCAAACGCGATGCCCGTTCCGAATCCGACCACCGCCATCCAGATGGCGACGAACCAATCGCCCGAGCCGATCATCGTGGTCGAGCCCACGAGCAGGCCGCCGGCGGTGATGGCGAAGCCTGTGGCGATCGTCAGCTTGGGCCCGACCCTGGCCGCGATGCGGTCCGCAGGCACCGCTCCCAGCACCAGCCCGACGATCACGGGCAGCAGCCGGAACCCGGCGCCTTGCGGGTCGAGGCCGAGCACCCCCTGCGAGTACTGAGGCATCGTGAATATGATCCCGAACAAGGCCATGCCACCAATGGCGGCCAGGATCACGCCCCATGTGAAGCCGCGAGATTGAAACAGCGCCAGGTCAATCAGCGGCCGGCCGTGAGGGCGAATGGTCAGCCGGCGCTCCCAGGCGAAGAATCCCACGACCACCATGACACCGGCCACGAGGATGGTCAGAGATCCTGGATCGGTCCAGCCGTTGCGGCCCAGCTCGATCAGCCCATACGTCACGCCCGCCAGACCGGCGCTGGCGGCCAGCATGCCGATCGGATCCAGCGCGGGCCTCTCCGGAGAACGCGACTCCGGGACAAGCGCGATGACGGCGACCAGCCCGAGCGCCGCCACGGGGACGTTCAGCAGGAAGACCAAGCCCCACCAGTAGTGGGTGAGCAGCCAGCCGCCCAGGATCGGGCCGATCGGCAGCGCCAGGAAGTTGGCCGCCGCCCAAATCCCCACCACGCGCGGGCGCTCCTCTTCCGAGAACAGGACGGTGAAGATCGACAGGACCATGACGACCATCGCAGCACCGGCCGCACCGAGCACGACCCGAGCGGCGATGAAGGCGCCGGGGTTGGGCGCGTAGGCGCAAGCGACAGATCCCGCACCGAAGAGGAGCAGGGCGCTCACCATCACGCGCTTCCGTCCGAATCGGTCGCCGAGCACCCCGGCAGGCAACATCCCGCCCGCCAATGCCAGCGCATAGCCGGACGAGAACCACTGCAGGTCGGATTCCGAGGCGTGCAGCGCGGCCGCCAGCGTCGGCAGCGCGACGCTGAGCACGGTCACATCGAGACCGACCGCGAGGACTCCGAGTGTAAGGGCGCCGGCGGCCCACCATCTCCGCGCACCGATCGAGCTCATGCCACCACCTCCCTCGAATGTTGGTGTCACTATAACATAGATGCACTACAAAATTCTATAATCTATAGTTTTGGAGCAACTTGGTTTCTTCGGCGCCAGGCGGCTCTAGGAAGTCCAGGGCCGGGTTCGACTGTGTCTTTCCGATTTCGCCCCCACCTGTCTGGCCCACAGGATTGAGGTAGGTGGACGCCGGCGATCCAGCGCGATCAGGAACAACTCCACCAACCCGCGATGTTGAGTGCCACGTCTACCGGAGAGTTCTCGCTTGCTCCCAGCCCTGCGTACACCCAGCCAAATTCCTCGGACTGCCCAATCATGAGGGAACCCGCTGATGACTCCCAAAGCGCGCCTGTGGTGTGTTCGCGGAGGGCCACTTTCGCCACCCCGTCCGCTACGCCCAAGTTGGCATGGGGCCAGGGCGTGAGCGCGTAGGTCCCAGGGCCGTGGTAAGCGCCGTTCACCTCTATGTAGAGAAGGAAGTCGTCCTTGGTGCCATGCAGCAGGACGACTCTGGGCTGATCGAATGAACCGGTAGGGCAGCTTTGTCCTTT
>JBIOFT010000296.1:0-2818 GCA_044447375.1 Terriglobales bacterium | reverse complement strand
CGAAGATCGCCAACGTTACCGTTTCGTATCTGAATTCCCGCGGCGTGCACCAGTTTCTGTCCATCGACACCAACGCGCCTACGCCGGGCACACCTAACTCCTCGGGGCCGCGCCCAAATCCGGCCGCAGGCGACATCTATCAATACTCCTCCGATGGCGTTTTCCGGCAGAACCAGTTGATCGCGAACTTCAACATCCGGGCGGGAGCGAAGTTATCTCTGTTCGGTAATTACTCTCTAAACTACGCCAACAGCGACGCTTCCGGTGCTTCGAGCTTTCCATCGAATCAGTACGACTTGAGCCTGGACTACGGCCGAGCTTCCTTCGATGTGAGGCATCGGGTGTTTATGGCGGGCACGATCGGACTGCCGCATGGGTTTCGCCTGAGTCCGTTTGTGATTTTCACTTCCGGCTCGCCTTACAACGTGACCGTGGGCCAGGATTTGAGCGGCGATTTGCAGTTCAACGACCGTCCCGCATTTGCCACCAATGCTCGCGGTACGTGCACGTCTCCGACCCTGAAATGCTACTACACGTTTTCCACGACGCAGCCGTACACGCAGATTCCCATCAACTACCTGACCGGCCCAGCGCACTTCACTCTCAACCTGCGGCTGGCGAAAACGTTCGGCTTCGGGCCGGAGGTTGGTGGAAAAAGCGGGGCGCAGCCGGGTGGCGGTCCTGCCGGCGGCGGTCCCCCAGGAGGTGGAGGTGGTCCACGCGGCGGCGGAGGGGGAGGCGGCCACGGTAGTCTAGGACGAGGGCCCGGCGGAGGGTTTGGGGGCATGGGCCCGGCAACTACTCGACGCTACAGCCTGACCTTCAGCATCAATGCGCGCAATGTCCTGAACAAAGTGAATGCGGCGACTCCCATCGGGGTCCTGAGCTCCGCCAATTTCGGACAGTCAATTGATCTGGCGCGTGGCCCGTTCTCCAGCGCGGCGGCGAACCGGAAAATAGAACTGCAGGCGACGTTCAGCTTCTGAGCGAATCTGTCCGCCGAAGCCGCATCTCTCGAAACCGGCCAAACTTTTCACCGCACCAAACTAACTAACAATCGGGGGTAACGGTCGCGTGCTAGGCTGGTAGCGCTCTGGTTTCTCGCCCATTCCTCCGCCCGAGGCATTGCCGAGAACCAATCTGAAAAATCTGTTGCGAACAGTTGAGGCGCTGGCGGATCTGGGTCCCGAACTCACCGCGGACCGCGACTTCCGTCAGACCGCGCGCACCATGCTGAGCGCCGTCCTCGAGGCGTCGGCGGCGCGCGAGGCCGTTCTATTCTCGTTCAGCGAGCGGCCTTCCCTGCTGACCTCGGTGGATGCGCAGGGATTTGCGCTCCTTCCTGAGCCCTCGCTGATCCCGCTCCTCCCGCGTCACGTGCACACCCTGACCGCCGCCACCGGGCCCGTCCTGCTGAACAGCAACACCTATGACATCTTTCTGAGTTCGAACGGCAATGTGGCGCCGGAATTGTTCAAATGCGTGTGCCCGCTCAAGGTGCGCGGCAAGCTGGCGGGAGTCATTGCCCTGGGAAGGCGCGCCGGCGACGCCGCCTACGAGGAGGACGCGCTCGACGCCATTCAACTGCTCAGCCATTATGTCGCGCTCGCCATCCAGAACCATTCGCTCAACCAGACGCTGGCGCAGCGGGTCTCGGAGAACCTGCGGCTGCTGGCTTCCCTGCACGGCTTCTACGACAACGCGCTGGAGGCGTTTGCCGCCGCCATCGACGTGAAGCATGTCAACATTCATGGCCACTCGCTGCGGGTGGGGCGCTATGCGCAGGCGATCGGCGAAGCGATGGGCCTGGAGCCCGGCGCGGTGGCTGCCTTGCGCTCGGCGGGATATCTGCACGACATCGGCAAGGTCGCGGTCGACAAGCGGCTCTTTGGCAAGCCTTCTTCGCTCGATCCCGCCGAGTTCCGGGAAATGGCCGACCACACGGTGGTCGGCCACCAGATCGTAAGCCAGGTGCAGTTCCCGTGGCCGCAGGTTCCAGAAATCGTGCGCTGGCATCACGAGCGGGGTGACGGCACCGGCTACCCCGACGGTTTGCACTGGGACGAGATGACGCTCCCCGTCCGCATAGTGGCGCTCGCCGACACCTTCGATGCCATGACCACGGAGCGCCCCTACCGTGTGCGTATGCCTCTGGGCAGCGCGCTGCAGGAACTGGTCCGCCTGACGCCGCAGAAATACGACGCCGAGGCCATGCAAGCTCTGCTCATCCAAGTACGGCGCGACGCCGTCGGCAGCAACCGCGTCCCGTTGCTGGAAGGCGAACTGATCAGCCTCTCGCCCGGCGATGTGGACCAGTTGGCCGCCACGCTGCAGCACAAGATCAACCGCGAAAAGACCTTCCTGATCTCAAATCCGCAATTGCCCGCCCAGCGGTGATCGACCGACTCCGGGCCTCGTGCCCTCAGATTCCACCACGCTCGAAGCTCACGGTTCGAAGCGCGCCGCTGATGTAAACTCGGAAGACGCGGGCCTGTAGCCGAATGACCTTGCTGTTCATCCAATAACAGTGGCGCACAACCATAAGGACATGTGTGGGAGGATCGATGGCCGTCAGCGACCAGACTGTAGCCACGGGTAAGCAGCTCGATCGGCTGTGTATCGACACGATTCGCACGCTCTCGATGGACGCGGTGCAGAAAGCCAACTCCGGTCACCCCGGGGCGCCGATGGCGCTGGCGCCCGTGGCCTACTGCCTGTGGCAGCAGTTTCTGCGCTATGACCCCGAAGATCCGCTCTGGCCGAACCGCGACCGTTTCGTGCTCTCCAATGGGCACGCTTCCATGCTGCTGTACTCGCT
>JBIOFT010000295.1:0-2825 GCA_044447375.1 Terriglobales bacterium | reverse complement strand
TTGCTCGCGTCCACCAGCAACCCCACCTGCAGAGGCAGATCGGTTTCACTGCGGAAGCTGCGCAGCTCGGCGGGCCTTTGATCGTCGATCACCCGGAAGTCGCTTCGCTTCAGATCCTTGATGTAGTGGCCGTGCCGGTCGGTAACCGTGAACACGACGCGAACTTCGTTCACCGTTTTCTTGAGTGTAGTGACCGCCTCATCGGAATCGGACTTGTCTGCGTTTCCCGACGGTGCCGGAGCCTGCCCTGCCGGCGCCACGGGAGCGGCGGCAGCCGGTGCTTGCGTCTTGCCCTCAGGCGGAGCGCTCGTTTTCTGCGGAGCATTCTGCGCCGCCGGCGTGGAGGCGGGCGGTGCCGTCTGGCTGGTGAGCGAACCAACCAGCACAAAAAAAACAATCGCAAACAGGAAAATGCGCGATTTCATTGGGACGATTCGATCGGAAACAATTTACTCATTATAGCCCGCGCCCGGCGCTGGCACGGCCCACGGGTTACTGAGCGGGTTCTTACCGGCCAGGTTCCTGCCGGGGACCTTCTTCTCGAGCATTCTCCAGGTTCTCCAGCAATTTCTCCAGTTCCTTCGGTAACGGCCGGGTGAACTTGAGCAACTCCTTCGTTCGGGGATGCACCAATTCAAGCGCCGCCGAATGCAGAAAATTTCGATCCAGCTTCAGCGTCGCGGGCATGCCGGCGGCCCGGCGCTTGTTCGACTGCGACCGCAATTCCCCGGGCGCGCCATAAAGCGAGTCGCCCACCACCGGATGTCCGAGCGACGACATATGCACGCGAATCTGGTGGGTGCGTCCCGTCTCGATTTTGAGTTCCACCAGCGCAAACTTGCCGTAAGGCGAGTCAATTTTTCGCTTCACTAAGTAATGCGTTACCGCCTCGCGCCCACCGAAGCCTCGCGTCGTCATCCGCGTGCGCCGCTGTGAGTGGCGGCTGATGGCGCTTTGAATCGTGCCGCGATCCTGCTTCGGCCAGCCCTGCACCAGCGCAGTGTAGGTCTTGTGCACCTCGCGCCCGCTGAACTGCTTGGCCAGCCGGCGGTGCGATTCATCGTTCTTGGCCACCACCATCAGCCCACTGGTCGCCCGATCCAGGCGATGTACGATGCCAGGGCGAAGTTCCCCGCCGACCGCCGAAAGCGTCTTAAAGTGGTGCAGCAAGGCATTGACCAGCGTTCCGCGGTTGCGCGCATCATCGGTCGCTCCCGCTCCCGCATGCACCATCATCCCTGCGGGCTTGTTGACGATCGCCAGGTCGTCATCCTCATAAACGATGTCGAGCGCAATCTCTTCCGGAATAGCGCGCAGTGGCGGAGCGTGCGGCGGAGCGGTAACCGTAATCTGCTCTTCGCCATCGCCCTTCAGCCGCAGCGACGCCTTCGCCGCCGCTTGGTTCACCAGCACCTCACCCCTGGCAATGAGTTGCTGCACGCGTGCCCGGCTGACTTCCGCCTGGCTGACCTCGGAAAGTTGCGTCGCGAGATACTGGTCCAGGCGCTGCCCCGCGGCGTCGGGAGATGTGGTGAGCGTGATGGGAAAGTCGAGCATTCAGCACTCAGCATTCAGCATTCAGCCAGCAAGCGCAAGGGGAATCGGCAGGGAGGGTCCAGCCCCGGAGGGGCGACCGAGCTTAGCCCAGCGCTTCAGCGCTGGGGGAAGAACAACAAATGATACAAGTCCTGGAGGGACGACCCAATTCGCCCTAAGCCCCAGAGCCCGATTTCTGAGTGCTGAGTGCTGAATGCTGACTGCTGCTCTTCAGCCACCAAATCAACCCCCCGCCGATGACCAGCAGAATCGAAATCAACTGCGTGCCCGACATCAGGCCGCCGAAGACTTCGCCGCGTCCAGGATCGTCGCGCAGGAATTCGATGAAGAAACGCTCGATGCCGTACAGGATCATGAAGCTGCCAAATACCTGCCCATCGAACCGCTTGCGTTTGAGCAGCCTCATCAGCAGCAGGAAATTGAAAAACTCGGCCGCCGCTTCGATCAATTGTGTCGGTTCAATCCTGACCCCGAGCGGAGTTCCACTGACGGAATGCGCCAGGGGGTTGGTGAAGATCACGCCCCAGAAGTGATTCGTCGGTTTGCCGTAACAACAGCCCGCCGAGAAACAACCGAAACGTCCGAAGATGTGGCCGAAAGCCACCCCCGGAGCCGCCGCGTCGGTGAAGCGCAGCGCCGGCATGTGATGGCGCCGCATGTACCACGCCGCCGTGACGAACGCGGCAATCAGGCCGCCGGAAAATACGCCGCCCGCCTGCAGCGTGTTGAGGCTGAAAATTTCCCGCCAGTTGTTCGCGTACGTGCTCCAGTCGTTGATGACGTAAAGAATCTTCGCCCCGATAATCCCGGCAAGCACAACCAGTATGCCGAGATTCCAGGCATCGTCGCCGTTGATCCCCTGCTTCTCCGCATTGTGCACGGTGACCCAAATCCCGATCAGCACGCCCGTGGCGGCCATGACACCGTAGGTGGGTAGGTAGAAACTGCCAATCTGTAAAAGTCGAGGAAACACGTTAGTTTGGATGCTCCGGTTGCAGGTTGAGTTCTAGGAGAGTCTAGCAGAGCAAAAAGGTGTCAGGTGTCGGGTTTTAGGACCCGGCGAAGTTGCGGATCTATCCGCGCTTGTTGGGCCTCCGAAACGCCGAGATCCCCAGATAACAGCTAGCGGCCAAGGCCGCGAGGCCGAGCGCCATTTTATGTGGAATAGCGGACGAAAAAACGAAAAAACCACTGGCCAGAAACACGCCACTGAGGAGCAACCTTACGAGGTGGGCAAAGTCCGAAATTGGCGCAGGTGAGGCTGAGAG
>JBIOFT010000294.1:0-2865 GCA_044447375.1 Terriglobales bacterium | reverse complement strand
GCGTCAGCCCGGCGAGCCCGAAGAAGGTCAGCGCCGGGAACAGGGAGAAGGCTGTGTCCCATGCGCCGCCGCCGAGCCAGTGCGGGAAGGGACGCATCCATCCTCCCAGCCACAGCGTCACCGCGATGGACGACACCGCGATCATGGCCGCGTATTCCGCCAGGAAGAACAGCGACCAGCGGAAGCCGGAATACTCGGTATGGAAGCCGGCGGTCAGCTCGCTCTCGGCTTCGGGCAGGTCGAACGGCGCGCGGTTGGTCTCCGCAACCATGGCGATGGCGAATATGCCGAATGCGGCCAGTCCCAACGGAAAGAACTTGAATATGAACCAGACATGCTGGTTCATCTGCGCGCGCACGATCTCGATCATGCTGAGGGTGCCGATGGCGTCGCCGCCGCCCGGCCCGATGCCGTAAACGCCCACGCCGCTCAACGAGGTCATGAGCACCGCCGAGACCACGGCCATCCCCATCGCGACTTCGTACGACACCATCTGCGCGCTGGAGCGCAGCGAGCCCAGCAGCGGATAGTGCGAGTTCGAGGCCCAGCCCGCCATGATGATGCCCAGCGTCCCCAGCGAAGCCACGCCCAGCATGAACAGGATGCCGATGTTCATGTCGGTGACGGCGTGCGTGGGGCCGAACGGGATCACAATATACGTGGTGAACGCGGTGATCACCACCACCAGCGGCGCCATCCAGAAGACCAGCTTATCGGCGTTCGCGGGGATGATGTCTTCCTTGAGGAGCAGCTTGAGGGCGTCGGCGAAGGGCTGCAGCAGGCCGTGCGGGCCCACCCGCATCGGGCCGAGCCGCACCTGCATGTGGGCCAGGATCTTGCGCTCCAGCCAGTTCATCGCGATCACGGCGACGGAGACCGCCGCGAAGATGATCAGGATGTAGATCACCACCCAGAGGTGGGCGCCGGCCTGGCCGGGGGTCAGGTTCGAGTTCAGATAATTCAGGAAGTCAGACATATTTCCGATTTGGTAATTGGGTAATTTGGTAATTGGGTAAATGAGCTCCTAATCCGGCCGGCTGCGTGCTGTCCGTTGTGATGCGCTGAATATTGCGGTCAGCGCGCGTGCTTCGGCTAGCAGCGGGTGTAATCGGTCCGGTCGAATCGTTCCAGAGTCTAAAAGCATCTCCAACCAGAATACGGACTCGTCCGCTTCCTCCGCCACAATCCCAATTCTGGACACGAATTCAGCCTTCGACCGTGCCCGGCAAACTGCCCGGTAATTTGCTGCAACCGATGTCCCGGAGCGCAGCAACTGTTTGCCGATCACCTGTGCATCAGTACTCCGCGGTAATGCGCGGAACAAGTGAATCACACGAAGGGCGAACGACTTTGTCCTCTCTCGTAATTCGTCAGCGCTCCTGGGCATCCGAAAAATTACCCACTTACCAAATTACCCACTTACCCAATCTCCTAACGGTCAACCTCGCCCAGCACAATGTCCAGCGTGCCGATCACGGCCACCACGTCGGCCATCAGGGCGCCTTCCACCATCTTGCCCAGCGCCTGCAAATTTACGAACGACGGCGGGCGCACGCGTATGCGGTAGGGCTGGGTCGAGCCGTCGCTGACAATGAAATAGCCCAGCTCGCCCTTGGGCGCCTCGATGGAGTGATAGATCTCGCCCACCGGCGGCTTCATGACCTTGGGCACTTTGCCCATGATCGGACCTTCCGGGATCGAGTCCACCGCTTGGCGGATGATGCGCAGCGCCTGCCGCATCTCGGCGACGCGCACGATGTACCTGTCGTAGGTGTCGCCGTTCTGGCCGGTGGGGATATCGAATTCGAAGTTCTTATAGGCGGCGTAGGGCTGGGCTTTGCGCAGGTCCCACTTGACGCCGCTGGCGCGCAGCACCGGCCCGGTGACGCCGAGGTCGATGCAATCCTGCGCCTTGAGCACGCCCACGCCCTTGGTGCGCTTCAGCCAGATGCGATTGGTGGTCAGCAGGGTCTCGTATTCGTCCACCTTGGGGGTGACGAAGTCGCAGAACTTCTTCACATCCTGCTCGAAGCCGTCGTAGGTCTCATACAGGCAGCCGCCGATGCGGAAGGCGTGCGTGGTGAGCCGCGCGCCGCAGTACTTCTCGAAAATCTTCAGAATCTCTTCCCGGTCGCGGAAGGTATAGAACAGCGGGGTGATGGCGCCGATATCGAGGGCATGGGTGCCCAGCCAGAGCTGGTGGCTGGCGATGCGGTTGAGCTCCGTCAGGATGGTGCGCACCCACTGCGCGCGCGGCGGCGCCTCCATGTTCAGCAGCTTTTCCACCGCTTCGCAGTACCCAAGGCCGTTCGAGACCGCGGCCACGTAGTCCATGCGGTCCACGTAGGGATTGAACATCGTATAGGTGCGGTGCTCGGCGATCTTCTCCACCCCGCGATGGAGGTAGCCAATCACGCACTCGGTGTTGAGCACCTTCTCGCCGTCGAGCTTAAGGATGACGCGCAGCACGCCGTGCGTCGAAGGGTGCTGCGGGCCCATGTTGAGGATGAGTTCCGTTGCATCGAGAAACGGCGGGGCCGCGCCCTTCTCGGCCTCGATGTGCTCGACCGAGGACGAACTCTGCTCGCTCTTGAGGATGTCGGCCATCTATTGTCCGCTCTCGATTCCCAAGTTGATCTTCACCCACTCGGTGTCCTGCTGGGTGATGCCGTACTCCTTGCGCAGAGGGTGGCCCTTCCAGCCGTCGGGCAGCAGGATGCGCCGCAGGTCGGGATGGCCTTCGAAGCGGATGCCGAACATGTCGTAGCACTCGCGCTCCAGCCAGTTGGCGGTGCTCCACAGCGCCACTACGCTGGGCGCCGGATCGCCGTCCTTGATCATGGCCTTCACCCGCACCCGCTGGTT
>JBIOFT010000293.1:0-2883 GCA_044447375.1 Terriglobales bacterium | reverse complement strand
TGTGTCCGTGGCAGTGATGGATTCGCTGCCAACGGTTTCTAGAACCGCCGAGAAGTCTGCCGTCCCGTTTGTGAGTGACGAGTTTGCTGGCAAAACGGTTTTGGCATTGGTATCGCTGCTTGTAAAGTGAACCGTCCCGGCATAGCTGGTGGCTGTATTCTTAAAAGCATCCTGCGCGGTCACCGTGAACTTGAAGGTGGCCCCGGTGAGAGACGCGGCGCTGGCTGCGGTCACGGAAAATTGACTTGGCGCGGCGGCGCTGACGGTGACCGGGGTCGAACCGGTGATCGAAGCCGTGTCGGCCGCCGTGACACTTTGCGGGCCGGCGGTCTTCAGCGTCACGGAGAAGGTTCCCGTCCCATTCGTTATCGTCGAGTTGGTCGGTGGCACAAATTGGGAGTCGCTGCTCGCGAAGTGCACGGTCCCAGAGTAGGTGGGGAACACCTGGCCGGAGTTGTCGAGTGCGGTGACGGTAATGTTGAAAGCCACCCCGGCGGTTGGCGTGGCGTTGGCCGGCGTGACGGAGAAGGATTTGACTACAGGGGGCGGCGGCCCCAACGAGCCGCTTCCGCATCCATTGAGGAAGCCCAAGCCGCAGATTGAGAGTAGGAACAACAGTGATATTTTCATGACGCCCCCTCAAGATTGCATTCCTTATGCCCGGACACGATGCACGCAGTTGTGGTCAAGCGCGGCGCCTATTTCTCACCCACTTCGATCGTGGCATCGCGTACGCCGACAGTGCCATCCATGAGCACGTACTTCGACGGAGAAACGACGTAGAAGATGAAGGCACTCGTGGTCATTGTCCCTCGGCCGCTTGGTGCGATCGTGTAGGTGTCTGTGAAGGCCTGAGCGAGGAACAACCCCCCCGACAACTTGTTTGAATCCGTGGTCCCCGTGACGCTGCCTGCTCCGTTAAACGTCTCTACTCCTGAATCATCGGAGGAAGCAAACGTGTTCCGCGGTGTGCTGGGGCCAAGGGAAAAAGTTCCATTCGCGGACGCAGTGGAAAACGGGCCACCCGTTTGCGGCTCAAAGAAGCCCGTTGAGGCGTTGCTATCCGTGCTCACAACGAACCCTTGGTTTGCACCTGTGAGATAGAAGACCAGCGGATGGGTAGTGCCGGTGACGGTCACCCGGCCATTGGACGTGACGCTGTACGTTCCCGACTGGTTTAGCGCTCCTATTATTCCAGCGTTGTTTTCGTCGGCAGCGAGTGTAAAGTTGCCCGCGCTTGGGATACCTAATACACCCAACACCACGTCGTTGCTCTCCGAACTGTCCAGTCCATGCAAACCGATCACGCTGGCGCTGTTCAGCGACGCGTTCGAGAATGTTCCTGCCCCTGTTTGCTGCAGGATTGTCCCCGTAAACGCAAACTCCGCGTTAACGCTGGGCGCGTCGCTGCTCATCACCTGTAATTCGCCGGAAGAAACCACATAAAAGACCGCATTCACCGGATTCGCCGCGCCGGCGACATTCAGGGTCAATGTGCCACGGCCGGTGGCGGCGACGCTATACGTGCCCGTGAACGAGGCGTCGGAGTTCACCGTACCTTGATTGTCCTCGTCGAGGCTGCCTGAAGAGATGTTGCCGGCCGCCGCGGTAAACCTGCCGGCAGCGCCGGAATTGGCAGACGAAACACCGAACGCATAGTCCCCGTTGATCTTTGCGGTCGAGAAGGCCGTGGGGTCTTGTTTCTTGATAAGGCCCCCGCCGCGCGCGGCAGTGCTGTCAAACTCGATGAACCGCGCCTTGCTCGCCACTCCCGCAGTGATGGAACCGACGGCAAAACGGAAGGTCCCCAAATCCGTTCCTCCGGGTGAGGTCTTTAGCTTGAATCTCCCGCGATTATCCGCGTAGATCTCATACGTCCCCATAAAGGTCTGAGAAGCGGTCACTCCCGAGGCGCCATTGACGTCCTCGAGGCCCGCGGTCAAATTTCCCGCCCCATCCGCCGTGAAGCTGCCGACGATTTCGACCGGCCGCACCTGGCTGTCCATTCCCTGGAACGAGAATGCATATTGGCCGTTCAATTCGGCGTTGTTCACTGCGGGAGGGTTCACGGAGATTTTGTAGGTTGGTTCGACTACTTGCTGCTGGGCACCCGAGTCCGCCACCTGCACCGTGAAATTGGACAGTTCGTCGGTGGTTGGCGTGCCGCTAATGGCTCCGGAATTGGCGTCCAAACTCAGCCCTGCTGGCAATGTTCCGTTGGAGACGCTCCAGGTGATCGGGGGTTTTCCGCCGCTGGTTGTAACCGTAAAGTTGTAGGCCGCACCAATGACGCCATCGGGCGGGGTACCGGAAGTGATCAGTAGCTTTGAAATGATGGCGAGGGCGAAGGGCAGGCTCTTTTGTGCTGCGGGAGTCGCTGAGTCAGTCACGGTGAGGACGACGTTGTAGGTTCCGGCTGCTGATGGCATACCTGTAATAGCGTCACAGGCATACGTCTGATGGCGATTTGTTAGACAACGAGAACTTCCTACTACCAAGCCGGGCGGCAGTGATGACCCTGGCGCCGCAGCCCAGCTCCACGTATAGGGTGGTACACCACCTCTGGCATCCAGAGTACTCGAGGAATCGGAAACATACTGGCAAACGGGGAATCCAACGGGTTGAACGCACTCTTCGTGATAGAGACTTCCAACGGCGCCGTCCGGCAGACTGCCGTTTAAGATCACGAGCGCGGCTGGAGCGGTGACCGCTATGGAACTCAGGTTTCCGGTAATGGAGGGTGTAACTGTGTCCGTGGCAGTGATGGATTCGCTGCCAACGGTTTCTAGAACCGCCGAGAAGTCTGCCGTCCCGTTTGTGAGTGACGAGTTTGCTGGCAAAACGGTTTTGGCATTGGTATCGCTGCTTGTAAAGTGAACCGTC
>JBIOFT010000292.1:0-2961 GCA_044447375.1 Terriglobales bacterium | reverse complement strand
GCGACCGCCTGCTCGAACTCCAGATAAAGCGAGAAAATATGTCCGTGTGGAAGATGGGCGCCTGGGCCAGCGCCAGCGCGGGCGCCATGGCGCGTCCCTCGGTAATGGTGGCCAGGTGCGCCAGGATGCGGCGCTCCACGCTCTCCAGCGCGGGCGTGGACTTCTCGCCGTAGCACGACAGCATGTTGAAAGCTACCTGAGCGTCGAACACCTCGGTGGGCATCTGCTGGAAGGAGAGCAGGTTGACGGTCTGGCCGTGGAGCTCGTCTATGCCGCGCCGTCCGTGCTCGGACGCAGGTTCGAACGCGGTGCAGACCGCGTTGCGCAGGGTTCCGGTTTTTTGCGCGCGCAACAGCAGCAGCGCCAGAACCACCGCCGCCGGATGCGCCACCACCGCCAGCGTGGCATCGAGCTGCGCGGGCGGACGCACGCCCTCCGCCTGTTCGAGTTCGCGCTCGATCCACGGCGCCTGCACCGCGCCGCCCGGCTCCGCTTCGAGCGCATAGGAGAGATCGACCACCAGCGCGCCGGACTTCTTCACCAGGCTCCAGTTCTTGCGGGTGAAGCCCGCGTCCGAGGCAAAGAACACGATGTCCTCACCCTGCAGGTTCTCCGGCAGCACGCTCTGGATGAAGGTGGCCTCGTCGGCGACGGAGTCCAACTTCCCGAGCGATTCCTCGTCATCGAGCAGCTTGATGTCGAGCGCGGGGAAATTGCGGTCTTCGAGGACCTCTTTGAGCTCCTTGCCCTTCAGGGTGGCGGCGCCGACGATGGCGACGCGGTACAGGTCGCGGGACGTGGCGTCACGCTCCTCAGTGGCGGAATGGTTTTTCGGCGTCATCGCGCCTCCGGGGCTTCAGTGTACGAAGCCGGCGGCGTGGTGCGGCGACGCGGGCGCAGGATGTAAAACAGCCGCACCAGCACGCCGGAAAGCATGTAGGTGAGCGCGATCACGAACAGCGCGTAACGCGAGAACAGGGCGACCGATGCGATCAGCCCTCCCACCAGCACGATGACGGTGAAGGGATGGCGCGACCGCAGGTCCAGTTCCTTGAAGCTGTAGAAGCGCCAGGTGCTAACCATCAGGAAACCGGTGGCCAGCAGCAGCAGCAGCCACACCAGCGCAAACCACCAGGTGAACAGCGGATCGCCTTTGGAGAAGTGGACGACGGCAGCGATCACGCCGGCGCCTGCCGGGATCGGCATGCCGACGAAGTACTTCTTCCCGGGGCGGCCGGGATTAGAGGGCTGCGGGTTGACCTGAATGTTGAAGCGCGCCAGGCGCGCCGCCCCGGTGATGAGAAAAACGAAGCTGGCGACGAATCCCAGCCGGACGAGATGGAAGCGCAGGTCGGCGTAGGTTCCGACAGGCAGCATGCGGAAACCCCAGACCCAGGCCAGCAGCGCGGGTGCGACCCCGAAGCTGATCACGTCGGCGAGGGAATCCAGTTCGCGGCCGAAATCGCTGGTGGTCTGCGTCAGCCGCGCCAGCCGGCCGTCCAGCATGTCGAGGAGAACGGCCCAGCCGATGGCCTTGGCGGCATTGTCGAAGTGCCAGAACTCGGCGGCGGTGCCCTGCAGGGTCTGCGTGATGGCGTAGTACCCCAGCAGGATGCTGCCCATGGTGAACATCGAGGGCAGCAGGTAAATACGCTTTCTCAGGCGGCGGCGCCGGAGCAGCGATTCGACCGGAAGCTGAAGTTGTTCGTCGCTCATCGCGCCCCCTCTTCGCGCCGCGCGCCGGCGGCGGCCAAACCGGCAGGTTCCGCGGGCGGCAGATACGCCAGCACGGTGGCGCCACCGCGGACGCGGTTGCCGACGGCTATACGAACGTCGGCCGCGGGATCGAGCAGCAAATCCGTCCGCGACCCAAACTTGATCAGCCCCACGCGCTCGCCGCGCGCGACGCGATCTCCCAGCTTCTTGGCGAACACGATGCGGCGGGCCAGCACCCCGGCGATCTGCTTGAAGATCACGGTGTGGCCGTCGCCCTCGACGGTCACGACGTTCTGTTCGTTCTCCACCGCGGAGGCCGCGCTCATGGCGTTGCGAAACCGCCCGTGCCGATACTCGATGTTGGTGATCACTCCGGCAATAGGCGAGCGGTTCACGTGCACATCGAAGACGCTGAGGAAGATGCTGATGCGCGTGCGCGGCCGGCCATTCACTTCGATGCTCGAAACATCGGTCACCTTGCCATCCGCCGGGGAGACCACCGCGCCGGCCTCGGCCGGGATCACCCGCTCGGGATCACGGAAGAACCACAGAAAGAACGCCGCCAGAACCAGTGGCACAACGATGTAGGGCGGGCCGGCCAGCCACCCCGCTACCGCGGCCACCACAGCCAGTCCCAGCGCGTAATAGAAGCCATCACGAACCATAGGGGAGGTAGCTTGATTATATCGGGGTTCGCAAAAAACGGAAGGAATGCAGGAGTTCGGGGTACAGGGATTCCCTGTGACGGCGGAAGCCGTGAATACTTCGTGAAAATTAGGCGACCTGGTGGGTCTGCCGGAACTGCCGCTCGATCAACTCCATCTGATCCTTGAGCCGCAGCTTCAGCTTCTTCAGACGGACTTCTTCCAGCTTCTCGTCTTCCGAAAGGAAGCGCTTCTGGGTCAGAGATTCAAGTCTTTGTGAGTATTGAGTGTGTTCTACGACTAACTGGCGAAACTCCTCATGATTGGCCATGAGGTGGTCACGGACCTGAGTGGACATTCAGTGGACCTCCTGCCCGGTCTCGACAAATCCACGCTATCACACCCTTTTTCCGCCTTCAACAGCTTTCCCGGTTACCTGGGGAAACAATTTTTTGCAGACCAGGGCATCCTCTTCGGGATTTTTGTAGTAGCCCCTGCGGCGGCCAGTCTCGACGAATCCCGATTTGGAATAGAGGGCGCGAGCCGCCCTATTGGATTCACGCACTTCCAGAAAGACCGCCTGCGCGCCACGGCTGCGGGC
>JBIOFT010000291.1:0-3024 GCA_044447375.1 Terriglobales bacterium | reverse complement strand
GTTCTGGAAGTCGCTGCCGGTTTCCGACCTGACCACCGTCCTCGCCAAGGCCAGCATTCCGTTCGTCTTTATCCCGCTGGTCACCTGGGCCATCACCGTGGTGACGCACTCGATCATGCTGTTGCTGGCCGGCGGCAGGCTGCTGGGAACCGGCCTCAGCGTGTGGTCCCACGTGTCGTTCTGGCAGATGGCGTGGATTCTGTTCTACCACCTCGTCGTGGGTCACGGGTTCTGGTACGCACCGTTCTGGGGATGGCTGCTGCTGGTCTCCGCCTGGTCGCGTCGCGCGCCCTATCTGTGGGCCACGCTGCCTCTGCTCGCCGTCGGCCTGGTCGAGAAAATCGCCTTCAACACGTCGCACTTTGGCGACTGGCTCGCATATCGCTTCATGGGCGGCCCAGAAGTCATGTCGCCTCACAACACCTCAATGACGATCGCCTCTCTCACGCCGACGCCGGCTCAGTTTGTCACCAGTCCAGGTTTCTGGTTCGGCCTGGCTCTCGCCGCGGTATGCCTCGCCGCCGCGGTTCGGCTGCGCCGCTATCAAGGACCGATCTGATGTGCCGGCGTTGCGGATGTCCACCGGCCACTCACCAGATAAACGGTATCAGCCGGTAGCGAACGCGGGCGGCGTACTCCGTGTAGCCGGCAAGACCACGTTGGAGTTCGCGGTCTTCCATCGCCGTCCGAAAAACCAGGGCGCCTAAGAAAACCACCGAAGCCGCCAAGCCTTTCCACGAGCCAAGCATTAACGCAGTGGCCGGCAGGTAGATCAGCATCGAGGCGTAGAGCGGGTGGCGGACCGTGGCGTAGGGTCCGGTGGAAACCACGTCCGCGCTCGGTTTGGATGCGCACGACCGCCGTGAGAAAAGGGTTCTCACGAATAACGCGGCCGAACATCCAGAACGACAAGACGATCAGGGCCGCGCCCGCGCATTGCAGCCAGACCGGCATCACGGACCAGCGGAAGCGGACAGCATCCAGGCCCATCAGGACGAGCCACGCGCACCAGCCAATCATCATGGGCAGGATAAAGATTTTGTCCCAGAAGGGCTGGCCCTTTTGCAGTGGCGATTTGAGGCGCTCGGCCAGAAGCGCAGGATCGCGCCGCGCCAGCCGAAGCGTGAGCAAGAAAGCTCCGGTGATAAACAGAATGAGATAGGCCCACGCGGCAGGCCAGCGGACGGTCCCCGCAGCGCCAAAGAGCAGGGCCGAGAAAAAAAGGATCTCCGAGCCAAGAATAATGCAGACCTTGATGACCATAAGCTCAGTCTCCGCCATACTAGACCAGCCCTGAGAACCTGTCACGGTGGTGGTCATTCCGGGAACTTTCGCACCTGCTCTTGGGCGAGGCAGGTCTGGTAAGAGTGGGCAGTGTAAGATGAAGGCTTGACCTCCGGTTGGCTTCAACTAGGCGTTTTGAGGTAACTTGAGCGGGTCTGGCGAGCAAGATTGATGCCACTCCTATATAGGTATCTTTTCCCTGCAATGTGGCTTGGTTATTTTGCCTATTGGGGGGCGATGTCGGCGAAGGTCAAGGCAACCGAGCGCCGCGAGTCGCCCGTGTCGCGACTTGTCCGGCTGGTTTCGATTGCTTGCGCGATGGCGCTTCTGTGGCTCCCGCGCGTTCCGTTTCCATGGCTGAACGAACGATTTCTTCCGCTCGGCTCCTGGTGCTTTTGGACCGGCGCGGCAATTACCGCGGGCGGGCTAGTCTTTTCTGTCTGGGCGCGTCGTCACCTTGGAAGCAACTGGAGCCAATCCGTCACGGTGAAGGAAGGTCACGAACTTATTACCAGCGGACCTTACGCCCTGGTTCGTCATCCCATCTACACCGGACTTCTGCTGGGGTTTCTTGGTTGCGCCGTGGCCCTTTGCGAATGGCGGGGGCTACTGGCTGTCGCTCTGGTCTTCGCCGTGCTGTGGCGCAAACTACGGCTTGAGGAGAAATGGATGCGCGCGCAGTTCGGCGAACCGTATGAAGCCTACTCTCGACGCGTAGCGGCGCTGGTACCACATATCCTCTGAGCTTGACGTACAGAGAGGCGGCGGCGTGGGCCATATCAATGAGTGGGAAGTGCTGAAGATGAAGATCCGACCTCCGGCCGCGTAAAGCAGAGTGGTAACGGTGTCGGCGGTTCGGAGAATCCCGCCCTTCGCTTCGCGATTAGGACGGGCACCCGCGACTGCTCAGGACGCAGCATTCGCCGCCGCGAAAGTGGACGGACGGACTTCCCGTTCGATGGCGCGCGAGAGCTTGTCTTGCGCAACCTCGAGATCATAAGAGGACTGAAGATTCAGCCAAAAGCCCGGGCTGGTATTGAAGTACCGAGCCAGCCGCAATGCCGTATCTGGAGTAATGCCGCGGCGCTCGTGGACGATCTCGGCGATGCGTGTCACCGGGACGCGGAGATCGAGCGCCAGCCGATTCATGCTCAGGCCGAGCGGCTCCATGAAGTCGGCGCGCAGAATCTCGCCGGGATGGATGGGAGGAAGAAGTTTTTCGCGCTTAGCCATGGATGCCTCTCTAGCCCTTGACGCCTCAGTGATAGTCCACGATCTCAACTTCGTAAGCATTCGCCTCGCGCCAAACGAAGCAAAGACGCCACTGGTCGTTAATCCGGAAACTGTGCTGTCCCTTGCGCTCGCCGCGCAAAGCTTCCAGACGGTTCCCCGGCGGCGCTGCCAAGTCGCGCAATTCCGTGGCGCTGTCCAATTGCCGAAGCTTGCGCCTCGCGATGCGCTCGATAGCCTGAAAACGGCGACTCGGCTGCCGACGGTGAAGTCGCTCGGTTTCGGCGCAGCGGAACGACTTGATCACGGACTTGATTCTATGCTGCTCAGCGTTTAACGTCAACCAGAAAGCTATCCGAGTAGTTCGGGAGGCCACTTCTCGAAAAGCGCGAGAGGTGGCGTACCCCCAGCCAAATCCCGATTGTAAGCACCAATTGGAATGCGGAGCATCCTGTAGGCTCAGGATGAGAGTTCGGTCAGAAATGAGGTTGCCGCCGAGTTGCCTTATCT
>JBIOFT010000290.1:0-3058 GCA_044447375.1 Terriglobales bacterium | reverse complement strand
GTAGAACGCACCTTCCGGCAGCGTGCACCGCACACCAGGAATCGAGAGCAGCCCTTTTACCACGTGATCGCGCAGTTCGATGTACTCCAGCCGCATTTGCTCTACGCACTCCTGCGGCCCACTCAGCGCCGCGACTGCAGCCTTCTGCACAATCGAGGTCGGATTCGACGTCTGCTGGCTTTGCAGCTTGCTCATGGCCGCGACGATGGGCGCCGGCGCCATGGTGTATCCCAGGCGCCAGCCGGTCATGGCGTAGGTCTTGGAGAGCGAGCCCACGATGAGGAGGTGCTCCTTGGCGTCGCGCAGCGAACCCGCCGAGAAGCGCTTGCCGGTGAAGTTTAAGTAGACATAGCACTCGTCGGAGATCACGTAGATGCCGCGCTGGTGGGCCAGGCGCACGATAGCGGTCATGTCGTCGGGGCTCATCACCGCGCCCGAGGGGTTCGAAGGCGAGTTCAGAATGATGAGCTTGGTGCGCGGCGTGATAGCGCGCTCGATCATCCCGGCGGTAAGCGCGAAGTCGCGCGCCTCGTCGGCCGCGACCAGCACCGGCTCGCCACCCGAGTAGCGGATCATGTCCTTGAACGACACCCAGTAGGGCACCGGCAGGATAACCTCGTCGCCGTGGTCCACCAGCACCTGGATGGCGTTGAACAGGGCGTGCTTGCCGCCGGTGGAGGCGATGGCCTCCTCGCGTTTGTAGTCGGAGTTGAAGTCCACGTTGTGGCGGTGGACGATGGCATCGCGCAGATCGGCCGTGCCCGCCACCACCGTGTACTTGGTGAAATTCTGCTGGATGGCGAGGATGGCGGCGTCCTTGATGTGCTCGGGGGTCGAGAAGTGGGGCTCGCCCGCGCCAAAATCCACCACGTCGATGCCCGCGGCGCGCAGCTTCTCCGCCTCGTTCACCACCGCCATGGTGGCCGAGACCTCGATGCGCTGGATGCGGTCGGTCAGCATCTTCCTGGCTTCCGCGACTGTGCTCATAACGATTCCCCCGTTTTCCTGACCAGCCCGGGCCGGCCTCCATTCACCTTGTGGCGCAGTTTTTGTTCGACCAGAGGCGGAACCAGCCCGCGCACGGAACCGCCAAGCTGGAATACGTCTTTGATGAGCCGGGAGCTGAGGTAGGAGTATTTTTCTGCGGGCAGCATGAACACGGTTTCGAGTTGGGGTTCCAGCTTGCGGTTCATCAGCGCCATCTGCAGCTCGTATTCGTAGTCGCTGATGGCGCGAATGCCGCGCAGCAGAGCGTGCGCCCCCAGCCGCCGCGCGTAGTCCACCAGCAGCCCTTCGAAAGAATCGATGACCACGTTCTTCCACGGCCGGACCAGCGTCGTCAGCATTTCCTTGCGCTCTTCCACCGTGAACAGGGGCGCGTCCTTCTCGGGATTGCGCAGCACCGCTACGATGAGCTTACCGAAGATGTTGCTGCCGCGCTCGATCAGGTCGAGATGCCCGTTGGTGGGCGGATCGAACGAGCCGGGATAGATGGCAATGACGCCTTTCAAAGCTCCTCGGGACTATGGGAAGTGGGTGGCAGTGCATTCTAAGACGGGAGGAGCGCAGGTGGCAATGCGTTCGTGAGCTTGCAGAGAAAAACCAAGATCCCTCGCTGCGCTCGGGATGACAGTTGGTTAGGGTGGTCCGGGAACTGTCTACCGCCTTCCTGCTACCGCCGGCACCCGGGCGGCGTGGCCGTCCGTCGGCGTCGGAGCCGGCATCGGCACCGGAGTCTTGTCGCCGCCGCCTGGCGTGGGCAGGCCCAGCTTCTTGCGCACCTCGTCCTCGATCTTGCGGGCGATGTCGCGGTTGTCCTTGAGGAACTGGCGGGCGTTCTCTCGCCCCTGGCCGATGCGCTCGCCCTTGTAGCTGAACCACGATCCCGACTTCTCGACGATCTCGTGGGTGGCCGCCAGGTCGATGAGGTCGCCTTCGCGGCTAATGCCCTCGCCGTACATCAGGTCGAATTCGGCCTCGCGGAAGGGCGCCGCCACTTTGTTCTTCACAATCTTGACGCGGGTGCGCGAGCCGACCACGGTTTCGCCGTCCTTGATGGCAGCGATGCGGCGGATATCGATGCGCACGGTGGAGTAGAACTTCAGCGCGCGCCCGCCGGTGGTGGTTTCGGGATTGCCGAACATCACGCCGATCTTTTCGCGGATCTGGTTGATGAAGATGAAGCAGGTATGCGACTTGCAGACGATGCCGGTGAGCTTGCGCAGCGCCTGCGACATCAGGCGCGCCTGCAGGCCCATGTGGCTGTCGCCCATCTCGCCGTCGAGCTCGGCCTTGGGGACCAGCGCCGCCACCGAGTCCACTACCAGCACGTCGATGGCGCCCGAGCGCACCAGGGCTTCGGCGATCTCCAGCGCCTGCTCGCCATAGTCCGGCTGCGAGACCAGCAGGTTGTCCACATCCACGCCCAGCTTCTTGGCGTAGGCGGGATCGAGCGCGTGCTCGGCGTCCACGAATGCCGCCATCCCGCCCGCCTTCTGCGCTTCCGCGATCACCTGCAGCGCGATGGTGGTCTTGCCCGACGACTCCGGCCCGAACACTTCGACCACGCGCCCGCGCGGAAAGCCGCCCACGCCCAGCGCCGCGTCAAACGACAGCGCCCCGGTGGGGATCACCGCGATGGGAACGATGGCCTCCTTCGTCCCCAGCCGCATGATGGAGCCCTTGCCGAACTGCTTCTCGATCTGTGATACCGCCAGTTCGATCGCACGTGCCTTCTCGTCAGCCATAATGCCCCCCTCAGAACCCGAAATCGACGCGCTAGCCTACACCCCGTTGGTCCGGACCGTCAGAGTATATCCTGACGGCGAATAAAAAGCGAATTCATGCCGGCGCTGCCAACGACCCACTCAGCGCCCCTTCCAGTTCCAGCAGCTTGCGCTTGGTCTCCAACCCGCCGCCGTAGCCGGTGAGCGACCCGTCGGAGCCGATCACGCGATGGCACGGTACGATGATCGCGATGGGGTTCTGCCCGTTGGCCAGTCCCACGGCCCTCACTGCCAACGGATTGCCGATGGCGCGGGCAATCTCGGCGTAGGAG
>JBIOFT010000289.1:0-3076 GCA_044447375.1 Terriglobales bacterium | reverse complement strand
GTCGATGACCGTGCGCGTGCCGGGGCAGAGGAAGGAGGCGCCGCGCGCGTGACAGGTGATCTCCGTCATCTGCGCGTTGCCGAAGGTGATCTTGTAGCGCCCATAGCCGGTGCCGACCACGAACCCGACTTCCTGCGCGGGGATCGCGGCCTCGCGGCACGCGGCGAGGAACCCGTGTTCGGCGGCCTTTTGCACGTTGGCGCCAGTGTCCACCAGAGCGCGCGCCACCAGGCGCGGCCCGCCTCCGCCGTTGTCCTCCATAATCACGGCCTTGGTCTGCGTCGATCCCACGTCCACCCCGGCGGCGAATCGCATATTCCTCCCGTAACGCCGGCGTCTCGCCGGCTACTCAATCACCCTCAGCGCCGGACTCGGCCCTGGCTTTTCTATCGAGAGCGACACGCCCGTTGCATGCGCGTGTTCCAACGCCTCAAAATACGCGTCGATACGATTCCTGGTCTGCGCTTCGGCAAAATAGCGCGGATCTTCCAGGTCCGACTCCAGGTAGAGCGTCGGGATGCCCAGCGTGCGCGTGAAGTAGTCGCGCATATCGCCCTGCCCCGCCGAGAACAGCCGGCAGCTTTTGACGAAGTGGATGATTACGCCGTGCGCGTGCCACTCCTCGACGTACCGCCGGATCTGCTCGTAGCGTTGCAGGTAATTGCGGTTGGTCACGTTGTGCGCGAGCATGTGCAGCGCCACCGATTCGAAGGGATGGTCGGGATCGTGACGGAAGCCGAACTCCCACAGCCCGCCGACGGTGGAATACGTCGAGGCCACGGCGCACGCCTTCCACTTGGCGAACATGTCGCGGAAGGTGCGGAAATACGGATAGGGCGGCGGACCCTCGATCACCACCCGGAATTTTTCCTGGTCGTAGACTCCCTCGCCGCGTGCCACTTTGTCTTCCATCTCCTGCAGCGCGATGCGGAAAAACTCGACCCCGGCGGGTGTGCCGCGATAGACGTAGAGCGGACCCATCAACGTGATGGCATCGAAAAATGCGTCGAAAGGCGCGGGCGTCTTCTGCGCCAGCCGCTTGATGCGCGACCACATCTCCTCCACTTCCGCCGAGCAGCGAACCGCCTCGCGGAAGCGGTCGTAATCGAACTTGCGCCCGGTCAGCTCTTCCATCTTCTTGACCGTTTCCTGGAGCTGGTGCACGACGTAGTCGATGTCCTCGCGCCGTGGGTGCTCGGTGCGGAAGAAGGGCACGTCGAGCATATACAGCGGCGCGCCCTGCATCTCGGCGACGTGCTCGAACCACTTGATGTAGGTGTTGCAGCCGACAAAGTTGCACAGCACCAGCGTGGGCACCGGCAGCTTGCCGCCCGTGGGCGTGATGCCCTTGAGCATGCAACCGATGTCCGCCTTTACGTAGGCGCAGTTGTCGGCGGCATAGCCCAACTCCTCCGCCACCAGGATCGGCTCCAGCGACTGGTGGCGGATGGCGAGTTGCAGCGCGTTCACCTCCGGATACAAGGGAACGGCCCCGAAACCCTCCAGCAGCTCCACGCAGTTGCCGGAGATCATCATGGCTACCGTGGGCGGGGAGCCGGTGCGCGCCGCCTGGTCGAGGCGCTCGTACCAGTCCTGCATCATGTCTTTCTGCCGCTGGTGGATCTGGCTGCGATATTCGGATTTTGCGGTCATAATTCCTCAGTCAAACAGCAGCGATTCGACGAACGTTTCCACCTCGCTGCGCGGGCGCTCGAACGTAAAAGCTTTCTCCTCGAACTCCAACAGCAGGTGCGGGATGCCGGCCGCTTCCAGCTCGCGCTTGAACAGCACGTAGTCGAAGAGGGCGGGCTCGCAGAACTTGGCGATCAGCATGATCACCGCCTGCCCGTTCAGGCGGCGTGTCTTTTCCACCAGCGCCTTGTGCCGCGGATTGCGGAAATCGTGCCGCACCGATGAATATACGGCACGATTGAGGTAGCTCTCGGCCAGCGCGATCAGCGGGTCGCCGTCCACGGGTACGTCTTCGGTGAACCACCGGCGCCCGAGGATGAAGTCGTCGTCGACGACGTAGCAGCCGGCTTCCTCCACGAGCTTGATCAGGTCCAGCGGCGGTTGCTCGCAGAAGGAGCCTTCGATGACCACCCGGATCGAGTCGCGCGGCTTGCCGGTGCGTGCGGGCAGCTCTTCCACCGCCTCGCGGAGCCATTCATTGTGGGTTTCGACCGGAACGAAGTTGCCGGCGCGCATCAGCGTGTAAAGCTCCCAGGTGCGCAGCAGGTGCGGAGATGCCGCGCGGAACGCATAGAGCTGCCGCAGCAGCGCCCGGTTCTGGTTGTAGAGCGCGATCGCGTGGCGTAACCCCTCCTCGGTCGCTCGGCGCCCGCCCAGTTCCTCCAACTGCTGCTGCAAACGGGCATATTCGCCGCGCAGGAACTCGATCGCCGCCGGCGAGCCGGGGTTGTGCGGCAGGTGGAGAAAATCCACGTACATCTGCGGGAA
The DNA here is from genome assembly GCA_044447375.1 of Terriglobales bacterium. Classification (GTDB taxonomy): domain Bacteria; phylum Acidobacteriota; class Terriglobia; order Terriglobales; family Acidobacteriaceae; genus JAHFUA01. Next base: position 616 of record JBIOFT010000289.1, on the reverse strand, counting down.
GTTGCGCTTGATCACGTAGCAGAGGTTGCGCGCCGAGTCGCAGATGGTGGAAAACAGCATTCCGTCCAGCGGTTCGCAGTGGCCGGTCATGGCCATTTCCAGCGTGGTCTTGACGATGGAGCAGATGAACGATCCGAAGCGGGCGTCGGCGTACTGGATGTCCAGCCGGTCGCCGGCCCCGTTCAAACCCACCGGCAACATGCCGCAGGCGTGGATGATCTCCGTCGGAGCATAGACCGGGAAATAGCCGATGGCTTTCGCGCCCGGATGCTCGCTCTTCCAGCGGCGGACCTCGGCCAGGCTGAGATCCTGCACGATCTCCGCACAGTTATCGAACGTTCGTTCTAATTCAGCGCACTGCATAAAAGTGGACTCCCAACTCCTCCAGCTTTGAAAGGGCACGGCTTCCAGCCGTGCCGCCAACGTATCCACACGTGAAGGGCCTTTAGGCCCTGAGGGAGACTCCCCTCAGCTAAAGCCAGGCTTTTGCCTGCCTGCCACGGCACGCCTGAAAGGCGTGCCCTTTCAAAGACCCGCATCCAACTAATGTGGATCTGCTCTAGCCCACCATGGTCAGGCCGCCATTCACGCTCGTGACCTGTCCGGTGATGTAGCT
>JBIOFT010000288.1:0-3077 GCA_044447375.1 Terriglobales bacterium | reverse complement strand
TCACTGCGCGGCACCAGGAACCCAAATCCCGGCGGCAGCCCCGCCAGTTGCTGCTTGTAGTAACCCAGGGTGACGGTGATGGACGAGCTGTACGTAATGTCCAGCAGGTTCCGGGCCAAGCCGCGGTCCACGCCGTCCAGCAAGGTCCCGGCAACGTTGGCGGGAGTGGCGATGAGCACCGCGTCGAAGCGTTCCTCGCCATTCATCTCGACCGCCACGCGCCAGGACGAAGAAGAAGAAGATTCCTCGGGATAAACCCTGAGGACGTGCGTGCGCAAGCGAATGGATTCTGGGTCCAGGCGGGCGGCGATGGCGTCCACCATCTGCTGCATGCCGTCCCGCAGTGAGGTAAACAGCGGAGGAGGAGGATGTTTGCGCGTGGCCATCATTTTCTTGTGCGCCGCCAACATGGCCCGGCTGAGGCTGCCGTACTTCTCTTCCATCTCGACGAAACGCGGCAGCACCGCGCGGGCGCTGAGTTTGGCGGCGTCCCCGCCATAGACGCCCGAGAGCAGCGGATCGGCGAGGCGGTCCACCACCTCCGCCCCGAAGTGACGTTCCACCAGTTCCGCGACCGTTTCGTCGGTCTGCATGGGCCGCGGCGGATGCAGCAGCTCGCGCGCCATGCGCAGCTTGGTGCTCCACGAGAACAAGGGCGAGAGCGCGGTCGCGACCAGTTGGGTGGGCACCATGAACATAAGCCCGTCGGGCATGACCACCAGCCGGCCATTCACCACGATGTAGGTTTTGCGCTGGGCGTCGTTAGAGCCGATCAGTTGATCGGCGACGCCGAGATCCTTGCACAGCGAAAGCGCCCAAGGTTTTTCGGTGAGGAAAGAATCCGGCCCGGCTTCCACCAGGCAACCCTCCACCCGATCGGAATACATGGACCCACCGAGTCGCTGGCCGCTCTCAAAGAGGATGTAGTCCAAATCGGCGCCGGCGGCCCGCGCCTTCTCCAAATAAAACGCGGCGCTCAGCCCGGAAATGCCTCCACCGATAATGGCAATGCGCTTCATAGGGAGTTCTTCATCGAGTGTTGAGGCTGCGCGGCGCCCTGCGCAGCGGCGCGGCTGAGCCGGCTGCGAGCCAGATCGGCGACCGCCTGTACGAACAGCGGCGAATCGTTCAACGATTCGGCCCGATACAGCTTCATACCGCGTTCGCCGGCGAATTGCCGGAACAGAATATCAACGTCGAACAGGACCTCCACATGATCGCAGACGAAGCCGATAGGCTGCACGAAAACACCGGTCTGGCCCGCCTCCCGCAAACTCACGATGGTCTCTTCCACCGTGGGACCGAGCCATTCGCCGCCCGACATTCCCTGGCTTTGGAAAGCGAAGCGCCACGCGCCAATTTCGGGGACCTGCGCGGCCACCAGCGCCGCCGTCTCGCGGGTCTGCGTCTCGTAGGGATCGCCTTCGGCAACGGTATGCGTGGGGACGCTGTGCGCCGTGAACAATACCGGCAACTGCGATCCGTGTTCAGTGCAAGCTTTCGTCCAGCCAGAACGCAGCCGCTCGGCAAAAGCTGCAATCAGCAACGGATGATCGTGCCACTCCTCGACAAAATCGATGGCAAACGCCGGCTTCTGCCCGAAGAGCACCTGCTTGTAGAGTCCAACGCTGGCGCGTGAATTGTGGGGAGCAAGGCAGATGGCGACCACGCTGGTGATGCCGTCGGCAGCCATCTGCTGCAACGTGTCGGCGATGAACGGGCGCCAGTTGCGCATGCCAACGTAAACCGGAAGTTCCAACTCGCGCGCCACCGCGTCGGCCTGCTGGCGCGTAATTCTGGTCAGGGGCGAGCTGCCAATCAGCGAGTAGCGATGCTGCACCTCGCGCACCACCGCCTCCGGCATGGGCCGGCCGCGCGAGATGTTCAGCAGGAACTCGGGAATGTCCTCCACCCGCTCCGGACTGCCGTGAGCGATGAGCAGCACTGCCGGTTGGCTCATTCGGTCCTCGCGGGGCTGGCCGCCGTCAGGCTGAACTCGTGCACAAATTGCGCCAGGTCCTTCACGTTGGCGACCGGCGTGTGCGGCAAAATGCCGTGGCCGAGATTGAAGATGTGTCCGGGCCGTCCGTCGGCCAGGCGAAGAATGTGTTCGGCGCGCCGCTTCAGCTCCGGCCACGACGCAAACAGCAGCACGGGATCAAGATTGCCCTGCACCGCACGGGTATGTCCCACCGTGCGCCAGCCTTCGTCGAGGGGAATGCGCCAATCCAGGCCGATGACCTCCGCGCCGGTTTCCGCCATCGAGGGCAATAGGGTGGCGCTGTCGGTACCGAAGTAGATGATGGGGACGTGGGTTTCCTGCTGCAATCGCCGGATGAGCTGCGTGGTGGGCAGCATGGCGTAGCGGCGATAATCATCCACGCTCAGGCAGCCGACCCAACTGTCGAAGATCTGCAACACGTCGGCGCCCGCGCGCACTTGCGCGGCGGCGTACTCCACCAGCACGTCCGTCAGTTTGGTCACCAACTCGTCCCACACCTCGGGCGTGTTGTACATCAGCTTCTTGACTTCCAGATAGTGCCGCGACCCGCCGCCCTCGACCATGTAGCTGGCCAGGGTAAACGGCGCGCCGCAGAAGCCGATGACCGGCAGCTTGTCTCCGAAGTGCTTGACCACCAGCGCCACCGCATCGGCGACGTATCCTAGTTCGGCGGCGCGATCGGTGCGCAGAAGCTTCACGTCTTCGGCGGTGCGGAGGGGCCGCTCGATCACTGGCCCTTCTCCGGTGGAGAAATGGAACGGCAGGCCCATGACCTCAAGCGGCAGCAGCAGATCGGCGAAGATGATGGCGGCGTCAACCTTCAGAAACTCGGCGGCGGTGATGGTGACTTCGGCGGCCAACTCCGGCTTTTTGCAGATTTCGACCAGCGAATGGTGCTTGCGGATGTCGCGGTATTGCTGCATGTAACGGCCCGCCTGGCGCATGAACCATACCGGAGTGGTTTCCACCGGAAGCCGTCGACAGGCGCGCAGGAACAGGGATTCGGGGGCAGACATAAACCACTATCGTAGCATTGCGGGACACTCGGCCGACGAAGCCGTCGGGTGCTTAATGG
>JBIOFT010000287.1:0-3122 GCA_044447375.1 Terriglobales bacterium | reverse complement strand
CCTTTTCCTATCCCGACACCGCTGCCAAGATCTTCTATTACATGTGGCGCTATACCTACCTGCTGCGCGGCTTGTACGAGACCCCGCTGCTGCCGCACGGCGCCGAAGGTCCCGACCGCGCGCGGGCCGAGGCCATTGTGCAAAGCGTCCGGCAGGGCGGCCGCACGGTGCTGACCGAGCCCGAGTCCAAGGAACTCCTGGCGTGCTACGGCATACCCACGGTCCCCACGGTGGAAGCCCACAGCGAAGATGAAGCCGTCGCCAAGGCGGAAGACCTGGGTTATCCCGTCGTGATCAAATTGCTTTCGCACACCATTACGCACAAGACGGATGTCGGCGGCGTCAAGCTCAACCTGAGCAGCGCCGCGTCGGTGCGCGCCGCCTGGCGCGAGATCGAAGCCTCGGTGCGGGAGAAAGCCGGCGCCGGGCATTTTCTGGGTGTGACGGTGCAGCCGTTCTGCCGCTCCGAAGGTTACGAACTCATCCTCGGCAGCACGGTGGACGCCCAGTTCGGGCCGGTGCTGTTGTTCGGCACCGGCGGGCAGCTGGTCGAAGTATTTGGCGACCGGACATTGTCCCTGCCACCCTTGAACACCACGCTGGCGCGCCGTTTCATCGAGCAAACCAAAATTTTCCAGGCTCTGCAGGGCGTGCGGGGCCGCAAGGCGGTGGATATTGCGGCTCTGCAGGAACTGATGGTGCGGTTCAGCCAACTGGTGGTGGAACAGCGCTGGATCAAGGAAATCGACATCAATCCTCTGCTGGCCTCGGCCGACCGACTGACGGCACTGGACGCCCGCGTCATCGTGTACCCGCAGGAAACCACGCTGGCTCAAGTGCCCCGGCTCGCCATCCGGCCATATCCCGAGCAGTACGTCCGTCCCGGACGGATGAAGAACGGCGAAGAGTGCTGTTCCGGCCGATTCGTCCGGAAGATGAACCTTTGCTCATCAAGCTGCACCAGGCACTGTCGGAACGCACGGTCTATCTCCGCTACTTTCAGCCGTTGAAACTCAGTCAGCGCACTGCGCATGAGCGGCTGACCCGCATCTGCTTCATTGATTACGACCGCGAGATGGCGCTGGTGGCCGAGCACACGAAGGCGGAGGGCGGGCCGGAGATTGTCGCCATCGGCCGCATGAGCCGTCTGCGAGGGCGCGACCAAGCCGAAATGGCGGTCCTGGTGGACGATCGTTTCCAATACCAGGGCCTGGGGACGGAGCTTTACCGCCGCCTGATCGAGGTGGCCCGTGACGAGCACTTGACCACCATCACCTCGACCATCCTTTCGGAGAATCGCGAGATGCAGGCCATCTGCCGCAGGATGGGCTTCCATATGAAGGCCAACTTCGATGACGGGACGATTGACGCGGAGTTGAAGCTGTAATGGATACACTCAACAGTCATTGACAATTCATCGAGCACAAAGTGTCTGAGCCAGGGTCCCAGCGGCCGGGCGCCATCTGCCTGCTTCAGAAAGCCCGATAACCCTTTCTGTCCTCCCCAGTCCAACGGAAATAGCGGCCGGGGTGGCTGCCGAACCGCATCTTCCATTCCCCTGCCGCGAGGCTTTGGAGTTGCCATGCGCATGCTGCTGGACACCTTCGGCCAGACGTTAGGCACCCTGTGGGCGCACAAGCTGCGCTCGTTCCTCACCATGTTCGGGATCGCCTGGGGTGTGGGCTCGCTGCTGCTGCTGGCGGGCGTGGGCGAAGGTTTCCGCAGCGGCAATCGCAAGCAGCTTGAGACCTTCGGCAAGAACATTATTTTCTTCTTCGGCGGGCGCGCGCCGGCGGTGGAGGGCAGCTTCACTTCCGCGAAGTGGTTCAACCTTACTTACGACGACTACCTGGCGATCCAGAACGAGTCGAAGCTCGCATTGAACATTTCGCCGTTGATCGCGCGCGACGACATCCGCGCGGCCAGCGACTACACCAGCACCAACGGCCAGGTTTCCGGAGTGCCGCCAATCTATAGCCAGGTGCGGACGATCCCTCTGCAGGTCGGGCGCTGGATCAACGACGAGGACAACGAGCAGCGCCGCCGGGTCTGCGTGCTGGGCCGAGAGATGACGCGCAACATGTTCCCGGGCCGTCCGGCGGTCGGCAACACGATTCTGCTCAACGGCGTTCGTTTCGAGGTGATTGGCGTGCTCTCGATGATCGGCCGCGAGGAGCAGAACGCCACCAATGTCCGCATCTTCGTGCCGTTTAATGTCATGCGCGAGCTGTTTCCGCTGAAGGGCGACAACTCGCAGGAAGGCAACGCGATTTCGTTCATCAACTACCAGCCTCGCAGCTTCGATGAAAACGAAGCCGCGAAGGACGAGTTGCACAAGATCGTCGCCCGCAATCATGGCGGCTTCGACCCCAACAACAAAGACATCTGGGAAGAGTGGGATACGGTCAAGAACCAGAAGACCATGGGCAAGATCTTCACCGCGATGGACTGGTTCCTGGGCGGAGTGGGGCTGGTGACACTGGCGCTGGGCGCGATCGGCATCATCAACATCATGCTGGTGGCGGTGACGGAACGCACCCGCGAGATCGGCCTGCGCAAAGCCCTGGGCGCGACCAACCGCAACATTCTGTTCCAGTTTTTCCTCGAAGGCGCGTTCCTGACGCTGCTGAGCGGCGCGGCCGGAGTCGGCGGCGCCTTGCTCGTCATCCGCTTGCTTTCGGGAATGCAACTGCCGCAGGGCTTCGATACGCCCCGGATCGTGCCCGCATCGGCGATCGCCGCCGTGCTGTCGCTGGCGCTGGCAGGCATCAGCGCCGGGCTCTACCCGGCCCGCAAAGCGGCATTGCTCGAACCGGTCGAGGCGTTGCGCCAGGAGTAACAGGCATTGAATAGGACCTCAGCCCCTAAAGGGGGCGGATGAAAAGGGCATCGGTCGGCATCGCTAAAGCGATGCCCTGATACGAACTGTGACCTTACTTCTCAACTGGAGGAGTGAATCATGACCCGTGATCTGCTCAAAGAAGCCTACGGCGCGATGCAGCACAACCGCCGCCGCACCACGCTCACCATGCTGGGGATGGCCTGGGGCATCGCCACCGTCGTCATCCTGCTGGCGTTCGGCTCGGGATTCGAGCGCGCCATCGACCTGATCTTCAGTTCCT
>JBIOFT010000286.1:0-3136 GCA_044447375.1 Terriglobales bacterium | reverse complement strand
GTCGGATACAGCGCCGACGTCTTTCTGAAAACTCCAAGCGGAAAAACGGTAGGGCAGCAATTCTCGCTGACTGGTCACGAGCAAAAGGAACTGCTCGCGCTGGCTCGCAAGTCGGTAGAGTACGCGCAGTACGCGAAGGAAAGCCGTATGAACCAAGCGCGAGCGCAAGCGAAGTGCTGAATCAGGAGCGCGGTGCGTTCGTAACCCTGCGCAAATCGGGAGAACTGCGGGGATGTATCGGCTATACCTCCGCGGCGAAACCTCTGTATATGACCGTGCGGGACACGGCCACGTTTGCCGCCCTGCGCGACACCCGATTCCAACCGGTATCCGCTTCAGAGTTGTCGCAAATCGATTATGAAGTCTCCGTGCTGTCGCCGTTTCGGCGCGTGCTGGACGTTCGCCAGATCAAGGTCGGCCAGCACGGTTTGCTGATGAAGAACGGCACGTACGAGGGCATCTTGCTTCCGCAGGTGCCGGTGGACGAACGATGGGATCGACAGAGGTTTTTGGAAGAAACCTGTGCCAAAGCGGGTATGCACTCCGGTTGCTGGAAGGATGAGAACACGGACATCTTCCTGTTTACCGCGGTGGTATTCGGCGAAAAGAGGCCGCAAGCGCTTACGCCCGAAACCTCTTTGCCTCCAGGCTTACCCGCGCGGCCAGGAGAGCCGGCGCCAGGTTTACCGCAGCACTGAGCCAGGCAGTTTTCCAAAACCCAAACACCGGGATGAGATAACTGCTCAACAAAAGCGCGCCCGCGCATCCGCCCAGCAGATCGATGGCATAGAGTGTGCCCAGCCGTGATCGACCGCCGCCAGCATTGTTATTGTCATAAAGGTAGATCTCCGTCGCGATAGGAAATTGATAGCCCCCCAGCATTCCGCAGAGAGCAGCCAACGCAGGGAAGGCAAACTGTGCAGCCAACCATGTTGCCGCCAATCCGGAAATCTTCGACAACAGGCTAACCACAAATATCAGCGCAGGACCAGAAAGGGCGAGCAGGAACTGGGCAGCTGTCATAGTGCGATACGGTGGACTGTCGCTGGAACGAATGCGGCGGATGCCCAGCCAGCTTCCGAAGGCAATGCCTGCCATGCCCATGGCGATGAGGATCGCGAGCTGATGATAAACGTAGCCGTAAACGGACTGGAATGCGAGCAGCAGAAAAATTTGCAGAGCCATTAGCGTGAATCCGGTCGCAGCCACGCAGTACGCCGCGGCAGAACGGGCGCGCTTCTCGCGAAGGCGGACACACGCCAGAAAAACCGCTGCAAACAGTAAGACAACCAGGACCACATCGATCACACTGCTGAAACCAATGTGCGCAGCGGCCCGGAACCAGTTGGAATAGCCCAACTTGAACTGCGCGCTCCACAGCACAACGTCGAAGTAATAGGCGATCGGCTCGAAATCGCGATTGACGGGCGTCGAGGCCAGCGGTCGCAGTTGGTCGCGAACCTGCTCCATGCGATCCGGCATCATGCGGAATGGGACGAAGTACTCCCGAACATACTGTGTCTTCAGGTTCCGCTCCTGCAATCTTGCAATCAGCGTTTGGGGATTGTCCGTGAGAACATCGGCTCGCGTAGCGGCGAAGAAGTGGATGGTTTCGCCGGGGATGGCGACCACGTAAGGGAAGACTTCCCGCAGGGTGTGGTGAATGCAGCGCAGAAATTCCGCCAAGTCGGGGCTGATGTAGTCCTCCGACGATCGCAGTTGCAAGGCGAGCAGTCCGCCGGGCGCGAGGTGATCGCGAGCGGAGCGAAAGAACTCGACTGTGTAGAAACGGTTCAACTGCGCGGTCTGCGGGTCGGGCACATTAAGAATGATCACGTCGAAACTCTCGCCTGCCGTCTTGAGATAGTTCCGGACAAAGTACCGGCCATCCGCGTAGTGCACGTGCACCCGAGGATCTAACAGAACAGGCGCAATCTGCGCGGCGAAAAACTGTCGCGCCATATCGATGAGTGCGGGATCCAGCTCAACATAATCGATCCGTTCGACTGTGGGATGCTTCAGCGCCTGGGCGATGCTGCCGTTCACGCCACCGCCGATTAGCAGTACCCGCCTCGGCGCCGCGGGTTCCAGCAGCGCGTAGTGTACCGCCTCTTCGGCGGCGTTCTCGTCCGGCACGCTGGCAAGAATCACGCCGTTGTCATAGATGCTGCGGATGTTGCCGGTTTCGTTGCCAGTTTCAATGACCGCCAGGTTGCCGTAAATCGAGTCGCGCGATCCCACCAGGTGGAATCCCTGCCACCGGCGCGCCTGCGCCGACCTGTCCAACGCCGGCGCGACATAGATAAGCAAAAGGATTGTAAAGAGAACGACCGCGAAAACAGCCGCTGCCACCGTCGCGGCCCCAAGCTGCCTGCGGCTCATCCGAAACAACAAGACTGCTGCCATACTCAGATTCAGGAGGGCGACGACAATCGCGATCTGGAAGGACCCAAGAAAGTGCAGCAGCACAATGCTGGCCAGGATCCCTCCGAACGCGGAACCGGCGGCCTCCAGCAAATAAGCCGAGCTGGTAGCGACGCGAGCGGAGACGGCGCACTCCTGCTCGTACATCCGGGTCGCAACCACGAAAAGCGACCCTGCGACCACGCAAAACAGGCTCAGACAGGCCAGGGATGTAAGCAGCATCGGCACCGGGCCAACCAGTTCGCCCGGCACTGTCTGAAAAAGAGTTCTGGAGGCGCGCAATGCCCAGATTGTCGGCAGCAGGCTGACGCCGAGCAAGCATTCGAGCGTGGCGACCACCCGCCGAGCGTGGTTCCGGCCCAGCGCAAAACGGCTGCTCAGGCTGCTGCCGGCCGCGGTCCAGAAGAGCCAGGTGGCGAACATAATTCCCAGCGAAATCTCGTTGCCGTTGAAGACGACGATGAGCTCCCGCATGAGAACGATCTGGCCGATGACCGCGCTGAATCCTATTAGGGTCAGAGCCGCCCTTACGGCAGACGTCGGTTGTTCCTCACGCGGCATCGTGACGGATTGCATAGCTGCGCCACCAGAACGAGATTAGAATTTAGTTGTCGGGTAAAAGCAAAGAGGTCAAAACAACATGCCGCCGACCGAAGGCACCATACTCAACCGCCGTGAAGCCTTAATCAAACTGCTCCGCGTGGGAGGAGTC
>JBIOFT010000285.1:0-3145 GCA_044447375.1 Terriglobales bacterium | reverse complement strand
TCTCCTGGCCGCGCTCGGCATGCATGCCGAACTGCTTCCACTGTTCCGGGGAGAGTGACTTGTAGAGCGCAAGATTGGCTGCGCGCACCGCCCGGATCAGGGCTACACTTTCGCGCGGATTCCGTTTGGCGTAGCGCCCGGCCGCCGCCCAGGCATCCTGATCGTAGGCTTGAACCGGAGTGCCCGGAGCGCCGAGAATCGCCCGCACCCGCCAACCGATGGCGATTTCCACGTCGGCCAGGTGCGCCAGGATTTCAGTCACGGACCATTTGTCCTGCGCCGGACGTTTCCGCAGCTTCGCCGCCGACGCGCGCGCCACCCAACGCTCAAGTTTCTTCGGCGTAGCCGCCTGCACCTTCAGAGGCTCCTGCCCCGCAATATAGCTCCCAATTCGCTGGACGTATTGCTGTACCGTTTCCTTCATCGCGCCCATCTCCCTCGCCGTCAGGATCAACGAGAAGGATTGTAATTGATGCCAGGCCGGGCAGACGGGCCGGTCCCGAGCGAAGTCGGAAGGCCCTCCCTACGTGGTCGCAGCCGGGGCTTCCTGCGCCGCCAGCTCTTCCAGCAGGTCGCGCAGCGTTTGCAGGATCCCTTCGGCGCTGTTGGGCCGGATGGAAAACTTCAGCGTGCCATCCGGAGTGAACTGCGACCCACGCTGCGAAGCCACAAAGCGCGCCAGCTTGCCCGGGTCGATCGAGGCATTCTGGCGGAACTTGATGTTCAGCAGCTCGCGCTTGCGCTCGATGGCGGTGGCCCCGACGCGCATCGCTTGCAGCTTGAGCGAGGCGTACTCCAGCAGATTGCGGACCTCGCGGGGCGCCTCGCCGTAGCGGTCGGCCAGCTCGGATCGCACATCATGCAACTGCGATTCGGTCTCCACTCCGGCCACGCGCTTGTACACTCGCAGGCGCTGGTTCTCTTCCTTGATGTAGCCGGATGGAATGCGGATGTTCAGGCCGAGGTTGAGCTGGATTTCCGTTCCCTCGGCGGCGGCTTCGCCCTTCACCTCGCGCACGGCCCGCTCCAGCATCTGGGTGTAGAGTTCGAATCCCACGGCTTCAATGTGGCCGCTCTGCTCGCCGCCAAGAAGATTGCCCGCGCCGCGCAACTCCAAATCCAAAGCCGCGATCTTGAACCCGGCGCCCAGGTCGGAGAACTCTTTCAGCGCGGCGAGACGGCGCCGGGCGATGGGCGTCAGCTCAATCTCGGCGGGTAGAAGCAAGTAAGCATAGGCCCGGCGATTAGACCGGCCGACGCGTCCGCGCAGCTGGTAAAGGTCCGACAGGCCAAAACGTTCGGCGCGATCGATGATGATGGTGTTGCACAGCGGAATATCGAGGCCGTTCTCGATAATCGTGGTCGAGACCAGGATATCGGCTTCGTGATGCATGAACTTCAGCATCACTTTTTCCAGCTCGCTTTCCACCATCTGTCCGTGGCCGATGGCGATGCGGGCGCTCGGGACTAGTCCCTGAATCTTGGCGGCAATCTCCCAGATGGTTTCGACGCGATTGTGGACGAAATAGACCTGGCCGCCGCGCTCCAGTTCCTGCTCGATGGCGGACTGGATGAGCTTCAAATCCCAGTTGGCGACAACCGTCTGGATGGCCATGCGGTCTTTGGGAGGCGTCTCGATCACGCTCATGTCGCGCAGGCCGACGAGCGACATGTGCAGGGTACGTGGAATGGGCGTCGCCGACATGGTGAGCACGTCCACCTGCGTCCGCATCTGCTTGATCCGCTCTTTGTGGCGCACCCCGAAGCGCTGTTCTTCATCCACCACCAGCAAGCCAAGATCGGCGAACTTCACGTCCTTCGAGAGCAGGCGATGGGTGCCGATCAGGACGTCCACTTTGCCCGCTTCGACTCTCTGCAGAATCTCTTTGACCTGCTTGGGTGTGCGGAAGCGGCTGACCATTTCGACGGTGACCGGGAACGGCGCGAAGCGCTGTTTGAACGTCTCGAAGTGCTGGAAGGCAAGCACGGTGGTGGGCGCGAGCACCGCGACCTGCTTGTTGTCGCTGATGGCTTTGAAGGCGGCGCGCATGGCGATCTCCGTTTTGCCGTAGCCGACATCGCCGCACAGAAGACGATCCATGGGCAGGGGAGACTGCATGTCGCTCTTCACATCGATGATCGCCTGCGCCTGATCTTCGGTCTCGCTGTACTCGAAGGCATCTTCGAACTCCTTCATCCACTCGGTGTCGGCGGGGAAGGTGTGACCCTGGGCGGCCTGGCGCTGCGCGTAGAGTTTCAGCAGCTCGTCGGTCATGTCTTTCATGGCATTGCGCACACGGGCCTTCGTCTTGGCCCAGGCGGCGGTGCCGAGGTGATGCAGGGCGGGCTTAGCGCCCTCAGCCGAGCGATATTTCTGGACGAGATCGAGGCGCGTCAGCGGGACGTAGAGCCGCGCCGCTTCGGCGTACTCCAACAGCATGAACTCGGCGGCGCCGTCGCCCTGGTTGATTTCCTTTAGTCCCTGATACTGGCCGATGCCGTGCTCGACGTGGACCACGTAGTCGCCGGCCTGCAGATCGCGGAAATCCGACAGAAACGCCGAGACCTTGGACTTCACGCGCTGCGGGCGGGCGGCGACCAGATCGGATTCGTCGAACAGATCGCGCGAGCCGAACACCGCCAGATGAGCTTCAGGCAGAACGAATCCGTCGGGCAGATAGGCCTTCAGCAGCGTGGTGGTGAGCACTTCGCCGGCGAAGTAAGAAGTTTCGTCAGCGTAGCTTTCGCCGCCGCGGGTACGGCTGCCCAGGCGATAAGCGGCGTTGTACTCGGTAAAGATGCCGGCCAGGCGCTCGACTTCTCCGGTGTTGGGAGCGGCGAGAATGACCTGGGTTCCGCCGCCGATCAGTTTCTGGACTTCCTCGATCAGAACTGGCACGGCGCCGTGGAAACGCGCGGCCGGCTGCGAAAGGAAGGCCGCTTCCGGCAGTTGGTCGCGGGCGATGCCGAGGTATTCGAAATCCGCTCCCGGAAGGGCCGCGGTCTTTTCCCGCCAGCTTTCCGGCGTGAGATAGAGGTCGGTTGGCCGGACCAGGTTCCCCACTCCGCTGCGCTCGTGTGCCTCGGCCACTCGAGACCAGTTGCGGTCGAGCTCCAGCGCCAGAGTTTCGGGCTCATCCAGGAT
>JBIOFT010000284.1:0-3149 GCA_044447375.1 Terriglobales bacterium | reverse complement strand
CTGCCGCGCCGGCCGCGAAGCACGCCCGACATGCACCGTGCGCGTGCGGTCTGAACAATAGCCAGCGAGTATAACACCGAAGTCGCAGACCACGAACCCGCGGCTCGGGATCGCGGCCTGCGAGGCGCGGCCGTGCACCAGGGCGGAGCGTTTGCCGGATGCGAGAATCGTCGGGAAGGCCATGCCTTCGGCGCCAGCGCGCCGGGCCTCGTATTCCATCGCCGCCGCCACCTCGACTTCCCTCGCCCCGGGACGGATGCGCTCGAGAGCAACACGAAAGAGCCCCGCGCCCATTTCCACCGCGCGTCGGATGTAACCAACCTCGGAGGGATCCTTCACCATGCGTGCCTGTTCGACCAGCGGCGCGGCAGAGCGAAGACGCACCCTGCCTCGGAGGGCGGACGCCAAACGGTCGCGCATGCCGGCGGAGATGGATTCCGCTTCTATGCCGAGAACTGGGTGGACGGCGGTTCTCCGCCCGGAGGCGAGCCATTCGGCAGCCACCGCCAAAAGGGCCTTGCGGGCAATCACGATCCGGGCGCCGTGGACCTCGGCCCGGGCCTGCGCGAGGTAGCGGCCGTCCGTAAAGAGGGTCGTCCCCCGATCGCTGACCAGCAAAGCGGCAGCGCTGCCGGTGAACCCGCAGAGGTAGCGGACGTTGGGGAGGTGGGTGATGAGGAGGTGGTCGAGCTGGCTGTCTTCGAGCTTAGCCTGAAGCTGGCGCTGGCGGGCGGGGTAGTCCATTGCGGGCAGTGTAGCAGGAGACCAGCTTCGAGCTGCGAGGTGCGACCCGGTAGCTTTCTAGCTCGCGGCTCGCGGCCAAAACAAAACCGCCGGGTTCCTCGACAAGTTCTTCGGGGAGACCGGCGGCCGTTGTTCGTTCAATCTGACTATGTCTGAATGATCCGTGGCGTAATGAAGAAGATCAGCTCCTGGTTGGCGGTGGTGACCGTGCGACGCTTGAACAAGTTCCCCAGATACGGGATATCGCCCAGCACGGGCACCTGCCCAATGTTGACCGAGTTCTGGGTCTGGATCACGCCGCCGATCACGACCGTGCCGCCATCGGTGACCAGCACCTGCGTGGTCGCCTGCTGCGTGATCAGGGTTGGATTGCCCTGCACTTGGTGGCCGAAATCGGGCGTCGTATTTTCCACGTCCACGTTCAGGAAGATGGTCCCTTCCGAGGTGATCTGAGGAGTCACCGTCAAGCGCAGGAAGGCGTCGATGTAGGTCACGGTGGGCGGACCGCCCAACTGGGCCTGAGTTACGATGGGCACGCGCACGCCCTGCTTCACCACCGCCTGGATGTTGTTCTGGGTGACCACACGCGGACGAGAAAGAATCTTAAGCAGCCCGCGCGACTCCGCCATGGTGAGGATGGCGTCGATGCGCACGTTGTTGCTCGCATTGAGGAACGAGAACCCGCTGGTCGGCGAGGTGACTCCCAGGTTCGAGAACAGCGGGATGCTGACGCCCGACGTCCCTGACGGGGTGCTCGAGCCCATGATGATGTAATTCGGGGTGAGACCGAAGGTGTTGAGCGGAGAAGCGCCCACCGACGAGGCGCCGCCAATCGCCGTGGCGCCGTTGCCGAAACCGAAACCGAGCTGCGTGCCGATATCGCGAGCGAAGCTGCGGGTCGCAGCCACCACGCGGGCTTCGATTTCGACTTCTTGCGTTTTGCGGTCCATCTGCTGAATCAGACGATCGATTTGCGGCAGAACCCCAGGGATGTCGGAAATGATCAGGGCATTGGTGCGGTCGTCGGAAACCACTTCGCCGCGCTTGCTCAGGAATCCCTTGAGGGCCGGCACTACATCTTTCGAGTGCGCATAGCTGAGGAAGCGGGTCATCGTGACTTTCTCAACCGCCAGGCCTTCGGCTTCGACCTGCGCACGCCGGTTCTCGGCCTCCTTCTTGAGCGTGTCCACGGTCGCGACCCGCAGCACGTTGCCCTCGAGCTGCCGGGTCAGATTGTTGTTTTTCAGCACGATATCGAGCGCCTGATCCCAGGGCACGTCGTCGAGCACGATGGTGAGCGTGCCTTTCACGTTCGGATCGAGCACCACGTTCAGTCCGCTGATCTCGTGGATGAGGCGGAAGAAATCTTTCAGGTCGACATCCTTGAGGTTGACCGAGATCGGCTCGCCCGTGTACTTGGGCCCGTTGGTTGCCTGCTTCTGTTCCAGCTGTGCCTTCTGTTCGGCGGCCAAGTTCACCGCCGGCTGGATGGCCTGCGGGCTGCCGGAATCCTGCATGCCCGAGTGGGCCTTGGTGGCCACCAGTTCAGCGGCAGTCTTGTCGGCAAATCGCGCCGCTGCCCCCGCCGCCAGGGCGCCAGGGTCGGCGGTCGGGGCCGCCTGATCGTCCTTGGCGGCATATTTGGGTTCCACGAAAACGAAGTCATTGGCGGTTTGCGCCGATTTCTCCGCCGCGGCTGGGCTGGCAGCTTCCGCCTTGGGCGCAGGCCGAACCTCCGCCGGGGCCGGGGTCGCGGGCATACTCGCCTTGACCGGAGCCGAAGCCAGCACCAGTTTCGGTGCCGGGCTTGCCGCCACCGGCTTCGCGGACGGAGTCGCTTCGCGCTGGGCCAGTGCCGCGCTCTGAATCTTCAGCGTGAAATGGCCTTCAGTGCCGGCCACCAGTTGATGCTGCACGGCTGCGGCCAGGTCCACCACCACGCGGGTGGTAGGCGGGTTTTGACCGTTCATCCCGATGCGCACCGCTTTCACGCCCTCGCGGCCGACGTCGATGCGGCTCTGCCCCGTCGCCATGACAGTGTTGGGCAGGTCGATCACAATGCGCGCAGGGGAGTCCAGCGTCGTCACTTGGGGCGCGATCACGCCGCCTTTCGCCGTGAACTCGACGCGCAGGCCGTCCTGGCCGCGTGCGACTTCGAGCCGCTGCAGGGCCGCGGTGGCCGCAGTTCCCTGGCCCGGCGTGTCAGCCGCGGCCGCGATCAGCGCCAAGGCCAACAACGGAAGAATGAGACCCAGCAGTTGCTTTCGCATTTCGTATCTCCCCATACGAGGCTGTTTCGCCTCTCCCTTTCTTTCCTCGAACTTCAACTGACTCCGGCTTTACACCGCCGGGGTCGTGATCTTTTTCACCACTTCGCGGGTGAGCGTCTTGCCCAGCCGGTCCTG
>JBIOFT010000283.1:0-3149 GCA_044447375.1 Terriglobales bacterium | reverse complement strand
CGACTTCGCTCAGGGCAGGCTCCACCCGCGCGTGCTGGTTCTTGGGCGCGTCCTCGCTCGGAATGACAATCTTGGGGCTGGAAACTCCGAAAAGCATTTCCGCCCGGCGCTTCCACCTTGCTAGACGGTTTTGTTGTTTCTGCTCCTCCACCAGAAGGCCAGGGCGAAGATTGCAGCCAGCAGCAGCGCGACCAGCAGCCCGGTCAGATGGGTACGGACCAGGTCGGCGGCCAGCGTCACCGCCCGCGGCCCGAACTTGATGACCAGCACGGAGAGGATGAGGAAGCGCGCCACGCGCCCGGCGAAGATGGCCAGCAGGAAGTGGCTGAAGTGCATTTCGAAGACGGCAGCGGAGAAGGCGAAGAGTTTGAAAGGAAACGGCGGCGGCATCATGGCGGGCAGCATGAGCGCGAGAAACTCGTGCTGCTCGAAGCGCTCGCGCATGCGGGCAAACTTCAGCGGCCCCATGCGCTTCTCCAGCACCAGTTCGCCGGCCTCGTAGCCGATGGCGTAAATGATCAGGCTGCCCAGGGCGGAGCCGGCGGCCGCCATCAGCGTGTAGAGCCAGAACAGCCTGGGCTGCTGGTAGACATAGCCGGCAACCAGCGGATCGAGCGGCAAGCCGACCAACGCCGCGTCGATGCCAGCGATGGCAAATACTCCCCACACCCCGAGGGGCTTGAACAGCGCCCAGAGAAGGGCCGACCAGCGGGCCAGTAGATTGCCTAGCGTGTGCAAGGATGGAATTCTACCAGCCGGGACCTGGGGATTTGTCGCAGAGGACACGGAGGAGGAAGAAACAAAATCATCGTTGATTGTCGATTGTCGATTGCGGAGAGATCAATGTTCTGTTTTTCCCACCAGCAGTTCGAGGGCATGCGGCAGGATGTCAATCACCGCCGCCAGCGATTCGGTGGCGGCGGAGGGGCTGCCGGGCAAATTGAGGATCAGCGACTTGCCGCGCACGGCGCATACGCCGCGGCTGAGCGCGGCCAGCGGCGTTTTTCTGGCGCCTTCGGAGCGCATGCGCTCCCCGATCCCGTCCACGATCTTGTCGGCGATCGTGCGGGTGGCCTCCGGCGTTACGTCGCGCTCGGCGATGCCGGTGCCGCCGGTGGTGACCACCAGTTGGGCCTGGTGGCACATGTCCATCAGGGCGACTTCGATGTTGGTCTGGTCGTCCTTGCTCACGCTGCTGACAATCACGTTGAAGCCCTTGGCTTCCAGCGCGGCGCGAACGGCAGGGCCGGAGAGGTCGTCGCGGCGGCCGGCGGCGGACGAATCGCTGATGGTGAGGACGGCGGCGGTGAATGGCATCGGTCTGTCAGTCTATCGGGGAATCACGCTTCCAGCACGTTGTCTTCGGCTTCCTTGCCGGATTCATCGAGCAGGCGCAGGCCTTCCATGAGCAGGCCCTGGGTGGAGTGCGAGATGGACTGCTGATCGCTGTGGCCGTTGAAGTCAATCTGGAAGTTGCCGCCGGTCCAGCTCAGGACCTTGAACACGGCCTCGTCACCTTTCAGGCCGCCGTAGACGGCGTGGTTGATCTGGCCGTCGTTGAAGTAGATTTCGCAGCGGTCGCCGTTGTTGGTGAGGGTGAGCAGGCAGCTCTTGTGACCGAGATCGAGCGACTGCAGCAGGTCAATGACGTTCATCTGCGCCAGGCTGCCGCGCAGTTTGCCGTCGGCGGTGGGCGCTTCCCGGGCCAGTTTCTCCAGCGCGATCTTGTCGATGATGCGCTTGATCTTTCCCGCCGCTTCCTTGACGAAGAAGGGTTTCTCGATGAAGTCCTCGACCTTGTCCTGGAGCACCTTGAGCTTTTCGTCGATGTCGCCCTTGGTGGCGATCAGAATGAAAGGAATGCGGGAGGTGGAGGCGCGGGCCTTGATCTTGTCGAACAGGGCGCGGCCATCCATGCCGGGCATCTGGAAATCGCTGATGATCAGGTCGAAGGGCTCGTCAATGATCCGCAGCAGGGCATCGGCGCCATCGGCGGCGGTGCTGAGGTTGGCCATCGGGGCGAGCGCCTGCCGCAGCATCCCCAGCACCATGGGGTTGTCGTCCACCAGCAGGACTTTGACGTTGGATGGCATGAAAACCTGTTTGCCGCTGATCGCCGCTGATCAACGCGGATCAAAACTGATTCACTTGCTACTGCGTTTTTGCCGTCGACCATCGACCATCGGCCGTCGACTCCATTCCCCGCTTTTTCCGCCGGACTTCCTCTGCAACACGATCTCGCGGATCTCGATGCCCTTGTCGAGCGCCTTGCACATGTCGTAAACCGTCAGAGCAGCGACACTGACGGCCACCAGCGCTTCCATTTCGACGCCGGTAACTGCGGTCGTCGTTACTCGGGAGGCAATGGCGACGCCATTCTGCCGCACGTGCGCCTGCACGTCAACCACGCTTAGCGGCAGCGGATGGCACATCGGGATCAGTTCCGCGGTGCGTTTGGCGGCCATGATTCCCGCTACCCGCGCCACTTCCAGTGGATCACCCTTGGGATTTTTCGCCAGCGCCTTCACCACCGCGGGCGACATGGCGACGAAGGCCGTGGCCTCGGCTTCGCGTTGGGTGGCGGACTTCCGCGAGACGTCCACCATGCGGGCGCGGCCGGTGCTGTCGTAGTGGGAGAGGCTTTTGGTCATGCTCGCGAATTCGAATGCTAACGTACTTCTTCCGAACGCTACTCTGACTTTAAGATGTTGTCATTCCGAGCGCAGCGAGGAATCTGCTGTTAAGAGTTGCATCGGCTTGCCCCACGGTTCCGACAAATCCTCCCATGTCGGATTGTCCTTTTCGATGAGAGCAACTTTCTTTTCCCGCCGCCATTTCTTGATCTCAGTTTCCCGGTTAATTGCATTGCCGACGTACTTGAATGTCTCGTAGTACACGAGCCTGTTTACGTTGTACTTCTTCGTGAACCCCTCGCATTCGCGGCCTTGTGCTGCTGTACGCGCTGCATTAAGAATCCGGTCATGCCGACGTACAGAACACGGCTCTTGCTGGCCATGAAGTAAACGTAAAAGCGCTTGTTGGGGTCCATGGAACAGCAGATTCCTCGCTGCGCTCGGAATGACAAATCCAAAAGGCTGCGGCAACCATCAAGGGCTCAGCATCCCGAAAGAACAGCAGATTCCTCGCTG
>JBIOFT010000282.1:0-3160 GCA_044447375.1 Terriglobales bacterium | reverse complement strand
CGACTTCACCGCCGCCGGCGCGGCGGTGAAGTCGGCAGCGTGTTTGCCGTCCACGCGGTCGGCGTTCAGATTCGCGACTACGCTGGTGTCGGCAATCCCCTGGAGCTTGGCGGCGTTCACGCCGCCGGAAAAGCTCGCGCTTCCGCTGGCCGTATCGATGGACCATGTGGGAGTGGTCTCGTTCGCGGGCCCGAAGCCCCAGATGCCGCGGCCGCGCGTCTTGATGTACTCAGCCTCGTTCTGCAGGGGGAATTTATAGTTGCAGTTCAGCGGCGAGCTGAGAGTCATGCTAGCCGCTGTGGTATTGCCGGCGAAGCAGGCTTGTCCGCCCCGGGTGGAGAAAATCACGACGGCGTCATAGCTTGCCGCCTCCGGCGTCGGCTCCCAGGCAAAGCTGACGGTGTGGTTGGTATCGAGGGTCTCTGGGCCGTCGCAGAAGGTGTGGCTCTCGCTGCTGCGCCGCTTGCCGGAATCGAGGGCAAAGAGAAAGATGCTGTAGGGCACGGAGAAATCCTTGCCTGTCACCGCGCAGCCCGGAAGAACGAAGCTGGGAGCGCCTGGACCACCGATCTCAATAACGCCATCGCCGATGAAAATATGATCGGCAGCGGCGGGCAGCGTACCGGACTGCTTGGCCGTGTTGTCGGCCGAGTAGCGAAATCCCCGCCGGACGCCGCCGGAGCTGTTGATGAAGTTGACGCCATTGTTGAAGTACTGACCCTGCTGGGCGGTGCCGAGCAGGATGTTGCCGCCGCCGTAGAAGCCGTAGCTTGCTCCCAACAACTGCTTCATCTCCTCAGGGGGAAGGTAGAACTGGGCATTCTGGGTCGAGTAATTCGAGCCGTAACTCTTCCAGGCGAAGCCGTTATTGAGGAAAATGGCGCTGCTGTGGCCGTTCCCACAGACATGGTGCGGGCTCGCCACGTTGCTCTGGCCCCAGCTATTGCTGAAGATGAAGGCGAACTGAGCCCCGCCGATATCCCAGAAGCAGGGCGCCGTCGCCTTGTCATCCCAACCGTTGTTGATGTGGGAGAGCGTGATGGGGTGGCGGATGGGGCCGGTCCCGATGCTGAGGAACTGTTTGTTGGCCTCGCTGAGCAGGCCATCGATGCTGACCGGATCGGTCCAGCCGGCGATCTTGAGGCCTACGCTGAAATTGCCGACTTCGCCGTACTGGATGTGCCAGCTCCCGCTGTCGAGCTGGTAGCCGTACTTTCCGAAGCTGACGTTGTTGTTGAAGAAAATCTCGTTCTTGGGATTGGCCGAGGGGCCGATGTGAAAGCCGATGCCGCCGCCCGGATGGCAAACGATGTTGTAGAACTTGCCGTCCTCCACGTTCACCTGCGACTTGGCGGAGATGTCGATGCAGGTGAAGTCCGGGGTTGCGATGTCTCCTTGTGGCGCGGGGCTGATGAACACCCGGTCTACCAGCAGGTTGCTGGCCGTCCAGGTGCCGGCGCGGGCCTGGTCCCAGGAAATCCCGGCGCGAGCGTAGGTACGGGTACAGTTGTCTCTCCAGTGGCCGAAGATGCTCAATTCGCGAATCTCGATGGTGTGCCCGCGGTCGAGGTCGAAGACGGGATGGGTGCCGTCGCCGCAATAGACCACTCCCGAGGTCGGCCCGGTGCCGCGAAACGTCAGGTCGCCGGTGTTGGCCGCATTGATCGCCGTGCTCACCCGGGTCAGAAAGTGATTCGGCCAGTTGAACTCCCCTCCGCCGCCGGCCTGCTTTTGCTCCAACACCGCTTGGTTCATGGCCTGCGTCTCATCCACGTTGAGATTGCCCGCAACGCCTCGTTGCCGCCAATCGACCGCCAAACTCTGCGGTGGCGAAACCGCCGGCGCTTTGCCGGCGTTCTGCGCTGCAGCGACCGTCGTTCCTGCCAGCAGGAAGAGTGCACAACACCAAAACTTCTGCGAAATCTGAACCTTCATGGTTTGTCTCCACAGCGGGGTGCTTTCTTCTTACCAGCTTGAGTTGTGGAAAAGAGACAGTTTTCCGGTGTCTCGTCAGGTTTTGGCATCGGGCCTAATGGATGGGGTGTGCACCCATGCCTAGTGTCGGTGTGAGGTTAACGCGGAGTTGTAGGGCCCGGTCGCGCTAGGGGTGAGGGATCGTAGCCGCGATCTCGGGTGTGGTTACGCTCTCGACCAAGTTGGCGTCCACGGCGGTCACCACGTAGTAGTAGGTCGCTCCTCCCGGCAGCGAGTCGATGAACGTGGTCTGCGCCTGGGGCGCGGAATTGAGCTCCGTGTAGGCCCCCCCGGACTGCGTGGCGCGATACACGAAGTATCCGATCACCGGCGAAGTGCTCGCGGTCCAACTCAGATTCACGTTGTGCTTGGCCACTCCCACGCCGCTCATGCCGATCGAGTGCGAGCCGGCGGCGGTATTGTCGAAAATCAGCATGGTTCCGCTGCGCGTGCCCAGGGCGGTGGGTGTGAAGAACACCTGGATGGTGCAGCCCGCGTCGGCGGCGACGCCGCCCGCGCAATCGTTCGCCTGGCGGAAGTCTCCAGTGACGGTTACGTTGCTCACCAGCAGCGGACCCGAGCCCACATTCGACACACCGATGCTGGGCGCGGTGCCGGTGGTATTCAGCAATTGCGGTCCAAACACCGCGCTGGCGGATGACAGCGACACGATCGCCATCACGCCGTTGCCGCTGAGCGGAATTTCCAGTTGTCCGGTGGCGCTGTTGAGCACCGTCAGCCGCGCGCTGCGATAGCCCAGGACTTTGGGCGTGAAAGTCACGGTGATCGTGCAACTGGCCAGCGCCGGCAGGCTGGCGGCGCAGTTGTTGGTCTGGGTAAAGTCCCCGAAAGCGCTGATCCGCGTGATCCCCACGGCACCGAGTCCAACGTTGGTGAGCACCAGAGGCAGCGGAGTACTCGAACTATTCAAAAGCTGATCGGGGAAGTCCACGCTGCCTGCCGACGGGAACAGACCCGGCTGCAGGTCACCGAGCACATCGATTTCCGCGGCCGATGTCCAGGGATTGCCGTTCATCTCCGACAAGGCACGCAGGCGGATGTAGCGCCCGATGGTGGGGGGAAATCCGATCTGGCGCGGCGTGGGGAGTCCGGCGCCCGGTCCGGGACACTTGGTGAGAAAGCCGGTGTAGTCGAAATTTCCGGCCGCCACCGGCGTGCCCCAGTT
>JBIOFT010000281.1:0-3235 GCA_044447375.1 Terriglobales bacterium | reverse complement strand
GCCCGACGCGGTGCAGCACGACGGCGCCCTCGATGCCCTGGCGTTTTCGGTGGCGGATGGGATCACGCTCGCCGACCTCATCGACCTCAGCTTCGGCGGCGAATTGCAGGCCATCGACTTCCGCGGAGGGGTGACCGCCTTCCGTCCTTTCGGGTCGGCGGCGGTACACGTTTCGCGCCATACCGTGATTCAATACATCTACGCGACCGCGGAACCTAGCACGCGCATGGCCAAGGGCTTCGATACTGCTCCTGCCGACCTGAGCGAGTCCGGGCCGCGGGTTTCCATGCGGGACGACCGCGCCCTGCTGGAGCGCGCCCATCACCATGAACTCTCGGTGTCGCGCCGCTTCGGCAACAATGGTGTGCAAGTCGCAGCCTATTCCGACCATGTCCGCGACGCGGCGCTGGTTGGGGTGGGCGAAGTGACCGCGGATTCCGGCGAATTCCTGCCCGACATTTACTCCGGCAGCTTCACCTACAACGGCGGCGAACTCTCGACCCGGGGGGTGCGGGCGGTGGCGCAGCGCAAGTTGCTGTCCGACCTGACGGCGACCCTGGATTACAGCTATGGGGGCGTCATTACCCTGCCCGGCTCCGGCATCTCCTGGCAGGAGGCGCCGGCCCTGTTGCGGGTGGAGCGCCGGCATGCCGCGGCGATCAAGCTGGCGGGCGGCGTTCCGCACTGCAAAACCCACTGGATCGCTTCCTACAAATGGACCAGCGGGCCCGCCTTGACCCCGGTGGACATGTTCAACGCCTCCCCCGGCGAGACCGACCCCTACCTCAACATCTTCATCCGCCAGCCGCTTCCCATCTCGTTCCTTGCTGGACACATGGAGGCGCTGCTCGACCTGCGCAACCTGCTGGCCCAGGGGTATGTCCCGGTGCTGGGGCAGGACGGGCAGACGCTGTATCTGGTGCAGTCGGCGCGCTCGGTGCGCGGCGGGCTGGCCTTCACCTTCTAGCCGAATCCCGATCCTGGTCTAGGTACGAGAATTTGCCTCTCTTTACAATTTCTTTCACGCAGTCCAAGGTAGGATGTGCGTTTCACCCAAGGAGGGTTCGTTACGCCATGGCCTCTCCGCCGTACCCGCCCATCGTAAAGCGGCGCACCCGAGGTTCGCTTGCCGGTGCGTTGCGTTTTAAATGGGCCGCGTTCTCTGCCATTGTGATCTTTATCGGCGTGTATTGGATCGACGCCTGGTTTTTCCGCCATGGGCTCAGAAGGGACGCCACGCTTCTGGACAACTTCCTGCTCAGTGGGCTGGTGTTGGCGTTGGGAATCGCGCAACAGCTAAGACATGAGCGGGAACTCCAACGACATAGACAGCTTATGGGCGTCATTGCCGATATGAACCACCACACCCGCAATGCCTTACAGGTAATCGTCAGCCGATCGGTGCTGTCCATCGCGGACTCGGCTGCCATCGGGGACATTCAGCAGGCCGTGCGGCGGATCGACTGGTGTTTGCGCGAGATCCTGCCCAACGCCGAGGAAACCACGGCAAGGCAAACGCCGAAGTCAGAGTCTCTGCCCGACAACCGCGTGGTGCGGTCTCACCGATCAGGCCCGTGACCGCGGAGTGCCGGGGACGAACGAAACACAAAGTGGGCGAGCACCCACGCCACGCGCCAGCGTGAGCGGCGGCTTCAGACCGCGGCCGAGACGCGGGCGGCGTGTGCCGGATCTTGCAGGCGGGTCAGCCGCGCCAGGCCCTGTGTCAGGTTCTCGTAAATATCCGTGACCCGGCCGACCGAGATCCGCGCTCCCGGCATAACGATCCGTCCGCGGAGCACCACCATGGCCAGCATGGCGTTCATGCGCAGCCGCAGGGCATCGTTCACCAGCGCGCGGGCGGCCGCCGCCACCTCGGGATTCCGGTCGCGGCGTGCGGCTTCACCCACGCGCAGCAGGACGGCGCTGTTGTAGGCCGTGCGCCGCACGTACTCCAGGGCGGCGCGCATGCGCTCCCGCTGCAGGGTGTGGAACTGTCCGGCGGGCAGGTTTTCCCGCAGATAGTCCTCTTCGGCAGGGTCGACCAAGTTGCGGAAGGCGGCCAGGTCCACCGGCTGCGTGTAGGCTTCCAAGGCCTGCAGATCAGGTACGGGATCACGGCGTCGGCGGGCGGCGCGAATCAGCACCCCCACCACCACCAGGGCAAAGGCTATCAATAAGGCAGTCGTTATCATCGTTCCAGTATTTCCAGTAACGCCTGGTTCCACTTCTCCAAGTCGTTGTGTTGTACCACGCCCGCGTATTGCAAAGCCGGCTTGGGAGCCAGCATATAGCAAAGCCATATCATAACGCCGGAACTATAGGCGGCGCTGTTAATCTGCGAACATGCGACGGCGACGCTGGCGCCCATATGCGAGCGGACCGCCACCGCGGCCAATTCTATGCTGGCGAAGACGCCGAAACCCAAGGCAACCCCAAACCGATAGTCTTGCCAGGGCAGCCCGAAATAGAACGAAGCCAGAAACAGGAACAATACCAACCCGCACTGCATTACCCGCACGCTGCGCTCCAGCAGCAACACCGCCCTGACAACCCCTGGCGTTTCCGCGCCCGGAGCCGACACCGCCGTCCACACCGCCAGAACCAGTAGCGCAATCCCGGCGCACGCGAACAGAATTCCACCCATCCGCTGCAGGGCGTCGTAATGCTGAAATACCCCGCAATAGATCTCGTAGATGACCGCAAATCCCAGGACGATGCTTACGGCCTGGGTCGTCCAGTAAGCGTAAAAATAGTCGGCGTAGCCCATCCGGTGTTGCAGTTGCAGCAGGTGGATGGTGAACAGCACCGCCGTGCGCAGCACATGGAAGGCCGCGTAGGCGAAAAACACCGGATACTCATACACCAACTTGCGCTTGAGGACCGTCCCACAAGTCAGTACGAGCAGAACCGAACTTATTACCCAAAGCAGGTAATCGGTAGCCGATAGAGACATGGCTGGAGAAGCGAAGGATACCATTCTCCGCTTCCCCAGGACAACCTCTTTTATCGCCAGCGGCTAGCGCAGGCTTGGGTCATGGGTCAGTTTGAAATTCGGCGGAGTGGATTCTCTCGGGCTGGCTGTGTCATGCTGTTCACATGGCACAACGGCCCAAACGCCCCCGCGATACGAACAAGCTGGCCAAGCTGATTGTAGACCTCGCCACTGGCCAGAGGCAGGAACCTGGACCGCTTAGCGGGAAAGCCGCTGCCGGGCAAAAGGGTGGACTCAAGGGGG
>JBIOFT010000280.1:0-3241 GCA_044447375.1 Terriglobales bacterium | reverse complement strand
CAATCTCGGCGGGGTTGCGCAGAGCTGCCGGATTCTCGCCGGCCTTCTCGGGGTGGACGAGGGGCGCGTCGCCGACGATGCGCCAATCGCGAAAGCCGTTGATCGGGTCGGCGTACGCGGCTATCTCATCCGAGTGCGTAACCAGAACGATGGTGATTCCCTGAGTGCGGTTCAGTGCCTGGAAGATGCTCATGATCTCGGCGCTGTTATGCGAGTCCAGCGCGCCGGTGGGTTCGTCTGCGAGAAGAATTTCCGGCTTGTTGATCAGCGCGCGCGCGATGGCCACTCGCTGCTGCTGGCCACCCGAGAGCTGGGTGGGAAAGTTGTTCTCCCGGTCGGCCAGGCCGACGGCAGCCAGGGCGCGTTGGCCCCGTTCGTCCCCATTCGGCGTATCACTACTCGCGTAAAGTAACGGTAGTTCTACATTTTCCAACGCGTTCATGCGTGGAAGCAGGTTGAAATTCTGAAAAATGAAGCCGATCTTCTGGTTCCGTATCTCGGCGAGCTGGTCGCGATCCAGGCTTTCGACCGGAATGCCGTCGAGCAGGTAACGGCCTGAGGTAGGCCGGTCGAGGCAACCCAAAAGGTTCATGAAAGTCGATTTGCCCGAACCGGACTCGCCCATGACCGCCACGAAGGTGCCGCGCTCAATGGTGACCGTGATCCCCTGCAGGGCGTTCACACTCACTTCCCCCAGCAAGTAAGTCTTGGTGAGGTCCCGGACGTCGATGAGTGGTGGCACTAGACGCTCCTCAGAATCCAGGCCCGCGGCGCCCGCCGCTGGCGCCAGGCGCCGAGCTGGTGGTCGTCGTCGTTGAGGCTGCACCGGTGGTAAATCTCACCACGACCAGTTCTCCCGCTTTCAAATCCCCTGCTGTTACCGCGGTGGACTTGCCATCCGAGATCCCAAACGTGACCGGGACAGCTTTGAGCTTGCCTCCCGATAGAACATAAATTTGTTGTTTACCGGCGGGAGCGGGTGTGGATGGGAGGCCGACCTGCGTCAACACTGCCGCTGAGGGATGGACCCGCAGGACAGCGTTCGGCACCTTGAGCGCGTCATCCAGCTTGGTCGTCAGGATGCGGGCATTGGCCGTCATGCCGGGGAACAGTTTGAGATCGGGATTCGAAACCGCGATCACGACATCGTAGGTGACCACGTTTTGTGCGCTGATGGGCGCCTTGCGGATGTTTGTAACCAGGCCTTGGAATGTGGTCCCTGGATAGGCATCGACCGTGAATGTGGCTTTCTGGCCGGCGATGATGTTCCCGACATCGGACTCGTCAACGTTGGTATCGAGTTGCATTTTCGTGAGGTCTTGCGCGATCTCGAAGATGGTAGGGGCGGCAAACGATGCGGCCACGGTCTGGCCCACATCCATGCGGCGGGCAATCACCGTACCATCGACGGGAGCGGTGATCTGGGTGTGTTCGAGATTGATTTTGGCCTGCTGGAGTACTGCTTGTGCCTGGCGCTCCTGGGCTTGCGCTGAACCCAACTGGGCTTGCGCCACGCTGACCTGAGCTTCCGCCGACTGGATAGTCTGCTTGGACGCTTCAATCTGGGACTGGTCGGCCGCTACTTGGGCTTCGGCGGCGTCCACAGCAGCCTTGGCCGAATCGTGATCCTGCCGGGAAGCAATTCCGTCGCTGAAAAGAGTGTCCATCCGTTGCCACTGGGTGGTTGCATTGAGCGCGTTGGCGCGGTCCTTGGCTAAGCCGGCCTCCACGCCTTTTTCGCTCGCGATGGTCCCGGCAAGATCTGCCTTCGCCTTCACCACCTGCGCCCCTGAGGTTATGACTGCAGAGTGGACCGAGCCCAGCGCCGCCTGGGCCTGATCGACCTGCGTCTGGAAGACTTGGGGATCAATCAGGGCGACGAGTTGGCCTTTTGTTACCTTGGTGTTGAAGTCCGCGTAGAGCGCTTTGATGTTGCCGGATACCTGGCTGCCGACCTGCACATCGACCACCGCGTTGACCGTACCGGTGGCCGTGACGCTGGCCTGCATCACTCCCCGTTCGGCCGCCACTGTGTCATAGCGAATCGCGTTCTGCGAATGCGCCCGCCATAGTTGAACGATCACAGCCACTGCTATGACCAGGCCGATGGCCAATGCCCACTTGGCCCACTGGTGACGCGGGCTTTGCCGGATGGGGATGGGGCGAGCGGAAACCGGCTGCGGTGCTAGCGGCTCGGCATAGACTTGTGCTACCGGATCTATTGCTGCTGTGACCATAAGTCACGGTTCCTTTTTTTGCCGGGAAGACTGATCTACTCCGCCGCAGATCTGAGGGCCCGGCTCCGTCGACCCTTCTAGTCAACCGAGCCGGACGCCGTTGGGACACGGACTCTTTCCGCCGTTAGCGCAGCGACTCCAGGTTTAGAACTGTCGAGAGGACGGCGCCCAGGACGCTATAGTTGCCGCCCGAATACCGGCCATATTGATAGCGGTTGTTGTAGCCATCTTCAAAGCCCCGGCTGAAGCCCTCGCGAAAGTAGTAGTTGTAGTCGGCCTGATCGACGTAATAGCCGTCATACCCGTAGTTCGCGTCCTGATAGGCATAAAGGTCCTGATAGCGGGACGCCCAGCGGTCCTGCCGTGCTGCCACCCCGGCGCGGAAACCTTCCGCATAACCGTAGTTCACGGCCGAACGGAGCGACCTTGCACCGTATTCATTGATCTCGTAGTAGCTGCTGCCGCGATTGTAGCGATAGATCGGGGCCGTGTAGTAAAAGGGATCGTTGTTGTAGTCGTGAACGCGCTGGAGAGCTACTTGCTGCTGCCGCAGGCGCGCTACATAATTCTCCTGGAAGCGGTAACTCGCCATATGGTTTTGTTGCTTTAGCTGTGCCCCGGACTGAACTGCGAGGCGCTGCTGCGAGTCCAGGTGTTGACGATACTGGACCACGCTCTGCTGCCGCTGCGCAATAAGCTGCTGCTGACGCTCTTGTGGGAGACGGGCCTGCTTTTGCTGTCCGCGCTGTTGCTGCTGCGCCTGCACCTGCTGATTTTGTTTCTGCTGCTGCTGCGCCTTTTGCTGCTGCGCCTGCACCTGCTGATTTTGTTTCTGCTGCTGCTGCGACGCCTTCTGCTGCTGCGCTTGTGCCTGTTGATTTTGCTTCTGTTGCTGCTGTGCCTGCGCCTGCTGATTTTGCTTCTGCTGCTGCTGCTGCGCTTTCTGCTGCTGCGCCTGCACCTGCTGATTTTGTTTCTGCTGCTGCGCTTGTGCCTGTTGATTT
>JBIOFT010000279.1:0-3269 GCA_044447375.1 Terriglobales bacterium | reverse complement strand
GGTTTGGCCCCCTCATCCTGCGGGCGGACTTGCCGAGCGATAACCGTCTGTTCGTGTTTGTGGACCGGTCGGTTGTGAAATATGTGTGCCACCACATCTTCCGGGAACTCGACGCCCGCTATGTGGCCAGCATCGGTTCCGATGACCGGCCTTTCTCTGGCACGTTTTTGGTCGCGCACAATTTCGCTTTCGACAAGGACCACGTCCTCTGCAGCATCCTCACGCAGTTGCCGGAAAGCGATCCGAAGATCGACAGCATCACCAGCATGGTGCCGGCGGCGAGCTGGGCGGAGCGCGAGATGCACGACCTGCTGGGCATTGAACCGGTGGGCCACCGCTACCTGAAACGGCTGGTGCTGCCGGACGGCTGGCCCGAAGGCAAGCATCCGCTGCGCAAGGACGTCCCTTGGGACCAGGTTCCTGAGGGCTACGACGAAGAGCGCGAATTCCAGTTCGACGAGCCGCCGGAAGGATGCATGGTGGTTCCGTTCGGCCCCTTCCATCCCACGCTCGACGAGCCCGCCCATTTCCGCCTCTACGTGGAAGGCGAGATGGTGCGCGGCTGCGAGTATCGCGGCTTCATGGTGCATCGCGGGATCGAGAAGCTGGCCGAGTCGGTGATGAGTTACAACGACATCCCGATGCTGGCCGAGCGAATTTGCGGCATCTGTGGTTGCGTCCACAACGTGGCCTACGTCCAGGCCGTCGAGGAAGCCGCCGTTCTCAAGCCGCCGCCCCGCGCTGAATACATCCGGACCATCATGCTTGAAATCGAGCGGCTGCACAGCCATCTGCTGTGGACCGGGTTGGCCTGTCACATTGTGGGCTTCGACACGCTGTTCATGCAGAGCTTCCGCATCCGCGAACCCATCATGTGGATCGCCGAGAAAATCAGCGGCAACCGTAAAACCTACGCCCTTTGCCTGGTGGGCGGCGTGCGCCGCGACCTCACGCATGAACTCAAGAACGAACTGCGCGCCGTGCTCGACAAGCTCGAATGCGAATGGCGCGCGGTGGTTGGCGCGGTCGGCAACGACAAGAACATCCAGAAACGCACGCGCGACGTCGGCGTGGCCGACAAGGCTCTGGTCAAGAGCGCCGGACTCCTCGGCCCGGTGGCGCGGGCGGCGGGAGTGGACATCGATTGCCGCCGCGACCACCCCTACGCCGCGTATGACCGCGTGGAGTTCGACGTCATCACCGCCGAGACCGCCGATGTGTGGGGCCGCGTC
The DNA here is from genome assembly GCA_044447375.1 of Terriglobales bacterium. Classification (GTDB taxonomy): domain Bacteria; phylum Acidobacteriota; class Terriglobia; order Terriglobales; family Acidobacteriaceae; genus JAHFUA01. The sequence continues at coordinate 2,037 of JBIOFT010000279.1, read as the reverse complement.
GTGGTGCGGATGAAGGAAGTATTCGAATCCATCAAGATCATTCGCCAATGCCTGGACAAGATGGACGAGGGCCCGCTCCAACTGGAGATCAAAGACGAGTTGCCGGTCGGGCGCATGGGGCTGTCGTCGGTCGAGGCGCCGCGCGGCGAGGCTCATCATTTCGTCATCACCGGGGAAAACAATCGCCCGCGCCGTTGGCGAGTCCGGGCGCCGACGTATCAGAACCTGCAGGGCATACCGGCGATGATCAAAGACCAGCAGATCGCCGACATGACAATTTCGTTGGGCAGCATTGACCCATGCTTTTCCTGTACGGACCGTTTGGAGACGATTGATCTGCGATCCGGCGAGACCAAAGTGTGGACGCCGCAGGAGTTGCTGCAGCTGACGCGGACGAAGAGGCCATAAGAGAGGTTATGAACCGCAGCGTGACTTGGATGATCGTCGGTGGAGTGCTGAACGTCGGCCTGGTCCTGTTGGCGGCGCCGTTCTTCCAGGGAGTGCTGCGCAAGGTCACGGCGCGCGTGCAGTCGCGCCAGGGCCCGCCGCTCGCGCAGCCCTACTTCGACCTGCTGAAACTGCTGGGTAAGGAGGACATTGAGTCAGGCGAAACGCCGCTCATGCAGCGCTTTGCCGCTTACCTCTCGCTGGCCACCGTGCTCACCGTGGCCTGCCTCGTGCCGATGGGTTTCGCCGCCCCGATGAATCGCTTCGGCGACGTGATCCTGTTGATCTACCTGCTCACCCTTTGTGGCATCGGCACGCTGCTAGCCGGCCTGGCTGCGGGCTCCACGTACTCTCTGGTCGGGGTCAGCCGCGAAATGATGAGCATGATCGCGCTCGAACCCCTGTTTGCCATCGCCCTGATCGTTGGCGCGCTTCACCTCCAATCGTTCCGCCTCGATACGGTGCTGAATGGCTCGGTCTACTCGGCGGACGGGTTTCCGTGGTCCGGACTGATCATGCTGGGCGTGATTCTACTGTCGTTTCAGGCATTCGCGCAGTGTGTGCCTTTCGACATCGCGGAGGCGGAAACCGAGCTGATGGAAGGCCCGCTCATGGAATACTCCGGGCCGAAACTGGCGCTGTTCAAGTACGCCCAGATGGCGAAGCTTGTCATCTACAGCACTCTTTTTGTAGCGCTGTTCGTGCCCTGGGGGTCAAGTCTTGTCTTCCCGCTGGGCTGGCTGTTGTTTTGGGCGAAAGTGGTGGTGCTGGTGCTGCTGGTCACGGTCGTGGCGGCGACGCACGCCCGCTACCGCATCGATCACGCCATCCGCTTCTTTGCAGGCTTGTTCGCGGTGGCGATGGGAGCATTGGTTTTGGCGAGTTATGGATACTGAAAAGGCAAGCTGATGTCGCTGTTGAGCAAACTCGAAGAGACGCTGATCTGCCTGAAGGCAGGGCGCGTAACGCTGCCCTATCCCGCCCAGGCACGGCTGCTACCGGAAAAATTCCGCGGCCGGCCGATCTTCGACGCCACCAAGTGCATTGGCTGCGCCGGTTGCGCCAACAATTGTCCGGCGCGCGAGATCCTGGTGTTCGACGTTTGCCAGGAGGTCCGCATCCTGCAGTATCTTGGCCGCCGCTGCGCCTACTGCGGGCGTTGCGCCGATATATGCCCCGAGAAAGCCATCACCATGAGCCTGGAGTTCGAGAACGCCACCAATCAGATCGGCGATCTCGGGCAGAAGCTCGAGCTTTTCATGAGCACCTGCCAGCGCTGCGGCCGCTGCTTTAAAGGCGCATTGGGGATTGAGGATCTGAAGATGAAAGGCTACCGCTCTGACGATTTAGCGAGCGAGCGCTGGATTTTCCGCGGCCAGGCTTTTCTTGCTGGCGAGCCGCTGGTCGACGATATCCAGATCGAGCTGGACTGATATGTTGAAGAATCTGTGCCAGAAGATGTTCGGCCGCTCGTTGTGGGTCTATCACGCCAACAGCGGAGGCTGTAACGGCTGCGACATCGAGGTGCTCAACGTCCTCACGCCTTACTATGACGCGGAGCGCTTTGGCATCAGACTGGTCGGCTCTCCC
>JBIOFT010000278.1:0-3273 GCA_044447375.1 Terriglobales bacterium | reverse complement strand
TTGGGCCGGGTGGGATTGGGCACCATGTGATGCCCGAACTGGTGCACCAGCAGGGCGAACAGGCCGGCCAGCGAGACCCACACGAAGGTCCAGGCGATGGCTTCTTTGAAGCGGACAACGTGCGACTTGCGGTGGAAAACGCCCAGGTCCAGGACCAGCATCAACAGCACGAACGCGTTGAAGGCGACCCAGAAGACCCAGTTGGGAAGCATGCCGAGGTCATTGTAAAGCCAGCGCTACTTCTCCCCGCTCAGCACATCCCAGCCGCGGCGGCCGAGATCCCAGAAGATGAACCCGGCGCAGGCGGCGGCGGTGGCCAGCAAGGCAATTCCCGTCCCCGGGTGTCCGAAGATGATGTAGCCGATGCCAAACAGCGAGCCGTAGATGAGGGCGCAGCCGGCGATCCAGTCGGCAGTGGACCACAGCAGGCTTTGTCGCGCCGGCTGTTGCTCGATACCAATAACGGCGCGCCATCCCGCCGATGCCGGGCGCACCCGCTGGTAGAACTCGCGCAGCTTGGCGGCCGGCTCGGGAGGAGTGAGAAACGTGACCACCAGCCAGGTGATGGTGGTGCAAGCCGTGGTCAGGATCATCAGCCAGGCAAAGCCGTGGGGGTCGGACGCGTTCAGCGGGCCGGCGGGCAAGCGCGGGTCAATCGACCGCAGGTGCTCGACAAGCCCCGTTGCCGCGCGGGATTGCAACAGCAGCGACGAAATGCCTGCCGCGCTCATGGCGCTGATCTCCGACCAGGCATTGATGCGCCACCAGAACCAGCGCAGCATGAACACCAGGCCCGCGCCGGCGCCGATGGAGATCAGGAACTTCCATGCCACTTCGATGGAGCTCATGAAATACGTTGCGACCGCGGCCAGCAGCGTCACCACAATGGTCGCGAGGCGCGAGGCGCGCACGTAGTGGCGCTCGCCGGCATCGCGCTTCACGAAGCGGCGGTAGAAATCGTTGATCATGTAGGACGCGCCCAGGTTGATGTGCGTGCCGATGGTGGACATGTAGGCGGCGGCGAAGCCGGCCAGCATCAGCCCGCGCAGGCTCGCCGGCAGGTGCCGGATCATCACCTGGATGTAACCCACCTCGGGATCGCGCAGGTTCGGATAGAGCACCACCGCCACCAGCGCCGTGAGGATCCACGGCCAGGGCCGCAGCGCATAGTGCGCCAGGTTGAACCACAGCGTGGCCGCCAGAGAATGCTTCTCGTTTTTCGCCGAGAAGATGCGCTGGGCGATATAGCCTCCGCCGCCGGGCTCGGCCCCGGGATACCAGCTCGCCCACCAGTTCACGCTCAGGTACACCAGGAACATCAGGAACCAGCCGGAGGTCCAGTCGGGAACGAAGGCCAGCGACTGCGAACCAGTCGTAACGTCGTGCGCAGCCAGCTTCGCCGTGAGCCCATGAATGCCGCCGACGGCGCGGACGGCAAAGACGGCCAGCACGATCACCATCCCCATCTTCAGAACGAATTGCAGCAGGTCGGTCCACAACACCGCCCACAGGCCGGAGATGGCGGTGTAGAGCACGGTCATCCCCAGGCAGAACATCACAGCCGAGAGGCGCTTCACGCCCAGGGTGAGTTCGAGGATCTTGGCCATCGCCAGGTTCACCCATCCCATGATGATGGTGTTGACCGGCAGCGCGAGGTAGAGTGCGCGGAAGCCGCGCAGGAAAGCCGCGGGGCGTCCGGCGTAGCGGAGCTCGGCGAACTCCATATCGGTGAGCACGCCGGCACGGCGCCACAGCCGGGCGAAGAAGAAGACGGTCATCATGCCGCTGAGCGCCATGGTCCACCACAGCCAGTTGCCGGCGATGCCGTAGCGGTAGACGATGCCGGTGACCACCAGCGGGGTGTCGGCGCCGAAGGTGGTGGCGACCATGGAAGTGCCGGCCAGCCACCAGGGAACGTTGCGTCCGGAGATGAAGTACTCGCTCACGCTGCCGCTGGCACGGCGGTAGTAGAAGGCCCCGATCCCCAGATTGATCGTGAAATAGGCAACGACCACCAGCCAGTCGGCGAGGGAAAGCTGCATGAGGGCAGTGTCACGTTTCGCGGTAAACGTTGCTAGTGGGTTTCGCGGTACAGGGAGAGTTGCAGCTATTTCGTAGCAGGTGTCTGCGGTCCCGGCACACTCGAGGAGCCAAGGCCGGGCTGCATTCCAGGCGCTTGCCCTCCCGGGGCAAGTGGATTCTGACCCGGGACGCCGCCTACAGCCCCTGCCATGGTCATATCCAGGCTGGGGTCGTACACGAACTCCCAGTCGTTGTAGTGGTTTTTCTTGTTGAGTTGCTTGATGGACTCTTTTTTGCTCGTGCTGGCCACGCCCACCACGGGTCCGCCGCCGAATTGGGGTCCGCCGCCCAAGGGCGAACTCAGTTGCGAAGCCGGCGTGCCGGGCTGGCCGGGCTGTCCGGGCTGTCCGCCGGACTGGCCGGATTGAGAGGAATCCGCCGACGTGCCCGCCGTGGTGCCGGTCTGACCCGGGCCGGTCTGACTAGACGTCGTGGTGCTGGCTTGCCCGGAGCTGGGCTGAGAACCGCTGGAAAAGGTGTTGGCGAACGCGGAAGAAGAACTGCCAACGCCCCCGGTGCTGGAAGAGCCCGAAGTGGTGGGAGAGCCCGAAGTGGTGGGAGAACCCGGGGTTGTCGCTCCGGGAAGCAGCGGAGCGGCGCCGGGCAGGGTGAGCTGCGCTTCTCCGTAGTGGATCAGGCGCCAGTCGCCGCTTGGGGTCATCGGGTCTTTGTAGCGCTTGCGCAGGAAGCGGATGTTGTTGGTCTTCTCCAGCTCCTCCAGGCGCACGGGATAGCGGCCGAATTTCCGGTAGAAGAGCCGGATGGCGCGGGCGTACTGTTTTCCGCGGTGGATGAGTTCGATCTCCCGCTCGCGGCGCACCCGCGTCGCCATGGCCGGCGCCACCGCCGTCAGGCCAATCACCATCAGGGCGAGAAACAGCAGCATCACGATGAGGACATAGCCCTGCTCCCGCGAGCGGCTTGCCTTCCGGCGCAGATGTGGAGGCAGCTTCATGCGCGACTACGACTGGGTGAGGGGAATGGTCTGACGGTTGTTGTTGAGCACGTCCTCGATCTCGACCGAGGCCGGGTTGATGTGCACCACCTTGTAGCGGCGGTCCACGATCTGGCCCTCGTACGCGATGAACACGGTGTCACCCTGCGCCAGGAAGATGCGCGTGGGCTCCCCGGCGTGGCTGGCGAAGCCAAAAAACTTCAGGTTGATGGGCGGCGGCGGGGGCGGACCCGGCG
>JBIOFT010000277.1:0-3306 GCA_044447375.1 Terriglobales bacterium | reverse complement strand
GTATTGGTAACCGCGAGATCGGCTTGAAAGGCGACGCCCACGGTGGTGATCGCGGTGGCCGTGTTGTTAGCGAGATTGGGATCGCTTGTGCCGGAAGTGATGCTGTCGACATCGATGATTTGCGCACCGCCGACAGCTAAGCCGCTAACCTGGACAACGAGCGTGAAAGTAGAAGTGGCAAGAGCAGCGAAATCCAGATTCGTGCAGGTTAGCGTGCCGGCCGAACCGACGGCGATGGTGTTGCAGGCCCATCCTGCGGGCGGAACGAACGTCTGTGCAAGGGTCGTGTTCGCGGGCAGTGTCTCGCTGAACACCGCGTTGACGGCATCAAAGGCATTACTGTTATTGGTGGCTACTTGGGTGTAGGTGATATCTCCCCCCGGCAAGACGACTGCGGGCGAGCCTTTGTTCGTGACCGAAAGATCCGCGCTAGCGCAGTAGGCGCCAGACTGAGTGCCTGGCGTTTGGGTAATGCCGAGATTGGTAAGCGAGACGCCCGGTTGCCCCACGGTTGCACCGTAGGCGTCCTGGGCGGTAGTCGAAAAGCCGTTAATGCCTCCGGCCACGCTGACGGCTGTAGGAACTGATGACAACAAAACAACTCCACCACCGCCACCGCCGCCAGGTCCGTGACGGTTGCCCGGGAAGGGGGTGCCAGGAGCTGTTGCCGACCAGGTATTTCCGCCATTTCCGCCGTTGGCCGTCACCGTCAAGCCGGTGAGTCCGCCGCTGTTGGTGAAAACCACGATGGAGCCGCCCGCACCGCCACCGCCGGCGCCATCGTTTTGTACATTCAAAGTATTTTGGCCGTTGGCGCTCAGCGTTCCGGTTCCGACGAGAGACCCCGCGCGGATGAGGACGATGCCCCCGCCTGCGGAGCCGCTGCTGTTGATTCCCGCCGGGTTACCATTGGCGGGATCTGCCGTGCCGTCATTGGTCGTTCCGGCTCCGCCACCACCGCCGAGGATGAGCGCGTTGGTAGAAGCAGGAAACGCGGATCCGAAGTGACCGCCGACGATGCCAGCGGAATTCCATCCGTATCCGCCGTAACCGCCGTTGCCACCATTGCCGCCGCCACCGCCACCAGAGTTCTGGTTGTTTGCGGGGGGATTTGCATCCGTTGCGCCGCCTCCGGCATTGCCCGGTGCTCCACGAGCATAACTGCCGTTGGGATAACCTTCGACGCCACTGTTGGTAACTGCTGTGAATGCGGCGTTGGGGACATAACGAGGAGTGCCGGCAATCCCTTCGCCCTTGGAACCGTTTGTGGCCGCAGTGGCAAGCGTGATGTAGTCCGTGGCCGCACCGGCAGCTCCCCCAAGCTGGCGTCCCGCGCCGCCGCGGAAACCCAAGTTAGAGGCGCTGACCGTTTGCCCATTCAAGTTCAGTTGTGATGCAACATCGAGAGCGAGGACGCCACCGGTTGCTCCGTTCCATGCCGCAGCTGTAAGGGCTGCACCCAAAATGACGTTGGTATATTGTGGAACACGAATCACCTGAAAACTCTTTTGACCGTTGGTGCCAAAGGCAGCTTGCGTATAAGTGTTCAGGGCACCGTTGCTAGGCCCGATGCCGATAAAAGTCAGGGTCCCGCCAGCAACGGGAACGGCACTGGAGGCGGTGACGAATTCATATTTGCCGGAACTGTTCAGATTCAGCGAGCCGGTGGCAGGGTCGCCGGGCATACCATCTCCATAGGAACTGGTATTCGTGGAGTTGATTGTGGCGTCCTGCATTTGAATGATGAGCACCAGATCGCCGATGGCGACGGGAGTGTTCGCGCCGCGGTGCGCTCCGAGCGCTACGCTGTTGCTTCCGGCGCTCAGCGTGGTGGGAGTTGCAGCGGGTGGATAGTAGGTATTGACCGTGCCCGTAATGGCGGCGCCCAGGCCGTCGCGGCCCGGCGTTGCACACGAAAGTGGCTGGGCGACTGTGATCACCGTAGTGGAATTGTTTCCCGCGACAGGATCGGTGGAAGTGGTCGTAGCGCTAGCCGTGTTTGAAAGAGTGCTCGCCGTGGCCGGTGAGGTGACGACGATGGTGATGGTGGTTGATGCGCCGTTCGTTAACGTTCCCAACGTGCAGACAACGTTTGCGGCCTGGGTACACCCGGGGGAAGGAGTTGCAGAAACAAACGTTGTCCCTGCTGGTATTGTGTCGGACACAACAATGTTATTGCCATCGGCAAGGCCCTGGTTTGTGACCTGAATCGTGTAGGTCAAATTGGCACTTACAAATACGGGAGAGGGTGATGCGGACATGGTCACCGCAAGATCCGCTCCGGCGGAGCTTTCTACAAGGACACTAGTAGCGGTTGCGTTGTTCTTTGGCACTCCATCAGTCGTTGTTGAAGTCACGTTCGCAGAATTGACGATGGTCGTTCCCGCCGCAGTTCCGGCACTCACCTGCACGACGTAGGTGAAATTTGCAATGCTGCCGTTGGTCAGATTCACACCGTCAGTGCAAGTCACCTGCCCGGTTGCACCGACTGCTGGAGTAGCGCAGGTCCATCCAGCCGGAGGGGTGATGCTGACAAACGTCGTGTTGGGAGGCGTCTGTTGATAGAGCACAACGGTAACGGCGTCATTGGGCCCGTTGTTGGTCACAGATTCGCTGTATGTAATATTGGCAGCGGGCGCGACAACCAGAGGCGCAGCCGTTTGCGCCAACGACAAATCCGCCTGGGCAAACCCGGCAGGAGCGAGGAAGGTCGCGCACAAGAGAGTAAAGGCGACAATTCCGGAGAAGAACAAGGCAACGCGGCGAAGGCGCAGCAGTACTGCGACACGCATCCGGCGGAACATGACGCGCAACGGATGAACGAAGCGAGTCCGCAGGGGAGTTAGCGATTCTTCACGGGAGTTTCGCCGCAGAACGATCACCTTGCCAAACATGCGCGAAGCGGATGGGTCGGGAGCGAGCCCCGTATCGCTGCGCATGACAACGGCACCCGAGGCAGCGTCGCTGGAGACCACGCGGTGGACCCGCAAGCCATCCTGATTTTGGACCAGCGCGATATCACCCTGGCGCAGCTCGCGATCAGCCGCGGGAGCGACGAGGACCGCGTCGCCATCGAGAATGTTGGGGCGCATGCTTTCTCCTTGCACCCGAAATTGAACACTGTGGCCTTCACGGAGAAGCGCCAGGCAAAGTTGAGCGAAGAGTTGCGAATCCTTGCGGTGCTGAATCTCACGCGTGGGCATGGCGGATGGCCTCCACAGCGTCCTGGGTCGGAACAAAATGGAAAATCGAAGATGGAATGGAGCGAGTGAGATCATCGAGAAAACTCAAGGTAAAATGAATGCC
>JBIOFT010000276.1:0-3334 GCA_044447375.1 Terriglobales bacterium | reverse complement strand
GTACACATCAGCGCCGTAGGCGCGGCATATGTTAGCCCACCACGTAAGTGGTGGGTCCGCTGGGCTTAATAGTCAGCGAGCGCGAGGGAGCCCCGCGACTGAGCGCGAACTCGGGGTTGCATAAAGATCCATCGCAACAAAGGCAGGGGTCCTGGCTCAGCGCGGCGACTTCGGGGCGAACAGTTGATTGATGAACTCTGAGGTGATCTGGAGTTGGAAGAGAGCGTCTCCCGGCGTGATGATTGCATGGTACCGCGGATGAGCAAAGGTGTTGCGCAACGATCGTATTACCGCCGCCAAGATCTTTGCATAGTCCGCCTTTGCGGTTTGCGACCCAGACAGTTTCGGCCAGGATCCGGACTGCCTGAGGACCCGACGATCCATCCTAAGTCGCTCCGCCGCAGACTGTCGCATCTCACGAATATGGCTGAACCCTCTCGCGTTGATAAGTTTCTTTTGGACGGCCTCATCCAACAGATTTCTGAGACCTCGCTTGTCCTGGCCCTTAAGCGGGAGGCGCATTCGCAAGGCCATTTCCATCGCCGTGAAACAGAGGAACTGCACGAGTGCGTACAGGTCGTAGGCGAACCAGGCGTACAAACAGACGTTCTGAATAGTCGCGAAATAGCTCCGCAATTCTTCGGGAACCCTGGAGTTCAACACTGTGGAGGCAATCGCAGTGTGGTGCTCCTCCAGAGTCAGAGGCTTCAACGTCTCAATTTGGACGAACATCAAATTACGCCCGTCCGGCAGATGAATATCCGAGAAAGGTCTTAACGTTTCCACAGAACAATTTATTCCTAAATCGCAGCGCGCGGGCCCCCGCCCTTGGCTGCTTTTGCCAAGGCTGGTTCTTTGGGCCAGCGTGCCCAATTCTAACTTGTGTTTGGTTCCAATATTCTCCCGTTTCCAGCGCCCAAGGCCGCTCGCGCTCAGTCGCCATGCTCCCTCGCGCTCGCTGACCTCTTCGGCTCCACGGACCCACCACTTACGTGGTGGGCTAAAGTACGCCGCGCCTACGGCGCTGTTTTCGTCGTTCGTCCTGGACGCTCTCGGCGGCTTTGCTTTGGTCCGCCATGCGTCCTCAAAATCGATGGGGCAGGATAGTGAATTCCTCTCAGGCACTGATTAAACCTCGGTCGTGATCAACTTCGTGGGTGCGGCCCGCACGACCGACGGCTCCCCGTTTTCTATCGAAACGGGTGGCTTCGCCCCCACATCCACGGTTAGCCTGAAGACATCTGACCGCGCGTAATGGCCGGCGACATCCAAGTCGAACTTGCCGCGCGCGATTTCGTCGAGATCGATTTCCGCCGTGACCAAGCCCTCGCCGCCCTCGAGCGGTCCGGCCAGCACTTCCCCAAACGGCGAGACGATCATGCTACCGCCATGGATCAGCACGGTATCTGGCGCATTGCCCTGGATCGGTTCGAAATCGGGCGGGCAGTCGGCGCGGGTGAAGTACTGGCAGGCGCTGACCACGAAACACCGGCCTTCATAGGCGATGTGCCGCATGCTGACGCGCCACATCTCGCGCTCGTCCACGGTGGAGGCGCACCAGATCTGCACGCCGCCGGCGTAGAGATACTGGCGAAGCATCGGCATGTAGTGCTCCCAGCAGATGGCCGAGCCCAGGCGGCCGATCTCGGTGTCCACCAGTGGCAGGGTCGAGCCGTCGCCCAAGCCCCAGATCAGGCGCTCGCTGGCGGTCGGCATCAGCTTGCGATGCTTGGCCACCAACCCGCTACCCGGCACAAAGATTAGCGTGGAACAGTAAAGCGTTCCCTGATCGCGCTCGATTACTCCGATCACGAGGTGCAGGTCAAGATCGTTCGACCAGGCAGCGATCTGCTCGGTCTCCGGCCCGGGGCAGACCACGGCCGCATCCCAGTAGCGACGGAACAGGTCACGGCCCGCGTTGCTGCGGCTGCCAACCTTCGAGCCGAAATCCACGCCCTTGGGATATCCCCCGAGCAGCGCTTCGGGAAAAACCACCAGGCGGACGCCCGCCCGCGCCGCCTGCCGGCACGTCTGCTCCACCTTGCGCAGGGTCGCGGGAACATCGAACAGGATCGATCCTACCTGCGCCGCTGCTACCTTAACTCGCGATGAAGAACTCATGCAGGGCCTCCGCAGCTTTCGAGACCGTCATTGTAATTCCCACGCAGCAAAAAAATGGGCACGGCCCCTGCCCCAGAACGCCAAAACCAGGCGTTCCGGGGACCCCGGGAAGCCGTGCCCTGATTGCTTTCTACCCTTCTACGGACAGGGCATTGCGTTGCAGACAACGCAGGGGCTGGTTATTGGACGATGTTCGCAAAGGGCCGGGATCGGAGCCTCACAGCTCCCGTTGCCGTTTACCGGCTTGCGCGGTGCGACCGTGAACTGCTCTTCTTCGGTCGAGCCGGCCAGCGCCGTGGTGGACGCCATGCCTTGGCCGACCACCTGAGTGATCTGGTCGAAGTACCCAGTGCCGACGAAGCGCTGATGCTTGGCCGCGTCGTAACCGTGGTCGGCGTTCGCGAACTCGCGCTGCTGCAGCTCGGAGTAGGCCGCCATGCCGCGGTCGCGGTAAGCGCCGGCCAGCTCGAACATGCCCAGGTTGAGCGAGTGGAAGCCGGCCAGGGTAACGAACTGGAACTTGTATCCCATGGCCGCCAGTTCGGGCTGGAAACGGGCGATGGTGGCCTCGTCCAGCTTGCGCTTCCAGTTGAACGACGGCGAGCAGTTGTAGCCCAGGAGCTTCTTGGGGTACTTGCTCAGGATGCCCTCGGCGAAGATCGCCGCTTCTTCCAGGTTGGGCTCGGAGGTTTCGCACCAGAGCATATCCACGTAGGGCGCGTAAGCCAGGCCGCGGGCGATGGCCGCCTCCAGTCCGCCCCGGTAACGGAAGAAGCCTTCCGAGGTGCGCTCGCCGCTGATGAACTCGTGGTCGCGCGGGTCGCCGTTGGAGGTGAGCAGGCGCGCACCGTTGGCGTCGGTGCGGGCCATCACCATCGTGGGGACGTCGAGCACATCGGTGGCGAAGCGGGCCGCGACCAGCTTCTGGATGTTCTCCGAAGTGGTCACCAGCACCTTGCCGCCGAGGTGGCCGCACTTTTTGGCCGAGGAGAGCTGGTCCTCGAAGTGGACGCAGGCAGCGCCCGCCTCGATCATCTGCTTCATCAGCTCAAAGGCATTGAGCGGGCCGCCAAAGCCGGCTTCGGCGTCGGCGATGAGCGGAGCGAACCAGTTGATGTGGTTCTGCCCTTCCGAATGGTGGATCTGGTCGGCACGCATCAGCGCCCGGTTGAGACGCCGGCAGAGATTAGGGACGCTATCGCAGGGGTACAGG
>JBIOFT010000275.1:0-3349 GCA_044447375.1 Terriglobales bacterium | reverse complement strand
GGGCAGGCGCCGAGGCAGTGGCCGGCGCCGATGCCTCCGCCTGCTTCGCTTGTCCGTGGTGATGGTGAGCGGTCTTGGCCGCAGTAGTTTCGGCGGTCTTGCTCGCGGCATCTGCGGTCGGGGTTGCGGCTGGCGTAGTAGCAGTCGCGGCGGGCGCTGGCTCGGCAGGCGCTGGCTCTGCCTTGGGAGCGGCAGCGACAACGGCCTCGGGCGCCGTGTTCACCGACAATTTGATCTCGAAGGAAGCGGCGGTGTCCGCGGCGATCGCTGCCTCGGTGGAAGCCGTCCCCAGTCCGAGCTGGCGGGACTCCAGGCGGTACTGGCCGGCGGGCAGGCCGGAGAAAGCGACCTTGCCGTCCTGGTCAGTCCAGGCCACCCAGCCGTGTCCGCTGGGGATGTGCACCGCGCGCACCGTGGCCCCGGGCACGGGAATGCCCTTCTGGGTGCGGACCACGCAGGCGATGTCCACCTTCGCTTCCGGTGCGGCGCTGGTTGGCTGCGCCTGCGCCGGCTGCTCCGGCGAACCAGGGCTGGCCGCGGTTGCCTGGCTCATGGCAAGAGCGGGGTACATCCAAACGGCGACCCCGACCACCATCCACAACACATTCTTTTTCATCGCCCACCCCCGTGGCGGTGCCTGACTCCAAGAGCGCTCTCAGCTATTCAGCCGGGCGCTTCCCGGTTGGTGCGTTGCCGCCCACTTCTTTAGCCAATCGAGCCGTCTCTTGGAGAGATCCTTGCCGTCGCGAAAGCTGCGCGCTTCGGCGAGTGCCTGATCGAGCGGCCAGCCGTCAATGGCGTAGCGGGTAAGCGCCGCCATCAATCCGGTGCGCCCGACTCCGGCCGTGCAATGGATGTGCACCGGCTGGTTCTTCGAGTCCTGAATAAAGCGTAGGAATTCTTCCGCCTGTTGTTCGGTGGGGGGATCCTCTTCCATGGGAAGGCGCATCACCTGGAAGCCGAACTGGTCGTAGTTCACATCGTGCTCGGGGCGGAAGGTGACCACGCTCTTCACGCCCTGGCTGTGCAGCCATTCCCATCCCTGATCGGAGTGCGGCATGCCGGAGCGGGTCAGCTTGTTGGGCCAGATCACGCCATAATTCTTCAACTGCGCGTTGCCGGCGTGGTGCGGCTTGACGTTGGCCCGGCTGGTGTCCCAGCCCACCAGTACGCCCAGGCACAGCACCAGGGCGACGGGCAGGCCGTACTTCGCCGCTTTTCCGATCCTCTTCACCGACCTTCCCTCCTCCTTCATCTAATTCACCGTATCCGGCACGCTAACCTGCAGCACGTGCAGCCGGTGATAGGTCCCGGCCCGCTTCAGCAGCTCCTCATGCTTGCCGATCTCGGCGATGCCGCCGTTTTCGATGACCACGATCTTGTCGGCGCGGCGGATGGTGGACAGCCGGTGCGCCACCACAAACACCGTCCTGCCCTTGGTAACTTTCTCCAGCGCTTCCTGGATCAGCCGCTCCGATTCGGAGTCGACATGCGAGGTGGCCTCGTCGAAGATGACGATCCGCGGGTTACGCAGCAGCGCCCGGGCAATGGAGATGCGCTGCCGCTGTCCGCCCGAGAGCTGGTAGCCGCGTTCGCCCACCTGAACCTGGTATCCCTCCGGACACTGGCTCAGGAACTCGTGCGCGTGCGCGGCCCGGGCGGCGTCCTCGACTTGCTGTTCGGTGGCGTCGGGGTTGGCGTAGGCGATGTTGTCGCGCGCCGTGCCGCTGAACAGGAAGGTCTCCTGCGACACCACCGCGATCTGTTTGCGCAGCGCTGCCAGCGGATAGTGATCGGTGGCAATGCCGTCGAACAGCAGCCGGCCCGCGGTCGGGGTGTAGAAACCTAGCAGCAGGTTGACGATCGTGGTTTTGCCCGCGCCGCTGGGGCCGACCAGCGCCACCATTTCTCCCGCTTCCGCCCGCAGGTTGAAGTTCTTCAGCACCGGCTTGCCGGGCTCGTATTCGAAGCTGATGTTCTCGAATTCGATGGCGCCGGCGAGCTGGGCGGGCACCTGGACGGGAATCATCTTCGCGGCCTGGGCACGCGGCTGGGAGAGCGACTCCGGCGGCACATCCATGATCTCGAAGACGCGGTCGCCGGCGGCCAGAATCTTCTGGATCGAGAGATTGATCTTGCTCAGCTTCTTGACCGGGCTGTAGAGCTTGTTCACATAACTCAGGTAAGCAACCAATGCGCCGACGGTGAAGGTTCCCGCCAGCACCCAGGGAGTGCCGATGGCAACCACAATCACCGTGCCGGTGAAGATGCAGATCTCCACCGCCGAGGAGTAGTACGACGAGAGCTTGGCCAGCCGCACTTGTCCGCGCAGCAGCTCCGTGGATTTGCCGGCAAACTTGTTGACCTCGAAGTCCTGCCCGCAGCTCGCCTTCACCATGCGCACGCCGGAGATGGCCTCCTCGGCCAGGCTGGACATCTCGCCCACCAGGTCGCGCACCCGCCGCGAGGATCGCTTCACCGTCTTCTTGAACAGGAAGACGGAGAGCGCCAGGGCGGCCGCCGTGGGCAGTACGTACATGGTGAGGCGCCGGTTCAAGGCGAAGAGGAAGGTCAACACGCCGACCAGCATCACCACCTGCGAGCCGATATCCTGCATCAGGGTTTCGAGGAACCCTTTGACGGTGTCGATGTCGCCGCTGAGGCGGGCCAGCAGTTCTCCGGTGCGCCCGCGGTCGAAGAAGCGCACCGGCAGGTTGATGGTGTGCTCGTAAAGATCGCAGCGAAGCTGGTTCAGGATGCGCTGGTTGGCCAGTTCCTGGAGGTAATCCTGCCCGAAGCCGGCGATCCGCTGGCCCACGAACACGCCGGTCAGTAACAACAGCACCAGCGGCAGGGCATGGATATCGTTCTTCTTGATGACGCGGTCCAGCAGAAGGAAACCGATCACCCAGGGGACGGCCAGGTCCAGCAGCGAGGTGGCGATGATGCACACCCCGAGCGCTCCCAGCACCTGCCAGGCGCGCAGGGCATAGCGGCAAAGCCGGCGCAGGGTGCGCGTCGGCGCAGTGGCAGCCTGTCCTCCATCAAGCGGTTTGTGCCGTCGTTTTGAGCTCATATCCCGTATTGCAAGGCGCAGCGGATTTCGTTGCTATAAAAGTCGATCAACTCCTGCCAGGTCCGGCGTGCTTTGTCGCGCGTCTTCTTCACCACGCCGAGATAGCTGTGGAAGCTGAAGCTGGCCCAGTAGCAGCCCAGGGTTTTGGCCGCTTCCGGCAAGTGGCCGAGGTACTCTTCGAGGAAGGCGGCGGTGGCCTGGTCGATGCGAGCCATGTCGTCGCCGTTCTTGAACGCGGTGGAGCGCAGCACGCGCACGAACTCGGCGATATCC
>JBIOFT010000274.1:0-3359 GCA_044447375.1 Terriglobales bacterium | reverse complement strand
CCGTCTCCCAATTGCTGCAGCCAGCACGCCAGGTGGTAATCGCGCAGCCCTCCAGGGGCTTCCTTGGCATTCGGTTCGAGATGGAAGATGGTGTGGCCGTACTTTTCGTAGCGCTGCTGCGCGAGCTGGCTCAGGTGCGCCACCACCATGGAGCGCGCCCGGCGCATCGTCGCCGGCACGACCACGCGGTCGAACTTCTCGTAGAGCTGTTTATCTCCGGCCAGAAGCCGGCGGTCGAGCAGCGAGATATGGAATTCTACGTTGTCCTCGCGGACCGCCGCGCACTCCTCGAGGGTTCGCGCCGCGGTGCTTACGCGAAACCGCGCGTCCCAAAGAATGCGCGCCATCTCGGCGATGCCGGCCTTCGCCGCCGTTTCGGTTTTCACATTGTCGAAGAGAAACAGCAGGTCGAGATCGGAGTGAGGAAACAGCGTTTCTCGCCCGTAGCCGCCCACGGCCACCAGGCACAACTTCCGTGCCGCATCCAGGGGCGCCGTCACGTGCTGGGCGAAGAGGTGCGTCACCACGGCGTCGGCCAGCGCACTCTGTTCAGCCAGCGCTCGCGTGGCGTCGCCCGAGGACTCAAATGTCTCCTGGATTTTGGCGCGCGCCGCGTCGCAATACACCGCCCAGTCTGGCGGCACTCCGGTTTGCAGTGAAGAAACGGTCATGAACAAGGCCTGCGCACGCCCGGCCGGCTCCATCCCGCGAGCAGGAGCGGGCCTGCCCCCGGCCGCTTCAGAGCGCGCTCTCGCCGCGCTCCTCGTTGCGGATGCGGATGGCCTCGTCCACGCGCGAAAGGAAAATCTTCCCGTCTCCGATCTTACCCGTTTTGGCTGACTTCAGGATAGTTTCGACGGCGCGCTCGGCGAGCTTGTCGGGCAGCACCATTTCGATCTTCATCTTTGGCAGCAGGTCCACGGTGTATTCCCGCCCGCGGTAGACCTCTGTGTGGCCCTTCTGCCGGCCGTGTCCGCGCACCTCAATCACCGTCATGCCCTCCACGCCGGCTTCGCGGAGCGCCTCCTTGACGGTTTCAAAACGCGACGGCTGAATGACCGCTTCGACTTTCATCATGTTCGCTTCGCTCCTCTGCTCGATTACGCCTCAAAGTTATACGCTTCTTCGCCGTGTTGCGTGACGTCCAACCCTTCGATTTCGTGTTCTTCGGTCACCCGCACGCCCATCACCAGGTCCACGATCTTCAGGAGCACGAAGGTGCCCACCGCCGCAAACGTCCAAGCGATCAGCACGCCCACAAGTTGGTTTCCGATCTGTCCCCAATGCCGGTCTAGCCACCCCACCGGCAAAGCTTTTCCGTTGGCATCCTGCCCAAAAATCGCATTGACGGCGCCCGACGCAAACACGCCCGTCAACAACGCTCCAATCGTTCCTCCCGCACCATGAACGCCGAAAGCGTCGAGGCTGTCATCATAACCGAACCAGGTCTTCACCTTGGTCACCATCAGGTAGCAGACGACCCCGGCGGTCAGCCCGATGGCCAGCGCCGGCATGGGACCCACGAACCCTGAGGCCGGTGTGATCGCCACCAGCCCCGCCACGGCTCCTGAGATTCCGCCCAGGGCGCTTGGCTTCCCGTTGCGGATCCATTCCGCCACCATCCAGCCCGCCGCTGCGGCCGCCGTGGCAAAATGCGTGGCCACGAACGCGCTGGTCGCCAGCCGGCCCGATCCCAACGCGCTCCCGGCATTGAACCCGAACCACCCCACCCAAAGCAGGCACGCTCCGATGAAGCTCAGCACCATGCTGTGCGGCGGCATCGGCTGGCTCGGATATCCCCTGCGCTTGCCCAGGTAAAGCGCGCAGACCAGTGCGGACACACCCGAGCTGATGTGCACCACGGTCCCGCCCGCGAAGTCCAGGCAGGGGAATTTGCCGCCCAGAGCTGCGTTCAGCAGCCCTCCCTGGCCCCACACCATGTGCGCCAGCGGGCAGTACACCACGAAGAACCACAGCGTCGTGAACAGCACGGTGGCGCTGAACTTCATCCTCTCGGCGGTCGCCCCGGTGATGAGCGCCGGGGTGATGATGGCAAACATGAGCTGGTAGATCATGAAGGTCTGCTGCGGGATGGTCGCCGAATACGCCACATTGGGATCCCCGCCCACGCCTCGCAGGAAGATGTGCTCGAAACCGCCGAGGATGCTTCCGCCGCTCCCGAAGCACAGGCTGTAGCCCACCAGCGCCCAAAGTATCGTGATCAGCGCCATCAGCCCGAAGCTTTGCATCATGATGGCCAGCGTATTCTTGGCCCGTACCAGCCCGCCGTAGAACAATGCCAGCCCCGGCCCGGTCATCAGCAGCACCAGCGCCGCGCTCGTCAGCATCCAGGCGTTGTCCGCCGAGGATTGCGCGTTGGCCACCTGCTGCTCGAGCTTGTCGAGGCGCTCGGGGGTCACGAGCGACGGCGCCACCACGGCCGCAGATACCGTCGCGGGCGCACCCGTCGGACTTTGCGCCAGGAGCGCCGGAAGGCACGCCGTGCCAAGGAAAAAGAGCAAGCCGATAGAGATAAGCCGACTATTTCGCATGTTTTTTCCGATCTGAACGGGCGCATTTCTGCGCCTGTAAAATGTGGGGGCCGGGCGTGATTATAGCGACCGTCCGGTTTTCACAAAAACTGTTTTTTCGATTCGCCATATCGGCAAAAGCGATTGATAACCAGTTACATCTGTCGTGCATGCGCCCGCTCGAATGCCGCGCGCCGGATAGCCCGCACGTACTGGTCGGCCTCGCGCGTCGGCCGCGGAATGCGAAACCCGTCCGAGACCTGGAGTGCCAGCTGGATTGCTGTTGCCAGGCTCACGCGGTGCCCCTGCGACACATAGATGGGCTGCACGCCCTCCCGCGTCCGCAGGGCCGCGCCGATGACTTCGTCCCGGCCACGCGCATCCGCATCCACAATCGGCGTCCACGCCCCGCGCGCCCGCGGTGGTTCGGCGTGCTTCCCTACCAACAGCGACTTCGCGCAGCCGATGGTCGGGCAGTCCAGCAGCACTCCCAAGTGACTCGCCAGGCCAAACCGCCGCGGATGCGCGTACCCCTGCGCATCACATAAGATTAGGTCCGGCAAATGGCGCAGTTTTCCCAACGCGGCCAGCACCACCGGAATCTCGCGGAAACTCAAGAGGCCCGGCACGTAGGGGAACTTGAGCGGCCGCACCGCGCACGTCCTCTCGATCTCCTCCATCTCCGGGAAGCGATAGACGATCACGCCCGCAATCGCGCGGTTCGCATGGCGCGCCGCCTGCCGCCCGCTTCGGACCAGCGCCTGCGAGCCTCCAATCAGAAATGCAGCATCCACTCCGGCCACCGTGATGATTTCTTTTAGCCGGTCT
>JBIOFT010000273.1:0-3446 GCA_044447375.1 Terriglobales bacterium | reverse complement strand
GTTCCGCCGGACCCGCGTGACCGTGGGCGTGATGACGGCGGCGAAATTGCTCTCGGCGGTCGAGCCCGTCATTCGCTATCAGCGCGGACGCTTCCGTGGCGGGGAAACGGCGACGCCAGGATCGGTGCGTTATGAACTCGGATTGCAGGCGCGCGAAGACGCACTGCACCGGCTGGTGGACGTGTGGGCAACCGGCGAAGCCAGCGCGGCCCTGGGATTTGCGGCGGCGCGGGCCTTCGATGAACTGGACCCGCTCGAGCGTGAGGCTGACCAACTGCTGTCTAAGAAGGGAATCATCACTGCCAAAGCGCGCGCCAAGGCGCATCGCGAAGCCTCCGAGCGGGCGGCGGATCTGGTCCGCTTGCCGGCCAACGATCCCCATCGAGCGCAACTGGAATCGGACACGCTTCTGCGTTTCGTGCTTTTGGACTCTCTAGCCGACGTCCTGTGTCCCGCCACCAAGCTGTGGAACACGGGTTGGGGCACGCAGATGATGCGTGAAGCGGTCAGCCTGATGGGCGGCTACGGCATCACCGAAGACTGTCCGGGCTTCCTCGGCAACAAGTGGATGGATGCACAGTTGGAGGCGACCTACGAGGGGCCGGAAGCGGTGCAACGCCGCCAACTTTCGATCACCATGACCAACCCGCTTTTCCTCGCGCAGTTCAAGGCGTGGATTGCGGAGATGCGAGGCATCGCCAGCGAGCGTCCCGGCACCGGCGCGTGCACGCTGGCCACGGCGATGGGAATGTGGTTGTGGACGCTCGATCGTTTGCAGCGCTCGACCGATGCTGATGGCAGTCGGCTCTACCAGGGCGCGCGTCAGGGAGTGACGTTCCCACTGGCCGACGCGCTCTGCTGGCTGCTGGCGGCACGCTGCCAGATTCTCGATGCGCTCGAACTGGAACGCCGTGGACCAAGCGATCCCGCGGTTGCCGAGGGTCTAGCCGGCCTGGTGAATTTTATGACTGACCTGTGTCACGTGCAGTCGGCGCGCGCCAGTGGAGAAGTGTCCCGAATTTGCGCCGAGTTAGTGTTCGGATACAACCGCCACCCCGCGTGGGACGAAGCGGGATACCGCGGCTGCTACCAACAAGACGAGCTGGATTCGCTGGAAGGCATTATTCCGGGAATCGGTTCCTATGGCTTGGATGTCATCGCACTCGATGGCTCCCATCCCAGAAAAGCCGGTCCCTGTGCGAAGTGCAATGGAGCCGAGGAGTTTCTCGCGTTGCAAACCAAGCTCGCCACCTGCCTCACAGGCTGCCGCTTGTCGAAGGACCGAGCCGCCGAAGCGATTTCGAAGCTCATGATTCCGGAGGCGCTGGACTACCCCGCATGAGCGCCGATTCCTCAGAACCGGCCGCGGCAATCGAGCGGCAGCAGATGACGGTCGACATCGCCTGCGTGGGCTTCGGTCCCGCGATGGGCGGCTTCCTGACGACCTTGAGCCGCAGCTTGCTGAACGCGGATGGCTCGGTGCGCTTGGAGAGCACGGCCTCCCCAGGCCTGCCTCTGCAGGTAATCTGCTACGAGCGCGCCGACGGCCTGGGCTTCGGAGTCTCAGGCGCGGTCACCAGGGCCCGTGGAATACGCGGCAGTTTCCCCGACGTTGACCTAACGCAAATTCCCATGTCGGCGGCGGTCAAGAACGAGAAGCTCGTATACCTGCCCGATCCGGTGGGGGCAAGTCGGCGCGGTTTCGCGTTCAAGACTGCCGACCGCGTGCTGCGCTCCCTGAGCTTCCTATTCGGGCTGAAGCACGATGCCTTCGAGCTACCCTACACCCCGCCCTTCATGAAGAAACACGACGGCTTCGTGCTGTCGCTCGGTCAGTTCAACCAATGGGTCAGCGATCAAGTGGCGGCATCCGGTGTGGTGCAAATCTGGCCGGGAATGCCGGTCGCCGAGCCACTGATTGAAGCCGACTCCGTTACCGGCGTGCGCCTCGCCGATCAGGGTACCGATCTTCAAGGATGCCCCGACACAGGTTTCACGCCGGGCATGGACTTGCGCGCCGCGCTGACGGTAGTAGGCGACGGCCCGGTGGGAGCGGTCGGGCGCAAGATCGACGCGCAGCTAGGAATGCCCGAAGGCCACGGCTCCCGCGAATGGGCGCTCGGCATGAAGATGGTCGTCGAGCTTCGCGAAGATAGCGGATTGGAACCCGGCACGGTCTTGCACACCATCGGCTTCCCGGAACCGGAGATTTTCGGCTTTCTCTACGTTCATCCCGACAGGCTGGCCTCCGTGGGCATCTTTGTTCCATCGTGGTTCGGCAGTCCGGTCCGCAGCGCCTATCGCTACTTGCAACACTTCATGCTTCATCCTTATTTGTGGCGTTATCTCGAAGGTGGAACCCTGAAGTCGTGGGGAGCGAAGTCGCTGCAGGAATCGGGCCGCCACGGCGAGCCATTCCTGGCGGGCAACGGCTATGCCCGCATCGGCGAGGGCTCGGGCAGCACGAACGTGCTCGCCGGCTCGGGCGTGGATGAAGCCTGGACCACCGGCGTGCAACTGGCGGAAGCGGTCATTGAATTGGCGGAACAGAAACGTCCCTTCACGCGCGAAAACCTCGAAGCAACGTACGTGCGCCGCCGCCGCGAGAGTTGGGTCGATCGCGAGTCGAAGATCGCGGCCGATGCGCGCAATGGATTCCAACAGGGCGTCGTCACCGGAATGATCGGCATGGCGGTCGCGGGCTTGACCGGCGGTCGGGTCACGCCAGCGGCGCGTCCGGCGCCCAGTTATCAGCCTTCGCTTGAGGAAACATTCGGATCGCGAATTTCGCCCGCCGAACTGAAACAGATGCAGGAGGAATGCGCCGCCAAGGGCACCTCGCTACACGACCGCATCATGGAGCGCTGTGGTTGGCCCGAGATTCCAATGGATGGCAAACTGCTCATCTCGCACCAGGATGCTCTGCTCATGGGAGGGGGAGTGCAGGCCCCGCCGGGCTACGCCAATCACGTGACCTTTCGCCGCCCCGAACTCTGCCGCGCCTGTGAAACCAAGTTGTGCGTGGAAATGTGCTCAGGCCAGGCCATCACTCGCGGCGAAGAGGCCGTGCCCGCCTTCGATCGCGAGAAGTGTGTGTACTGCGGCGCGTGCCTTTGGAATTGCGATGCCGATGCTGCGCAGGGGAACATTGAATTCAAAGCCGGCGCGGGAGGCCTGCACTCAACGCTGAACTGATTAAGAGTGGTGATCCCGCGATGGTTCATACAATGGAGCGACGGGCGTCTCGCCCGTCCCGCCGGGCGGGGACGCCCGGCTCTCCACTTGCAAAAATCATATGGATCAAGGGGTGAATCAGCGAATCGCGGGCGCGGCTCCCGCCGGTGCGCCAGACCGCGAGTCGGCGGCAGCGGCCGTCCGGGAGATGTTCACCTCGATTGCGCCGCGCTACGACCTGCTGAATCATATTCTTTCGTTCAACATTGACC
>JBIOFT010000272.1:0-3452 GCA_044447375.1 Terriglobales bacterium | reverse complement strand
ACCGAACTAAGACATGACCCCGCCCCGATTATTCATGAGTGCGGAGACGCAGTATGCCGCGGGAAATGCTCTAGGCTTTGTGGCTGGACGCGGAAGCGGCCTCGGATGGCCCTACGCCGGCGACCGGCTTGGCGGGTGAGGCTTCTCCCGGACGGGGCACCTTGACGCCCTGCAGCAGGCGGTGATGGATGCAGTACAGCGCCAATTCCAGGCGGTCGGAGACGCCGAGCTTGTCGTACACCTTGCGCAGGTAATTCTTCACCACCTGCTCGGTGGTGCCGACCTCGGTGGCGATCTCCTTGTTCTTCATGCCCTGGGTGACGCACGCGACGATGAGCAACTCCTTGTCCGTCAGGCGTCCCTTGGGCTTGGCGGCACTGGGATGGGAAGTCTGGGTACGGTAGGCCTCGATGACCCAGTTGACACCCTGGTTGTCCAGCCAAGTCTCGCCTTCGGCCACCTTGCGCACGCACTTGATCAGCAGTTCCGGGGCGACGGAGCGCTTGATGATGCCACGCACGCCGCGGCGCAGGTATTCCACCGTGTCGTCCTCGTCCGACTCGCCGGCGATGATGATCAGCTTGGCGTTGGGGACGCGCTTCTGGACCTCGGCCACCGCCCCAGCGGGATTCGGCGACATGGCGGATTCCATGAGCACAACGTCGGGCTCGAAACGGCTGGCGGCGGCCAGCGTCTGCCCCAGGCTTTCCGCCTGGGCCACCACCCGCAGGTCATCTTCCAGGGCGAAAATTTTGCGGATACCCACGCGGTAGATGGCCTGGCTGTCGGCAATCAGGATCTTGATGGGATTGGGGCTGGAGGCTGTCGCCTGAACCGGCGCGGCCGGTTTCTCCGGCTGCTGGTTATTCCCTGGCTTGGCTGGTTCGTTCCCCATTGTGGCTTACGCCCGCCTTACGACCGGCTCGTTCCCCCTCAGGCACGCTCGAAACGGTACTCGTCGATCACGGCGGCCACGGCGCGCCGCGAACCTTCATCGGAGCAGCGCACCACCCGCCCCACGCACTGCACGTTCACGGCATTGGGAGTGCCCAGGACCGCGGCCGGCAGCGAGATGTTGAACTCGATGCGCGAGCCCACCGTCATGGCCGTATCCATATAGAACAGCACCCCTCCGGCGGAGATGTCCTTGGTTTCCGCCGGCAACTGGGCCGCTTCGTCCGCCCGCACCTCCACCGGCAGCTTGATGGGAAAACGCGTCGAACTCCGCAGATCTTCCGCTCTATTCATGAATGGCCTTTAAAGACTTAATGATGGCTTAACTCATCTCTTTTACACCCGGAGCGCGGTTTTCGAGAAGTTACTTAAGGGTAACGCTATCTAGAATTTGGTTACCTCGGTAAAGTTGAAACCCTGCACCTTCATGGGCGGCACCACCATGTCAAACGACTCCTCGCCGCTAGCCCGCACCGGCGTGCCCATCTCGGTGACGTTGCTCAGCATATGGATGAGGCTCTGGTTAAAGCGGAAATTGCGCAACCCGTGGCGGAGCTTCCCGTCCTCGATCCAGAAGGTGCCGTCGCGCGTCATGCCGGTGAGAATCTTTTCGTAGGGATCGACCTCGCGGATATACCAGCAGCGGGTCACCAGGATGCCGCGTTCGGTGGAGGCGATCATCTGCTCGAGGCTGCGCCGCGAATCCTCGGGACCGGCCTCGAACACGATGTTCATGGGAGCTTCGCCGATTTCGTTGGGCAGCGGGAACCCATGGCCCGTGGGGCCGATGCGGCCGACCTTGGAGGCGTGCTCCGATTTCTTCATCCGCTCCGCGGTGCCGCGCGCATACACCAGGTTCCTAACCACGCCGTTCTCGATCAGCCGGACCTGGTGGCGATGGACCCCCTCGCCGTCGAAGGGCGCGCCCGATTGCAGCGGATGGTAGACGTCGTCGTTCACGGTGATGTTCTCACCGAACAGCTTCGTGCCTACGCGGTTGGTGAGGAACGACCGCTGATCCAGGATGGCCAGCCCGCCAAAATCGAAGAACATGTAGCCCACCAAGTCGAGCACCGCGGCCGGCTCCAGGATCACCGTGTACTTGCCGGGCGGGACTTCGCGCGGCGAGGCGGAGTCGCGCGCCTTGCGGGCGGCGGTCTCGGCCAGCGCCACCGGGTCGAGATTCCGCGCGTCGGGCGAGTTGGCCTTCTGCCAGCCGGAGGAGTCACCCGCCAGCATGGTGATCGAGACCTCCGACGACGTCTGGGCGTGGAAGGTGGAGAGCCCGCGCGAGTTCATGATGGCCTCCACCGATCGCGAACTGGAGAAGATGCCGGCGGCAGTGAGATTGCTTTTCTTGGCGACGGCGACAATACTCTCGACGGCGCTGGCGCGGTCTTCCGGAGTGACCGCCGCCGTGTTCTCGAAGTAGCGCTCGGTCGGAGGGCCGTCGGTCATCGGCGCCGGCGCCAAGGGCAGCAGGTCGGGGTCCTCGAGCTGTACCTCGGTCATGGCCTCGGCGGATTCCACGGCGCGGCGCAGGCTCGCCTCGTCGAGCTTGTTGGTGGTGGCGCGCGCGGTCTTGCGGCCGATCACGGTGCGCACCGAAACCACGTAGTTCTCCTCCTCGACGTTCTGGTGGATGGTGTTGTTGGCGAATCGCGTCAGCGCGGAGTGGCCGCCGGCAATCAGCATTTCCATCCCGTCCGCATTGCAATGGCGGCTCAGGCGCAGGAAGATCTCTTCGGCTTTTTCGTGAGTGAGCATTTGGCTATTGGCAGTTAGCATTTAGCAATTAGCACTTGGCGATTAGCATTCAGGCCACCCGAGATCGTTCGCTGTCTACCTTTTGGATCAGCGATGTCAGCATTCGCCGCAGCTCCAGCAGAGACTGCGAAAGCTTTCGGTAATCTGAATCAGACAGGAGGCCGAGGTCATGCGAGAGCAAAAAGTGATAATCCAACTCGCTCGCCGACCCCGAAGCAATCTGGAGAAACCGGTGGAACTCGGCATTCCCGCGACGCCCGCATCCTTCGGCGATGTTGGCTGGAATAGACGCACAGCACCGCCGGATCTGGGAGCTCAAACCGTATTGTTCTTCGCGAGGGAATTTCGCGGTTGCCTTGTACGCCTCGAGCGTCAGTTGATGCCCTTTGTCCCACACAGTTAAGTTCCTGAAGTCTTTCATTTCAACCTCCGGCATTTAGCTAATTGCTAACCGCTAATTGCTAAGTGCCCTTATACGCACTCCCCACCTTCACCCCCTTGAACCTTGCCGGCGAGGCGCCGTGTCCGGTGCCCATGGTCTGCATGGGCTGGCCTTTGCCGCAATTGGGCGTGCCCCACAGCGTCCACTGGTCGCGCGAGCAGATGGCGTCCATGGAATTCCAGAACTCGGGGGTAATGCCGGAGTAGGACGGATTCTTCAGCATGCGTCCCAGCTTGCCTCCCTGGATCTCCCATCCAATCTCGGTGCCGAACTGGAAGTTGTAGCGCTT
>JBIOFT010000271.1:0-3453 GCA_044447375.1 Terriglobales bacterium | reverse complement strand
CCGCTTCGCGGGCTGAAGACAGGCATCGAATACATGCTCAGCAGGTCGACACAATTGCCCCACTTGGAAGATGCGGAGGCCCAATATAGGGTCATCAGGAACTACTTCAACGCTGTCAAAAAATGGCAACCCAAGGCGTGGGCTTCGCCGAAAGAATACATCATGCTCCGTGGTTCAGGATTGTGGGCCATATGCTTCATCGGCGCTCAGGTAATTGACAGGGCGCTGTTGCTGAATCAGTTCAAGGCTACGCAGATGCTTACAATCTTGCGTTCAGGGAAAGACTGGGATTGGGGGAAGAAGGGCGATTTCAAAGGTCTCGGTGGGCGTGCTGGTGCATTGGAAATCAGCCAACGAGTAACGAGGAAGCTCAGGATGAGAGTCGCATGTCCACAAAGCAACTTTTCGACAAGATCATGGCCGAGGACTCTAGCGACTAAATGAGCTGCCCGCTTCGTGGCCGGGATCGCGCGCGGGCTGGGGGAGAAAGACTGGTCCGCGATCGCGCAGTTGGCGGCCGAGAGCGCAGGCCTGTAGTGATTCTGAGACTTAGAACCGCCGAGGACGCAGAGGAAACCGAGAACACGAAAACCCTCTGCGTCCTCGGCGTCCTCTGCGGTTTTGAGTGGTTTAGCCCCTGAGGTCAGACCCGGCGGAACGCAAGCACCGCATTCAATCCCCCAAACGCGAACGCGTTCGACAGCGCGTACTCCACCTCGGCCGGTCGCGACTGGTTGGGCACCACGTCGAGATCACACTCTGGGTCGGGCGTGGTGAAGTTGGCGGTGGGAGGAAGGACCGCGTGGCGCAGCGCAAGGACGGTGGCGACTGCCTCCAACGCGCTGGCCGCACCCAGCGCGTGTCCGTGCATTGACTTGGTGGAGCTTACCGCCAGCTTGCCCGCGTGGGCGCCGAATACCTGGCGGATGGCGCGGGTTTCCGTGGGATCGTTGCTGGGCGTGCCGGTGCCGTGCGCGCTGATGTAGCCCACAGCTTCCGGGCTGATTTGCGCGTCCTCTAAAGCCGCGGTCATGGCGCGAGCCGGCCCGTCGGTGGAAGGCGTGGTGATGTGGCCGGCGTCGGACGACATGCCGAATCCGGCGAGCTCGGCGTAGACGGGCGCCCCGCGGGCCTGCGCGCGCTCCAGCGGCTCCAGCACCAGCATGGCTCCGCCCTCGCCCAGGATCAAGCCGCGGCGGTCACGCGAAAACGGGCGGCAGGTATCGGGAGCGACCACGCGCATGGCTTCCCAGGCTTTCAGAAAGCCGAAGCTGAACGGGGTCTCGCTGCCGCCGGCGACTGCCAAGTCCGCTGCGCCGTCGCGCACCATCCAGAACGCCTGCCCAATGGCGTGATTCGAGGAAGCGCAAGCGGTTGAGACGGTGTAAGCCGGCCCCGAGATCCCGAACTCTATCGAGATGTGGCTGGCGCCGGCATTGGGCATGATCCGCGGAATGGTCAAAGGGTGAACGCGCGAGGAGTTGTTGCGGTACACCGCAAAGAACTGCGTATCCTGCGTGGACTGCCCGCCGACCGACGATCCGGTGACGATGGCGGTCCGCGGCCGCAACTCGGGAGTCAAGACGATCCCGGAATCGCGGATGGCCTGGCGGGCGGCGATCAGCGCGAACTGGGCGAAACGGTCGAGCAGGTCAGCCTGCGCGCGCTCGAAGTGCTGCGCCGGATCATAATTGCGCACCTCGGCGCCGTTCTGAAACCGCAGCGCGCTCATGTCCACGGATTCAATGCGCGCGATCCCGGGGCGCCCGGCGCACAAGGCATTCCAGAATGAAGGCACGTCATGGCCGAGAGCGCAGATCACCCCCAGCCCCGTGACCGCCACTCGTCGCGGCGCCATGGTCTATGCAACCGAGGCGGCGGACTGTCCCGAGGCGCCGGCTGCGGCCAGCTTCCTTACTCCCTCGACCATCTCGCGCACGGTGCGAATGGACTTGGCTTCGTCGTCAGGAATGGAGATGTTGAAGTCGCTCTCCAGCGCGAACAGAAGATTGAGCTGGTCGAGCGAGTCCATGCCGAGATCCTCGAGCGTGCTTTCCAGCGAGACCTGCTCGCGGGGAATGCGCTTGCTGGTGGCGATCACCGACAGGACTTTTTCCGCCAGTTCATCGGACATGCTTCCCTGCCTCCGCCGGATGGCCTCGGACACGGGCTCTCCGAGGCTGGCGGTATTGTACATGGCAAGCCGGGCATTTCGCGCCGGCAAAGCGTACCCCTACTGCCTTACCAGCAGCGCCAGGCGCGGGAAGGTGAAGCGCCCGGCTGCATCATCGATCACGTTCACCTGGCAGGTGTAGAACCCGGGCTTGAGTGACGTGAGCGGAACGTCGAGCTGAAAGACCGCAGCCTTGCGGTCGGGAACATTCAGTTGCTGGGCTTCGACCAGCGGCGTCTCGTAGGTCTTCACCTTGCCGGAAAAGAACGCGACGTTGGTCAGCACGCGGATGTCCTGCTGCTTCTCTTTGCTCTGCCGCGCCGGATCGTACACCTCGTAATAAAGATAAAGATGCTGCCCGGAAGAGAACACGTGGGTCACGTTGGGGATGAGCTCGGAGCCGTCGCGGATGAGCGGGTTCTCGTTGCGGCGCTTGGCCGCGGGCTGGAGCTGGCTGGCCAGCACTACCGAGCTCATCCTCAGCGGCGCAGTCTTCAGTTCGGGGACGACGAGGTCGGTCTCGAACGATCCCAGTCGCCCGCTCTGGTTCTCACGCACCACGAACTTCAGGTGGTACTTGCCGGCGGGCAGCACGAAGCCGCTGTTGTACTGCACGTTCTTGCGGCGGACCTCCTGCGATCCCGCCACGTTGAACTTGACGGTGTCGCACAGCGAAGTGATGGGACGCTTCTTCTCGTCCATGACCGCGCCGAGCACGTCCAAGGCGCGGTCCTGGTCGCCGCCGCGGGTGAATGGGATCTGCGAGCCGGGGACCACGAGCGAGATCGGGACGAAGAACTTGTTGTCTGCCATGCGGAAATAGCCGGTGGCGAGATAGACGGGCAGATCGGTGGTGGGCAGCTCGGAGGCCAGCTCCTCTTCCAACTGAAGCTCGCGGTCTGCGCGCGTGGCGTGCTGGAAATCGGCGGGCGCGTAATATCCGCGGCGGTACTCGAGCTTGAGCCCGGGACGTTTCACCTGCACCACGATGCGGCGGAACCTGCCGTCGCGCGCGGGATTGCTGCTGTGGTAGCCCAGCATGTAGTAGGTGGCGGTGTCTTCCTGCACCCGCTTGAAGACTTGGCCGAAGTCGTTGCTGTCGAGGAAGGCGCGGCCGCCGGTGTCGCCGGCCAGCGTGACCAGGGTCTCCTGGGTGGTGAAATTGGAATTCAGCGCGGTCTGGGTGGCACGGCCGGAGTAGGCAGCGGTGCCGCGCAGGCTGGCCGACTGCGCCTCGCCACCAGGGACCAGCGCCTGCAGTCCGCGGATGTCCAGGGTGT
>JBIOFT010000270.1:0-3523 GCA_044447375.1 Terriglobales bacterium | reverse complement strand
TCCCGGTCGAGGGCCGCGTGATCGGCCCGGCCACCGCCATCTGCTCAAATTCGACGTTGGTGATGACATCCGGCAAGCCGTACCCCAGGGCGGAGAGCTTCGACGCATCGTAGGGCTTCCAGCCCGTGGCCAGCACAATCGCGCCTACGCGATGAGTGGAGGGCTGGCCTCCGTTTTGCAGGGTCACGTCGAACATGCCCGGCTGGCCTTCGGTCTTGGTGATGCTGGTCGAGCAGAACACCTTGATCCGCGGGTGCGAGGTCACCGCCTGGATGCGGCTGGCCAGTCCGTCCACTCCTGCTTCGGTATAGGGAGGGTGCCGGGGAATGTCTTTCTTGACCTTGGCGGCGAATCCGCCGAGTTGTGCCTGCTTCTCAACCAGGACGACTTCCGAGCCCGCGGCGGCAGCGGCGAGCGCAGCGCTGATGCCCGCAACCCCGCCACCAACCACGAGTATGGATTTCGAGATCGGTTCCGGAACTGACTCCAGCGGCTCCATTTTCTGCGCCCGGACGATCCCCATCCGTAAATCGTCTTCCGCCAGGGCCTGCGTCTCTTCGTCGTTGGGCTTGTGGCACCAGGCCACCTGCTCGCGCAGGTTGACGCGATCGAGCACCATGCGTGGATCAAAGGAAAACTCAGCCGTCTTGACGCGCGGGGAACAGGCGGCAATCACCACCGCGTTCGCGGTTCCCTGCTTGAGATCCTCGCGGATCAGGTTCACGCCTTCTGCGCCACACAGGAAAGCGTGGGTGCGGCAGACCGGCACCTTGTATTCGCTCTCGGCCACCTTGGCGAGTTGGGCCACGTCCACCGACTCGCCGATGGAGCAGCCACTGCAGATGTAGACGCCCAGTTTCTTATCCATGCTGCGTCGCTCCCACTGTCGTCTGGAGGGCTTTCAGCGCCGCGCCGGTGGCGTCGCGAATCGACGCTGAGACTTCCGCCGGCCGTTTGACGCAGCCCGTACCGTACACCCCTGTTTCTCCGTTGTGGATGAATCCGAATTCGTCGAGGTCCAGCTCGGCCGGCAGCCCGTTCGTCTGCGGCACAATGCCAGTCGCCAGCACCACCAGATCGTAGCTGCGCGTCATCTTCTTCCCGTTCATCACGTCTTCGGCGGTGACCAGCAGATTCTTGCTCGCCGGATCTTCTTCCACCTTGCCCACTTTGCCCTTGATCAGCTCGATCGTCCCGTCGGCGGTCACCTTGGAGAAGAACTCCTGCAAGTGCCCCGGTGTCCGGAGATCGATATAGAAGATGGTGATCTTCGCGTCCGGATAACGACTGCGGATGTAGGTGGCGTGCTTCAGGGAAGCCGAACAGCAAACCGCGGAACAATACGCAAGGTGATTGCGGTCCCGCGAACCGGCGCACTGGACGAACGCCACCGAGCGCGGCTCTTTGCCATCGGACGGCCGCAGGATTTTGCCCCCGGTGGGCCCGGTTGAAGCGGCCAGTCGCTCGATCATCACGTTGGTGATGACGTTGGCGCACTTGCCGAAGCCCAGATTGTCAATCTTGGCGGCATCGTATGGCGCCCAGCCGGTGGCCACCACCACGGAGGAAACCTGCAGCGTTTTCTTTTCTGCCTTTTGTGCGAGATCAACGGCCTGGTAGGAGCACGCGTCCACGCAGGCATGGCAGCTTTCCGGGCAGGCGCTCCGCTCGATCACATATTTCGCCGGAAAGGCCATGGGATGGGGCAGATGAATCGCCTTCGTCTTCGAAAGATCGCAGTTGAACTCATCCGCGACCTCGGCCGGGCAGACCGGCGTGCACTTGTCGCAAAGCGTGCAGGCGTCCGTGACATAGCGCGGGGACACATTGATGACCGCCTGGTAGTCGCCCGGCGCCCCGCTGAGGCTCTCCAGCTCGGCGAGCGTAAAGATCGTGATGTGGTGGTTGTTCTTGATCCGCTTGAAGTTGATTTCCAGGCCGCATGTCGGCGGGCAGAGCTTGGGGAAGTACTGATTGAAGCGCGCCACCCGCCCGCCCAGGAAGGCCGATTTCTCGACCAGGAAAACTTCGCATCCGGCTTCGGCGGCCTCGACCGCCGCAGTCAGCCCGGCAATGCCTCCGCCGATCACCAGGACCGACTTGCCGTTTCCGTTTCGCGATCCGTTGCTTGCCATAATCCTCTAGAGCGGAGCCTCTGCCGGCGCCGCGGCTGCAGGGCCAGGCACGTATTGCGCCTTGGCGGACTGGGTCAGCCTCATTCTCTTGTTCTCCTGGAACAGGCTGAACGCCAGCCAATCCATGGCGAATTCCAGGAGTTCTTCATCGTCGGCGCGCAGGGCCTCGACGCGGGCTTCGTCCACATCAAAGAGCTCGAGGAAGCGGGTGTCGAAAACGAAGCTGCGGAAGCGGTCCAGATCGTAGGCAGCCATGTAGAACATGGCCAGCTTCTCGGGCGTGAGCAGCTCCGGCTTGTCCCAGCCGGGATGGCCCATGAGCTGACGAAACGAGACCTGGTTCAGGTCGAACGGCTCAATTCCCTGATTGTCGATCCATTCCCGCACCGAGCAGCCCTCGCCGGTGCCGTGTCCGTGGCAAAGCTCCTCGTGCACCATGAAATAGAACCTCTGCGCGGCTTGCTGTGGGTCCTTAGGCTCGGCCATGCCCAGCGGATACATGCGGCAGGCCCAGGGCCGGTGCGCATAGACGCCGCATCCCTTTTCGCTCACGAA
Source organism: Terriglobales bacterium (assembly GCA_044447375.1). Classification (GTDB taxonomy): domain Bacteria; phylum Acidobacteriota; class Terriglobia; order Terriglobales; family Acidobacteriaceae; genus JAHFUA01. Next base: position 833 of record JBIOFT010000270.1, on the reverse strand, counting down.
CGGGCAGCTCTGACTGTCCTCAGACATCTTGAGGAAGACGGCCGGGATTTTCTTGTCCTTCGACTGCATGACAAACGTATAGCGCTCCAGGAACTCCGAGGAATCGACTCCGAGCCCCTTCTTCAATTTCAACACGTCGTATGGTGTCAGCAGAATGGAGACGTCGCGGCAGCACTTGGTGAAGCAGTCCAGGTGACGGCCGCACTGGAAGGTGAAGCGGTCATCCAGTCCCAGATGGGGAGAATTCTCGATGATCGCCTTTTCCGCTGGTTCGTTTTCAGGCATGAGTGACTTCCTTCTCTTGATCTTGGATGATGCTGGCGCGCAGCGCCTCCCGCGACCAGACCGGCAAGGGACCGTTGTCACCGGTCTCCGGCTCGATCCGGTAACGATACGAAGCGTTCACGTTGAACTGGCTCAGCATCCACTGCCAGCCGCGCACAAAATACGGGCAATCGTCATCGAAGCAAACGTACTGGTATTCGCCGTCCCAGGATGCAAGCTGAGGGTTGGCCCAGCGCACCAGCGGACGCCCGCAATGCGGACACCGGTAATCGATCTGTTCAGCCATGGTCTGCCTTCAAATATGTGGGAGAGGTTCCGGCCGAAGCCGGAACCTCTCCGTGGCTTAAACAGCAGTCGGAACAGGGGCTTTCGCTGTGACCTCGGGGCGGCCGCCTTCGTCAGCCCACTTCTCCAGCATCGACACAGTGACTGACTTGGGACGCTCCAGGGCGTAACCGAGAGCGCGGTCCCAGGTAATGTTGGCCATGCAGCCAAGGCTGCGGCCGACGCCGAACAGGACCGTGTAGAAGTCCCACTCGCGCAGCCCG
>JBIOFT010000269.1:0-3536 GCA_044447375.1 Terriglobales bacterium | reverse complement strand
TAGAGGACTTCTTCCAGGGTAGCGTGGGTGCGTACCTGATCGAGCCGCCGCAAAAGGAGGGCGGAACCGGCCAGCGAGAGCAGCAGCAGGACGCTCGCAGCCGCTGTCACTTTGCGCGAGCCTTTCATTTCAGGTTCCTGCGCTCGAAGATCAGCACCGCGCCGCAGATGGCCATCGCCGAGTACGCCAGGGCGTAGGCCGTATTGTAGGCAATCAGGTGCGCGGGGATGGGTTGTTCGTGCGCCACCTGCCCGATCACGTTCAGCGCCGAGAGGTTTGGCACCAGGTAGGCCGCGCCTGTCGCCAGCCACTGGGTAAGACCGTGCGACATCCTGGCGAACCCGCGCAGATCCTCGGCAAAGCTGCCGATCACAAACAACGAAAAAGCAAACACTGCCGATAGCACCGGGGAAGAGAAGGACGAGAATAGCAGCGCCAGCGAACACAGAATCAGGAATTGCAGCACAATAAAGAACAACGCGACCAGGATCCAGGCATCGGAAGACTGGAATTTGTGCGACACATAGAGCAGGGCCGCGAATACCCCGATGGCCATGCAGAACGTATTCACCACCAGCGTCCCGGTAAGCCCGAAGAACTTGCCGATGATGAACTCCCACCGCCGCACCGGGCGCGAGAGCACGGTGTAGAGGGTGCGCTTCTCCATCTCCTTCGAGACCAGGCCAATGCCGATGAAGATGGCGATGATGGTGCCGAACAGCGAAACCGCCGTCAGACCAAGGTTGACCACCACCAGGCGCTCGATGTCGATGGAGATCTGTCCCACCAGGATGGCCGCTCCGGAGAGCAGCAGGGCGAAGGCGATCAGGTTGTAAAGGACGCGGTCGCGCACCGCTTCGCGAAACGTGTTGAAGGCCACACTGGACACCCGTGAGTTCATGCTCCCACCCCCACGCTGCCTTCCGCCGGCTGAAGCTTCTGGATGTAATAGTCCTCGAGGGAACTGCGGACCGGCGTCACCGAGACCAGCCGGAGGTGTTCGCGCCGGAGCGCCTCGAGGGCTGCCTCCTGATTCTCTTCGGGCAACACCGCGCACACCAGTTCGCCACTCACGCGGGTTTCCGCCCCCAGGCTGGCGAACGCCGGCGGCGCCGAGGCAGCGCAGAAGATGATTTCAACCTTGCCGTGCACGCGCGAGGTCAATTCCGCCACCGCGCCGACTCCGCGCAGCTCTCCCTGGTGGATGACCGCGACGCGGTCACACAGCGCTTCGGCATCGGAAAGGATGTGGGTCGAAAAGAAGACGGTCTTGCCTTCCTGTTGCAGTTGCTGGATCAGATCGCGCACCTCGCGCCGGCCCATCGGATCCAGCCCCGACATGGGCTCATCGAGGAACACCAGCCTGGGGTCGTGCAGAATGGCCTGGGCCAGTCCCACGCGCTGCAGCATGCCCTTGGAAAACTTGCGCAACTGCAGCCGCGCTGCATCCGCGAGCCCCACCCGCGCCAGCATCTTCTCCGCCCGCGCCGAGCGTTCCTTCCCCGGAACTCCGGAAAGCTGGGCGTAGTATTCGAGCAGTTCCTTAGCGGTCAAATAGTCGTAGAAATACGGCTGCTCCGGCAGAAAACCGATCTGTGCCCGGACCCCGGGATCGTCCATCTCCATGCCCAGAAGGCGCGCCGTCCCGGCGGTGGGGAAGACTAGGCCCATCAGGAGCTTGAGCGTGGTAGTCTTCCCGGCGCCATTTGGGCCCAGGAATCCGAATACCTCTCCCTCTTCTACCGTCAGATGAAGCGGGCGCAAAGCGACTTTGGGCCGCTGGCGCCAGAATCCCATCGGGTAGTTTTTCGCAAGGCCAAGAATTTCAATCGCGGTCATAGCTGTGTGCCGTGGGAATCGGGGCGATCCCCTGGAATTGATGTGGCAATTATAAGCAACGGGCTCGGGTGTGAGAGTAGCTAGCGGGGCACGCGGGATTACGAAAGTAAAGGGGTGGCCGGGCTCACCATCACTGGCCGGCAGGGAAGTCTCAGAAAGGGACAAGGACTCGCCGTTGATCTCAGTTTAAGGTATGGCCCAGCGAGGGGCGGTGGGAAGGCGGACTGCAGGTCGAGCGGCAGCGCCGCCGCTGGCGAAGCCCCGTCTATTGCAGCGGGGCGACCGTGTTGTCGCAGGCGGCAAGCGCGGTCGTGCTGAAACGCACCACCGCATCTTCATACGAGCAGAAATAGCGGGTGCCGGTAGCGTCGGGCGCTACCGGAGCTCCGATCACGGTGTAAGTGGCGTTGGGAGTGCCGGTCACGTTGCTCAGCGAGAAGATGTAGCCGTTCTTCTTGTGTGGCGCCGTTGCCAGTATGTCGTCAATCAAGCAGGCGTGGGCGGGACCTGGCGGATTGCAAACGCCGCCGCTGCCGCCCAGGTTTCCCAGGGTGGCGGCATATCCCACGGTGGGATACGTCGAGTTGTACAAGACCTGCGCCGAGTTCACAGTCCGAATGGCGCTCACCGCCGCCGCCTCGTTCGCGGCGATGCGGGAACGCAAATAACTGTTCACCGCGATGGCGGTGATGACCATGATGATGGCTACCACGATCAGAAGTTCAATCAGAGAGAATCCCTTATGCTGGCGCATTGCCTCTCTCGAGAAAGCTAGATATATGTACGGTGTTCATATTGCACTTTTAGTACCGTCGCGCCCGCGAGGGATCACCCGTAAGTCACTCCGTAAGCCATTGCGGATACAGGCGATGGAGTTTCGTACTTTATCGCGGCGGGGGCCTGAGCAACCGGCGAGGGCACCCGGAGTGACGTTTTCTGTCACGTGAGGTGGACAGGATGCCCGGGACAGAATGATTTCAGGCAAAAAAGAAAGCAGAGGATTTCTCCTCTGCTTCCTGGCTTTGTACCCTCCCCCAGGTACGTCGCCAAACTTTTTCTGCTGCGGGACAGGAAGGAAGGAGCATCGGATTGCTCCGATGCCCCCAACCAATGTACGTTCCCGAAGCAGCGATACTTACTGCAGCGGGGGTGTGCCCACAGGGCAAGAACCGACCAACGCGCCGACTTCGAAGCGAACCACTGCATCCGCATAGGAGCAGAAGCTGCGAACACCCGACCCGTTGGGTGTAACAGGATCCCCAGCGACCGTATATGCCCCGCTCGGGACAGCACCGTCGCCGATAAACGCGAACTGGTACCCGTTTTTGGTAGCCGGGTCTTTTGCCATCACGTCGTCAAGCAAGCAGCCGCCGGCGACAGTCGGCGGATTGCAGCCGGCTGCGGGGCCTAGCGCCACAAGATTGGGCGCATAACCCTGTGCCGGGAAGGCGGAGCTGAACGCAACCTGCGCCGTGTTGATGGTACGAATGCCAGCGGCCGCCGACGCTTCGTTAGCGGCGATGCGGGCGCGCAGCAAGTTCGGGATAGCGATAGCGGCGATGATCAGGATGATCGCCACCACGATCAGCAATTCAATCAGCGAAAAACCTTTTTGTTTACGCATTTTCAATTCCTCGTCTCCCAGGGGCCTGGCGTGGCCCGATTCGTGACTAATCGTCGCACTTGAGCTTCCTTTT
>JBIOFT010000268.1:0-3584 GCA_044447375.1 Terriglobales bacterium | reverse complement strand
GGTGAGGACTCCCCTAAGCTAGCTGCATCTTCGAACAAGAAGAGAAGGTAGACGGAATGCTGATCCCTATCCGGCATGACAACATGTCGGCGCGGCGCTGGCCGGTGGTGACCTTGGCGCTGATCGCCATCAACATCATCGTCTTTGTGGCCACTCACGACGCGCTCACCCGCCAGGCCCCGGAACTGGGCAAGGCGAAAGTTCACATCCTGATCCTGGCCGCCACCCACCCCGAGTTGACCCTCGCGCCCGAAGCGCAGCAGCTAGTCTCCGGTTTCAAGAAAAGTAATCCCAACGCATGGGCGATGTTCCAGGACCCGAACCACAAGATCGTCGACCCCTGGGATGCTCACATCCGCTTGGTGGACGAGCCCTACCAACTGCAGCAGGAGATGGATTCGCTCTCCGACCAATACGCCAAGCTGAGCACGGATTCGCTGGCCGAGCAGTATGCGTTCGTTCCCGCGCATCCCAGGGCGATCACCTATCTCACGGCGAATTTTCTGCACGGCGGATGGCTGCACCTGATCGGCAACATGTGGTTCCTGTGGCTGGCGGGCTTCGTGCTGGAGGACGCCTGGGGCCGCTGGATGTATTCGCTCTTCTATCTCGTCGCCGGGGCCGCCGCTTTGCAGTTTCACGCCTGGGCCAACGCCGGCAGCATCGTGCCCACGCTGGGAGCCTCCGGCGCCGTTGCCGCGCTCATGGGAGCCTTCCTGGTGAGCTTCCCGAAGATGAAGATCGAGATGATGTGGATCTTCCTGTTTCGTCGCTATACCTTCAAGGCGCCGGCCTATACGCTGTTGCCCCTGTGGCTGCTGATGGAGGTTCTCTATGGCACGCTATTCGGCCGCGCCTCCGGCACCGCGCACTGGGCGCACGTGGGCGGCTTCCTGTTTGGCGCCATCGCCGCCTGCGGGCTGCGCTACTCCGGGCTGGAGCGCAAAATGAACCAGGCCATCGAAGAGCAGGTGAGCTGGCAAAACGATCCCGAGATCGTCCAGGCTTCCGACATGGTGCAGGCTGGACAGCTCGATGAAGCCCTGCCCATCCTGAAGGACTACCTGGCGAGGAAGCCCGACTCGGTGGATGCCTGCAGCCTGCTGCGCGAAGTCCATTTGCGGAAGACCGATATCCCGCTCTATCTGGCGTACACCACGCGGCTCTGCAGCCTGCACTTGGCGTCGCGCCAGCCGCAGGCGGCGTGGCAGGACTATGAGGAATTTCTGCAACAGGGCGGCGACAAGCTGCCGGCGCAGACCTGGCTCGACCTATGCCGCGTCCCCGAAGAGGAAGGCGCCTTCGACCGAGCCCTGCAGGAGTATGAGAAACTGGCCGCCGCCTACCCGGCGGAGCGGCAGTCGCTGCTAGCCGGCCTGGGCGCCGCCAGAATCTGCCAGAAACGCCTAAACCGGCCGCAGGATGCTATCCGGTACTACGAGCAGGTGGCGCGGTCGCCGATCCCGCACCTCGATCTGGAGACCAATATCCAGACCGGCGTGCGCGAAGCCCGTGCAGCCCTGGCTGCCCCAGCCGTGCCCGCGGGAGCGTCTTCGTAGGGCTATGGGAGGGTCCCTCCTTAAACCAAGCGATGCACAAACGCAGCATGCTGTGTCTCTGCGCTCAAAACCCCTCAACTTGACCACCGGGCGAGCCCGCAGCTAACATCCCGCTCCACTCTGCGCGAAGGATGAAGGCCATGAGATTCCGTTCGCCGTCGCTTCTCCCCTTATTCCTGCTGCTGGCCTCGACGGCGATCTTTGCCGCTTCCGGCTACCACCTGCTCAAGAAAATCCCCCTGGGCGGCGAGGGCGGCTGGGACTACCTGACCTTCGACCCGGGCTCGGGGCGCCTCTACATCTCGCGCGCGACCCACGTCATCGTGCTCGATCCGGCCACCGGCAAGGTGGTGGGCGACATTCCCGACACCGCCGGGGTGCACGGCATCGCCCTTGCGCCGGAGCTGGGCCGCGGCTTCATCAGCAACGGCCGCGCCAACACGGTAACTATCTTCGACTCCAAGACCCTCGCGGTCAGCGGCCAGGTCAAGACCGGCCAGAATCCCGACGCCATCGTCTACGATCCCGCCAGCCAGCGCGTGTTCGCCATGGACGGCCGCTCGAGCGAGGCCACCGCCATCGATGCCGCCACGGGAACGGTCGCCGCCACGGTGCCGCTGGGAGGGAAGCCGGAGTTCGCCGTCGCCGACGGCCGCGGGCGCATCTACGTCAACCTCGAGGACAAGAGCCAGTTGCTGGCGCTCGATTCCCGCAAGCTGGAGGTGGTGGCGCGCTGGCCGCTGGCGCCCTGCGAACAACCCAGCGGGCTGGCCATCGATCGCGAACACCGCCGCCTGTTCTCCGGCTGCGCCAACAAGCTGATGGCGGTGGTGGATGCCGACAGCGGAAAAGTGATTACTACCCTGCCCATCGGAAGCGGCGTCGATGCCACCAGCTTCGATCCTGGGTTGCAATACGCCTACGCTTCCAACGGCGACGGCACCCTGACCGTGATCCACGAGGAGACACCCGAGAAGTTTGCGGTGGTGGAGAACGTCTCCACGCAGCGCGGCGCGCGGACCATGGCCCTCGATCCCGCCACCCACCAGGTGTACGTGGTGACCGCTGATTTCGGTCCGGCGCCACCACCCGTTCTCGGGCAGCCGCGCCCGCGTCCTGCGATCCTGCCTAACACTTTCGTGGTGCTGGTATTCGGCAAGTGAGCAGGAATTTAAGAACGCCCGCGGGATTCTTGCCTAGCCTTGGGTTTCTAGAGCATCTCTTCGACTTCCTTACTGCTCAACAGCGGAGCCTCGGGACCCGCGCTCAGCACCGGCAGGCCGGTGAGCGGATCAGCGAGAATGCTTACTTTTTGTGGGCGGCTTCTACGCGGTGTCAACACGATGCGTCCGCGATGCACCTTGGCGTCGAGCGGGTCGCCCGCCCGCAGGCCAAGTTGGCGGCGAATCGGGCCGGGCAGAACAACCTGTCCTTTGGTGGAAACTCGGGTCTTCATGGTAAGACAATCTTGCCACAAACCGCCCCGATTCTCTGGATCTGGAGCATGGTCGACGCCTTCAAGACGGCGGAGCGGATCAATGCTCAATCCGGTGTGTAGCGGCCGGCGCGGCGCTCCTGATTCCTGTGCAGGGTGGGTACAGCCCGCGCCACGTGCTAAGCTGAGGGCAGCGGGGCCGTAGCTCAGATGGATAGAGCAAGAGTTTCCTAAACTCTAGGTCGGCGGTTCGAATCCGCCCGGCCCCTCCACTCAGAAAACTATGGCAAGCACACTGGAAAAGCAAATCGAAGGTGAACGCGCGCGAATCGAGGCGCTGGATTCCAAGCTGGATGCCGCTCGCACGCCTTACATGAAATGGCAATTGCGGCTGGCCCTGCACATTTTGGATGATACAAAATCAGCCCTGCACGACGTTAACAGCCTGTGGTGTAACTAGCGTATTTTCGGCACGGCCAGCGGGGGGTTTGGCCCCGCCGCGCCGCGAGGTCGTTTGCGCGGTAGCTTGAAAGTTGGCTCCGGTACAGCCGATCTCGATCTTCCCGGCTTGTGAGCAGCAAATAAACCAG
>JBIOFT010000267.1:0-3664 GCA_044447375.1 Terriglobales bacterium | reverse complement strand
TTCCTCATCATGGTGTTCTTCACCGTGGTGTACGTGCGCTATCGCACCACCGCCCCGGGGATCTTCGTCTTCCCCCTGGTCTTTCTGCTGACGTTCTCGGCCGCGGTGGGGCTCAAGCCTCCGCAGTTTACCTCGCCGGTGCTGCGCAGCGGGTGGATCCTGGTGCACGTCGCGCTGATCTTCACCGGCTATGCGGCGCTGTTCTTCAGCTTCGCCGCCAGCCTGCTCTACCTGCTGCAGGAGCGGACGCTGAAGTCGAAGCGGGGGGGCGGGCTGATGTCGCGGCTGCCGGCGCTGGAAGTCATCGACCAGATGGGCTACCGCTCGCTCCTGCTGGGCTTCCCCTTCATGACCTTCGGGATCGTGGCCGGGTCGGTGATCGCGCAGGCGGAGTTCGGCTCGCACTACTTCCTCGATCCCAAGATCGTGCTGTCGCTGCTGATGTACGCCGTGTACATGCTGCTGGTGTACACGCGCTGGAACGCGGGATGGCGCGGACGGAAGGCGGCGTATCTTTCGACCTTCGCCTTTCTCGCGGCCATCCTGGCCTGGGCGGCGAATTACGTGAGCGGCGTGCACAGGTTTATCGCCCCATGAACCGCTTTCTGCTCATTGGCGTGAACCACAAGACGGCGCCGGTCGAGGTGCGCGAGCGGCTGGCCATTCCCGAGTCGCGCCTGCCGGAAGCCACCAAGCGGCTGGCCGGGCACGCCGGCATTGAGGAAGCGATGATCGTCTCCACCTGCAACCGGGTGGAACTGCTGGCGCGCGCCACCAACGGCACCGCCGACCTGCGCAGCTTCATCCGCGAATATTTCCAGGTCGAGCCCTGCACGGTGGAGCAGCACCTCTACGAATACCGCGAGCGGGAGGCGGTGCGGCACCTGTTCCGCGTGACTTCGAGCCTGGATTCGATGGTGGTGGGCGAGCCGCAAATCCTGGGACAAGTGAAGGAAGCTTATGCGGTGGCGCGCGGCGTGGGCGCTGTCAACTCGCACCTGGACGCGCTGGTCACCCGCGCCTTCGCCGTGGCCAAGCGAGTGCGCTCAGAAACCGCCATCGGGACCTCGGCCGTGTCGGTGGCTTCCGTAGCGGTGGAGCTGGCGCAGAAGATTTTCGGCTCGCTCGAAGGGCGCGCCGTGTACCTGATCGGCGCCGGGAAGATGAGCGAACTGGCGGCGCGGCACCTGCTCGCGCACGGCGCCGGGTCCATCTTCGTAGCCAACCGCACCTACGAGAAGGCGCTGGAGATGGCGGAGCGCTTCCACGGCAACGCCATCCACTTCGACAAACTCTACGAGACGGCCGACAAGGCCGACATCGTCATCACCTCCACCGGGGCGCCGCACGCCATCTTCCGCCGCGAGCACGGCGAGCGCTTCCTGGCCCGCCGCAAGAACCGTCCCATGTTCTTCATCGACATCGCCGTGCCCCGCGACGTCGATCCTGCGATGAACGAGCTGGACGGCATATTCGTCTATGACATCGACGACCTGCAGCAGGTGGCGTCGGCGCACGTGGCCGACCGCAAGAAGGAGGCGGCGCGCGCCGAGCAGATCATCGACACCGAGGTCGAGCGCTTCGCCGCCCGCCTGCAGACCAGCAACGTGGTGCCCACCATCGTTTCCTTGCAGGAGCACCTGGAGAACATACGCCAGGCGGAAGTTGAACGCCTGCGCGGGCGCTTCGGCCAGACCACGCCCGAGCAGGATGCGGCCATCGAGGCGCTTACCCGCGGCATCATCAACAAGATCCTGCACACTCCCATCACCACGCTGAAGAGCGCGGCGCGCGACCAGGGCGAAGGCCCGGTGGTGGACCTGATCCGCCGCATCTTCAACCTCGAAGACAAAGCCAAGGCCGCCACCGACGGCTCCAAGGACTAGATGGCGAAGCTGCGCATTGGCTCGCGCGGGTCGCAACTGGCTTTGTGGCAGGCCAACCACGTCTCCGGCCTGCTGCGCGCGCAGGGGCATCAGGTCGAGATCGAGGTCATCAAGACCACCGGCGACAAGATCACCGAGGTCGCCCTGGCGCAGGTCGGGACCAAGGGCATGTTCACCAAGGAGATCGAAGAAGCGCTGGCCGAGCGGCGCGTGCACCTGGCCGTCCACAGCCTGAAGGACCTGCCGACGGAGTTGGCGACTACCTTTACGCTGGCCGCGGTGATGAAGCGTCAGGACCCGCGCGACGTGTTTCTTTCCTTGCGCTACAACCGTTTCACCGAACTGCCCCAGGGCGGGCGCGTGGGTACCAGCAGCTTGAGGCGGCAGGCGCAGATCAAGTCGGTGCGGCCGGACCTGAACATTTTTCCCCTGCGCGGCAACGTGGACACGCGGCTGCGCAAGCTCGAGAGTGGAGAGTTCGACGCCATCATCCTGGCCGCCGCCGGCCTCAATCGCCTGGAACGCACCGAGCGCGTGCGCGAGATCCTGCCGGTGGAAGTCATGTGTCCCGCGGTCGGGCAGGGAGCGCTGGGCATTGAAGCCCGCGCGGACGATACCTCCACGCTCAAGCAGTTGGCCTTCCTCGACGACATTGCCGCTCGACGCACCACCAGTGCGGAGCGCGCGCTGCTGCGAACCCTGGGCGGCGGCTGCCAGGTACCCATCGGAGCGTATGCTGAAGCTGTAAACGGCGCGCTGAAGCTGACCGCCATCGTGGCCCAACCGGACGGCTCCGAGGTGCTGCACGAGCAGCAGACGGGCAGCGATCCCGAAGAACTGGGCGTGCGCGTGGGCAAGAGACTGCTGGCGCGCGGCGCCGATGCTATCTTGCGCGCGGTGTACGGAGAAGCGGCGGCAACGCCACAACAGCCATGAGCGGCAAATCCCATCCCAAGCGTACGCATGCGGTCGAGAAGCCGCTGGCCGGCGAGCGCGTGCTCATCACCCGCGCCAAGGACCAGGCCGGCAGCCTGGCCGAGGACCTGGAAGCGCTGGGAGCGGCGGTGGTCGAGATCCCTGCCATCGAGATCCGTCCGCCGGCATCTTACGTAGCGCTCGATGCCACGCTCAACAATATCGAGAACTACGACTGGCTCATCCTGACCAGCGTCAACGGCGTGGAAGCGCTGTTCGCGCGCATGGAGAAGCTGGGATTCGGTCCGGAGAAGCTGCTGCACCTGAACATCGCCGCCATCGGTCCGGCCACGCGCGAGAAGATTGAGGAGCACGGCCTGCCGGTGGACGTGATGCCGGAGAAGTACGTCGCGGAATCCGTCGTGGAAGCGCTGTGGGAGCAGGTGCGCGGCACTCGTGTGCTGCTGGTGCGCGCCAAGGTGGCGCGCGACGTGATCCCGGAGGAGCTGCGCAAGGCGGGCGCGCGGGTGCACGTGGTCGAGGCTTACGAGACGGTGGTGCCGGAGGAGTCGCGTGTGCGCCTGCAGAAGGTGCTGAGTGATCCCCGCCAGCGCCCGACAGCCGTGACCTTCACCAGTTCATCGACGGTTCGGAATTTTGTGGCATTGCTGGGTTCGGACGACCCCGCCAAGTCACTTCATGGCATCACCACCGCCTCCATCGGCCCGGTGACTTCGGCCACGCTGCGCGAACTGGGGCTGCACGTGGACGTCGAGGCGCAGGAATTCACCATCCCTGGGCTGGTAAAAGCGCTGGTGGAGCGAAAATAGCTTTTTGGCAAGAGACGCCACGGATTACCACCG
>JBIOFT010000266.1:0-3667 GCA_044447375.1 Terriglobales bacterium | reverse complement strand
GTTTACACAGCGCCGCCTTCATCCGCGCGTCCGCCCCGAGCACTTCGCCGATTCTGCCGCTCACTAGCTGTTCAAAATCGTGCGCCGGCAGCCGGGGCAGGCTGCCCGCACTTTCCTTGCGTTGTTGCAGCAGGGCTTGGCTCACGTAATACCGGTAGCGCCGCCCCGCCTTGTTGGCATGCGCCGGGCTCATGCGGTTACCCGCATCATCGAACACCAGCCCCTTGAACAGTGAATTCGACTCGAATCCCATTCCCGTCTGTGCCGCGTCAATTATTTCTGCCGACCGCGACAACTATTTTTGCCGGTTAGTCACCAGGGTTATTGGTACAGTTTGTCCTCCATCGTCATCCACAGATTTTCGGGTTGAGGGCCTTTATTTTCCCGCCGTCCGCGGCGGCGCGGGGTGGGGACTTCGAGTTGTTAGTTGCACCATCATTAGAAGAGGGTTGGTTCTGACCGTGGGCTTTCGCCCATTCGTGCAATTCGGCCGCTCTGCTCTCGGGTGTTCGCTCCGGCCCGGGCCCGAGGTACTTGCTCTTGATGCGTGACTTGCCCGCGCCCAGGTACACGCGCGTGCGCTCATACCAGTAGGGCCGGCCTTTGATGACCTTCACTTCAATCCACGTGCCAGCCTTGCCGCCGGGGTGCTTTTGCCTTCCCATATCTGCACCCTAACCCGCACCCCGCCTTACCGTCACCGGTTCGCCATCCGCCGGGGGAGCGCCGGTGCGCCGGCGGGCGGCAGTCCGATAGCTGGGGGCGTTAAACTCAAGGATGGTGGAATGGTGCACCAGGCGGTCGATGGCGGCGGCCGTGGCCATCGGCTCCTTGAAGATGCGCTCCCATTCGCTGAAGACCAGGTTGCTGGTAATCATCACGGAGCGGCGCTCGTAGCGTTGGGCGATGAGTGTGAACAACACCTCGGCCTCCTCGGCGCTCTGCTTGACGTAGCCGATGTCGTCCAGGATCAGCAGTTCGGTGGCATCGAGCCGGCGCAACAGGCGCGGCAGCGTCAGATCGCGCTTGGCGGCGAGCAGTTCCTGCACCAGCTGATAGGCGGGACGGAACAGCACCGCGTGGCCGCCTTCGACCAGCGCGTGGCCGAGCGCGCAGGCGGCGTGACTCTTGCCCACCCCGGGTGGGCCGAAGGCCAGCAGGTTGACGGCGCCTTCAAGAAAATCGCCGCCGGCCAGCTCGCGCAGCTTGCGCCCCAGCGTCGGTGGCAGGGCGTTAAGGTCGAGGGTGTCGAAGGTCTTGCCGGGGGGCAATTGGGAAGCGCGGCGCAGCCGGGCGATTTTGCGTTGCTCGCGCGCTTCGGCCTCCATTTCCAGCACCTCCAGCACCAAACCCAGCGCCTCATGCTGCCCGGCCTGCTCCAGCCGGCCGGCCAGTTCGGCGCCGGCGGTGGTCAGATTAAAGCGCACCAACAGCTCGCTGGTGCGCTCGGAAATCGCCGCGGCATTCATGACGCCACCTCCGCGCTGAGCAGCGCATCATAGAGCCGCAGATCCGGTGGCGCGATCGTGACTGCCGGCAACTCCGGCCGGCCGGGCTCGATGGTCTTTTGCACCCGCTCGGCGTTAAACCGTTCGTCGCGATCGAGCATCGTGCAAAGCGTCTGTTCCACGACCATCTCACCGCGGCTCGCCGCCAGATGCAGGATCCGCACATACTCCGTGTCGGCGCGTTCGCCCAGGCGACTGCGCAAAGCGTCATAGGCGCGGCGAAACACCAGACTGGGGAACAGCTCCTCGCGCCAGCGGTAGCGGGCAAACGCCCCGGGTTTGCGCACCAGGGTCCGGATTATGTGCCGGTAGTCGATGTGGGCCTGGCCCTTGTGGTGCAGGCGCGGCAGGCGCTCCATCAATCGCTCGCGGTAATAGACCTCGAGATGATCGGCATACAGCCGTACAGTGACGCGCTCGCCGATGAGACGAGAGGGTAAGGAGTAAGTCCGGTCCAGCACTCTGATCGTGCTCCACCGGCGGACCCGCGCGGTGAGTGTGGTGTAAGCTGGTATCGGTGCTGCCGGAAGCGCCCGCAGATGACGGCGCTCTTCGAGTAGCCGCTCTCCCAATCTGGAATTGTGCTCACGCTCCACCACCGCACGCACCCAGTGCTCGTAATCCTCGATGCTGGCGAAGTCGCAGCTCCCGCGTAGCAATAGCGCCTGGGCCAGGGTCGATTTGGTCCGCCGGTGAGCCTGCTCGACCACCCCGTTTTCGTGCGCCTCCCCCACCTGGATCAGACTGGCCCGCAGGCCGTAATGATCAAGCAACTCGCGGTAGCGCCGGGTCAGCGCCCGCCCGCGGCTGCGTTGCAGGTCGTGGGTGGCGGCCGACAGATTGTCCGAACGCAACACCTCGCTCACTCCACCCAGCTCCCACAGCGCCCCTTGTACTCCCGCCGCCAGCGCCTCGAAGCTCTCACTGGCGGCCACCATCTGCCAACGCCAGCCGCTGTATGAAAGCGCCAATTCAAACAGCAGGTGCGCGAACGGCTCGCCGCCAATGGTCACCCCCAAAGCGTTGCAGTTGGTGAAGTCGAAGGCCGCCTCGCGTCCGGGCCGATGGTCCTGGGGAAAGTAGACCTCTTGCTCCGGTCCGTGCAGCGCTCGCCACTCCCGTATCCGGCGCTGTAGCGTGCGCAACTGGCTTACTGAGAAACATCCCGGATGACGCCGATCGAGCTCGCCCAGAAGCGTCCGCCCTTCCAGCAGTCGCCTCTCATCGGCCGCCAACAATGGCGCAATGTCACTGTCGAACACCCCGGCAAAGGGATCGGGGCGCGTGCGCCACAGATGTGGCTTGCGTGCCTGTGACGGATACGGACCCGCCTGCCAGTGGCGCGCGCTGCGCACGCTCATGCCGGCTCCCGCGGCCGCCGCCTCCTGCGTCTTGCCTTCCATTAGTAGCTTCCTCCGCAACACCCTGACCTGCCCGTCCGTCACCATGGAGCTCCTCCCTGCTCCATTTCACGGATCCGCCGTCAGGACGGCGACTACCGGCAAATCTAATTGTCGGACCCGGCAAATCTAATTGTCGCGGATCACTCTTGCATCGCGAACTCCCTAGGAGCGGCTGTGGCAGCCTCGTTTACGGCCGTCCGGCCTGAGCCGCGGTTGGAGGCTTTACGCCTGAGCACGTATAGCTCGACGGCGCGGCTCCAGAGTGCGGTGTTGGGAGAGACTCACTTCTTCCACCTCCTCCGGTCCAGCTTGTCGGACGCGGTGACCGTGGTCTTCTGCTCCGGCACCTTGATGCGCACCGTCAACCTGGGCCAGCCGTCCTTGGTCTCCTGCGCGTTCGCATCTGCCCTCTCCCGGTCGCAGTTGCGGCACAGCCAGCCGCCCTCGGTCTTGATGGCGGTGGTCAGGTTGGTCACTCCGCAGCCGTCGCAGGTGATGGTCATGCGCGCCTCCTTGGACGCATTCAGACAGGGTCCCGACGATGCTGGGCCCGAACGCGAAGGTGCTGTAGCTCATTTCCCCTCCCTCTCCAACTCCGCTGCCTCGGCCTCGATCTCCTCGACGGTGAGCGGCCGCACATCGATCGCCGGCATGCCCTCGCGCTGGCGCCGCGCCGCCCGCTCCATCAGCTCCAGGTACTGGCGGCGCTCGTCCACCGTCAGCAGCGAGATTAGCTCCCGTTGCCTGGCCTCCTCC
>JBIOFT010000265.1:0-3721 GCA_044447375.1 Terriglobales bacterium | reverse complement strand
TACAGGAACCCCGCATGGGTGAACGCCAGACCGAGCACCGCGTCGGTCCCAGAGTAGCGGGTGAGGAACCCGAGTCCCAGCACCTGCGCGATGACCAGGATCGGGATCACCAAGCGACGGGCGGTGCGCTTTACGGCGTCGCCCCACTGCTTGACACTCAACCGCAGGGCGAGTCCGGACAACAAGGCCGCCACGAACACGCCGGTCCCGGACGCCGATAGCCAGTTGATGTTGAACACGGCCGCCTCGGGCTTGGCGGTGGCTGCGACCACCGGCGGCACGCGCTGGATCAGGTTATGGAGCGCCGGCATTTGCCACTGCGGCAGGGAGAGCTTGCCCGCAAACACGCCGCCGAGGAGGGTGGTTTTAAAGGTGATGCCCGAAAAGAGGTTGTTCAAGTAGACCCGCCACGTCGGTATGCCCCAGATGCCGCAGCAGATGATGAGGATCGTCCACGGCACCCAGGCATAAGCGGTCTGGCCGATGGTGTACGGGTACACCCACTCCGTCTTGTCCGTGGTCACCGCCGCCTTCTTTCCGGCCTTGGCCATGGCCTCGCGCTCCGACCGCAGCAGGAACCGCGTCTTGGGGTGCCAGACGAAGCGCAGGAACAGGGCGGTGCAGATCACGGAGAAGACGCCCGAGACCACGTCGGTCATGAGGTGCAAGGCCTGCGTCGAAGACGCGAACCACTGCATGACGGCGAAAGAGAGGCCCGCGCACAGCGTCCCCGGCCACACCTCCCAGGCCTGTTTCCAGGTGCCCCCCTCCATCAGGACGAACGCGGTGACCAGCCAGAAGGGGACGAGGACGGAAACGAAGGGGAGCTGGTGTCCGGCCATGGACGACAGCTTTAGCTGATCGAGGCCGCTCACGGCCGCGAGGGTCACGATGGGCGTGCCGATGGCTCCCCACGCGACCGGGGCGGTGTTGGCCAATAGGTTTAGAACGGCCGATTGGAAGGGGGAAAATCCCAGGCCCACCATGACCGCTCCGGCGATGGCCACCGGCGTCCCGAACCCGGAGGTCCCCTCGATGATGGCGCCGAAGGAGAAGGCGATCAGGAGGACCTGGAGGCGCCGGTCGAACGAGATGTGAATGATGGATTCCTTCACGATCTCGAACTTGCCGGAGATGAGGGTCATATTGTAGAGGAAGATAGCCCCGATGATGATCCAGATGATCGCCAGGAACCCGGACAAGGCCCCGAAGCCGAAGGCCGAGAAGGCGGACCGGAGCGGCATCCCGAAGCCCACGCAGGTGACGAGGAACGCCGCCACCACCCCGTAGAACGCCGCATACGGGGCACTGATGCCGAGATGCCTCACGCCCTGTTTGTCGCGATGGGGGTGGAGGGCGATGAAATACAGCAAGGTGCCAATGGGAACGGCTGCTACGAGCGTGGAGAGTAGGGCGTTGCCGAAGGGGTTATAGACCTGATGCCAGACCATCGCAGTCTCCTCCTGGGGGGCGGACTGCGAATGTTGCCAGCCCGCCGGTGTACTGTCAAGCATTATGCACAATTTCTGGTGACATTCCGGCTACCATGGAGACATGCCACCGGCCAAACCTTCTTGTCGAATCGGGCTGGCGCGCGCATTGTCCAAGCTGGGCTACTGCTCGCGTGCACGGGCGTGTGAGCTGATCCGCGCCGGATGCGTCACGCTCAACCGCGCGCGGCGGCGGGATCCTGAGGCTCCCGTCGATCTGGCGGCCGATCGTATCCAAGTGGACGGCGCCGCCGTCACCAGCCGCAGCAAGCGTTATCTAATGTTGAACAAGCCGCGCGGGCTGGTCACCAGCGCTTCCGACGAAAAGGGCCGCGAGACCATCTACTCCTGCCTGAGCCCGGATCTGCCTTGGGTGGCGCCAGTTGGGCGACTCGACAAGGCCAGCGAAGGGCTGCTCCTGGTCACCAACGATTCCGAGTGGGGCGCGCGCGTGCTCGATCCGGAAACTCACCTCAATAAGACCTATCACGTGCAGATCTCTGGCCACGCGCAACCGAAAGTGGTCCGATCGTTGATGCAGGGCGTCAGCACGGACGCGGGCTTTCTCCGGGTGCGGCAGGCTTCCATCCTGCGTGAAGGCGCGCGCAACACCTGGCTGGAGATTGTTCTGGACGAGGGCAAGAACCGCCACATCCGCCGCATGCTGGAGGTGCTGGGGATCGAAGTGCTGCGCCTGGTGCGCGTCGCCATCGGCCCGCTCGTCCTGGGAGATCTGCCCAAGGGCGCGTCCCGCGAGCTCACCGCCGAGGAGAGGCAGGCCTTGGATCTGGCCATGGGCCACGTAGTCCCGCAAACTCGCGCCGGGCGCCGCTAAGCGAACTATAATGTCTGGTTTTTCTCCGGCCCCTCCGAAATCATCGAGAGGTACTTATGAGCATCACGCCAACCGACGCCATGACCCTCGGGCACGCAGAAGGCTTGAAGTCATTCCTTGCCGCGCGCGACTTCCTCTTCCGCCATCGTGAAGACTACGAGACCGCCTATCGCGAATTCCGCTGGCCGCAACTCACCCGGTTCAACTGGGCGCTGGATTACTTCGACACTTATTCCAAGGGCAACAAGAAGGCCGCGCTCTGGATCCTGGACGAAAGCGGCGCGGAGCTGAAGCTGAGCTTTGAGGAGATGGCGCGCCGCTCCAACCAGGTAGCCAACTTCCTGCGCCAGCGTGGCGTCGGCCGCGGCGACCGCCTCGTGGTCATGCTGCCCAACCTGGTTGCCATCTGGGAGATCATGCTGGCGGCCATGAAGCTGGGAGCCATCGTGATTCCGGCCGCGACCCTGCTCACCGTGGAGGACCTTCGCGACCGGCTCGAGCGCGGCAACGCCCGCCACGTCATCGCCACCTCCGCTGCGGTCGATCGTTTTGCCAGTGTTGCCGGCGATTACACCCGCATCATCGTGGATGGCGAGGCCAAGGGATGGATCCCCTATCAGCAAGCCTACGAACAATCTCCTGACTTCACTCCCGACGGCCCGACCAACGCCACCGATCCTTTCTTGCTCTACTTCACCTCCGGCACCACGGCGATGCCCAAGCTGGTAGTGCACACCCACCAGAGCTATCCCGTGGGTCATCTCGCCACCATGTACTGGGCCGGCCTGCGTCCGGAGGACATCCACCTGAACATCAGCTCTCCAGGCTGGGCCAAGCATGCCTGGAGCAGCTTCTTCGCGCCGTGGAATGCGGGCGCTACCATCTTCGTGCACGCCTACAACCGCTTTGACGCCAAAGCAACGCTCTCGGCGGTCGCGCGTTGCGGCGTGACCACTCTGTGCGCGCCACCGACGGTGTGGCGCCTGTTCGTGCTCGAAGACCTCCAGTCCTTCCCGGTAAAGCTGAACAACCTGATCGGCGCCGGCGAGCCGCTCAATCCCGAGATCATCGATAAGGTCCGCAAGGCCTGGGGAATCACCATCCGCGACGGCTTCGGCCAGACCGAGACCGTGCTCACGCTCGCCAATTTCCCCGGACAGAAAGTGAAGCCCGGCGCGGTCGGCATGCCCTCGCCCGGACATCACGTGGTGCTGCTCGACGCCGAGGGCAACGAGGCCAACGACGGCGAAATCGCCATCAAGTGCGACCCGCGTCCGATCAGCCTCATGCCCGGCTACATGGGAGACGATGAGCGCACCGCCAAATGCTTCGCCGGCGGCTACTACCGTACCGGTGATGTCGCCCACCGTGACGAGGAGGGTTACTACACCTACAT
>JBIOFT010000264.1:0-3745 GCA_044447375.1 Terriglobales bacterium | reverse complement strand
TGGGTCATGTCGTCGCCGCGGTGCTCGATCTCCTTGATGTTCTGCACCCCGGCTTCCACGTTCTCGAAAGTCTGCAGGATCTGGTGCAGCACGCGCGCGCCCTCGGTGACGTTACTCGCCATGTTTTCAAAGATTTCGAAGAACTTGGTTTCGCGGGGAATGAGGCGCACCATCTCGGCTCCTTGGCCACTCTCCCGGGCACGAACAGATGGGCCCGTCTGCTGGTTGGAAACCAATCAATATCTCATGGGGGATGGAGCAGGTCAAACGACCCGCAGGTAAGGAACTCGCGATTGGGGACCACCGAGTCTTACGGCTTGAGCAGGGTGAAAAACCAGGCGAGGGTCAGGATGATCAGCACCGCCGTGGTCGCCCACGCCACCACGTTAAAAAAACGCGAATTGACGTAGTTTCCCATGAGCTCGCGCTTGTTGATCAGCAGCACCATGAACACCAGCACGAACGGCAGCGCGATGCCGTTCAGCACCTGCGAAAACAGGATGACCTTGACGTAGGGGAAGTTGGGAATCAGGAGGATCCCGGCCCCGGCCACGATCAGCACCGTGTAGAGCCAGTAGAAAACCGGCGCTTCGCGAAACTTCTTCCCCACTCCCGACTCGAATCCCAGGCCTTCACAAACCGAATAGGCGGTGGAGATGGGCAAGATGGAGGCGGCAAACAGCGAGGCGTTAAACAGTCCGGCGGCGAACAGCAGGTAAGCATAGCGGCCTGCCAGTGGCTTGAGGGCGAGGGCCGCTTCTGCCGCCGATTGGATATCGCGATGTCCGCTGACATACAAAGTCGCGGCGCAAGCCACGATGATGAACCATGCCACGACATCAGTAAATAGGCAGCCGACGATTACGTCCAGCCGTGAGAACGCGTACTGCCGCGCAGTCACGCCCTTCTCCACCACTGACGCTTGCAGGTAAAACTGCATCCACGGCGCAATCGTGGTGCCGACGACGCCGATGGTCGTGTAGAGATACATCGAATTCGACCACACGTGGCGCTCCGGCAGGGTAACAGTGCTCACCAGCGCTTCCGACCAACGCGGACCCGCCAGCACGCCGGCCACGATGTATGCGATGTAAAAGAACGATGCCATCAGAAAAACTTTTTCGACGCTCTTGTACGTTCCCTTGACCACGATCAGCCACACAAACGCCGCGCTTACGGGGACGGTGACGTACTTGCTGGCATGGAACAGTTCCAGGCTGCTGGCGATGCCGGCGAATTCGCTGATGATGTTGCCGAAGTTGATGACGATCAGCGCCAGCATCATGAAAAACGTGATGCGGAAACCGAACTCCTCGCGGATCAGGTCGCTGAGTCCTTTGCCGGTGACCGCGCCCATGCGCGACGCCATCTCCTGCACCACGATGAGCGCAATCGTGGTGGGAATCATCGTCCACAGCAGCGAGTAGCCGAACTGCGCCCCCGCCTGCGAGTAGGTGAGGATTCCCCCGGCGTCGTTGTCCACGTTCGCCGTGATGAATCCCGGCCCTACTACCGCCAGGATGAGCAGGATCCGAATTCTCTGCTGCTTCGCCCATCGTTTCATTGGTCGTGCCAGAACTTCCAGACCGACAGCGCGAACAGAATAAATGGCGTGCTGGAATCCCGTCACCCACAATCGTCCGCCGGCGGCAATTCGAAAATTCGGCTATTCGGCACTTCGGCAATACAATTAGGCCAGTGAAGCCGAACATCCGACTGATCGCCATCGACATTGATGGCACCCTGCTCGATCCCCAGTTCCAGGTCTCCGATGCCAACCTCGCAGCGCTGCGGCGCGCACACCAAGCCGGTGTCGAGATCCTGCTGGTCACCGGACGCCGGCACATGTTTGCCATGCCGATCGCCGAGCCGCTGGGCTTCGACCTGTGGCTCATCAGCTCCAACGGCGCGGTCATCAAGTCCACCCGCGGCGAGCATTTCTTTACCGACAAGCTGCCGGCAACAACCGCGCGCAAGCTGCTCCGCCACATGGAAGAATTCCGCGGTAATGCGGTATTGACGTTCGAACGCGAAGGCCGCGGCGCGCTGGTGTTGGAGCGGACCGACGAACTGCACGGCTCCATCAGCCGCTGGATGGAGAAGAACGAAGCCTACATCGAGCGCGTGACGCCGCTGGAGGCCGCCCTGGTCACCGATCCCATCCAGGCGATGTTCTGCGGCACGGTGGCGCGCATGCAGCAGGCGCAGGCGCGGCTGGCTGCGGCCGGCATGGACAACGAGATCACGGTCCTGAAAACCGAGTATGTCGCCCGCGATCTCACCATCGTGGACATCCTCAATTTCGGCTGCTCCAAGGGTCATGCCCTGGAGCGCTGGGCGCGCCACCGGGGTATCGATCGTAACTTGGTCATGGCCATTGGTGATAACTACAATGATGTGGAGATGCTTGAGTTTGCCGGTGTCCCGGTTATCATGGGAAATGCCTGCCCAGAATTGAAGCAGCATGGCTGGATGGAGACCGCAGGCAACGACCAGAGCGGAGTTGCAGCGGCGGTCGAGCAAGCGTTGGGCATGGCGGCGGCTGCGGCCAAACCAGAATGAAGAGATTGGCGCACATATTCATTTGCATGGTGGCGTTGACGGCGGCCGCCCTGGCCGACGCGCCCATCGCGCCGCTCCCGGCCGCGACTGCCGCCACACCGGGTATGGTGTATGTCGCCGCACTGCGTAACGGCTTCAGCATGCGCTTCGACCACCGGCGCATGGTCGAAGACACCTCGCGCCTGTACACCACCGCTGACGAGAACAACTACATTGATGTCCCCACCGCCGAGATCACTTCCCTATCGCAGGAGCCACTGCCTCCGCCGCCCACTGCCGCAGCCCCGCCCGCCGCTGCGGTGGACATGAAATCGGTGGTTGCCATCGCCAGCGACAAGCACCTGATAGACGCTGACCTGATTGACAGCGTCATTCGCGCCGAGAGCGGCTTCAATCCCAAGGCGGTATCGCCCAAGGGCGCGCGCGGCCTGATGCAGCTTATGCCCGGCACGGCGGCGAAGCTTGGAGTGCAGGATTCCTTCGACGCCCAGTCCAACGTGGACGGCGGCACGCGCTACCTGCGCGAGTTGCTGGCGCGCTACAACGGCGATCTCGCCAAGGCGCTGGCCGCCTACAATGCCGGCCCGCAGAGGGTGGAGCAGTACCACGGCGTTCCTCCCTATCGCGAGACCCGCGCCTACGTTTCCAACGTGATTCGCGATTTCAACCGCAAGAAGGTGGCCGCGCACAAATCGCAGGCGAAGACCCAGGCGAAGTCTCAGGCGAAGAAGGCGGTCCCGCCGAAATCCGCCCCGACCCTGAGCGGAGTCGAAGTGCCGAAGTCCGCCCACGCCGCTGCCAAACCAGCCGTGAATCCGGTTCCGGGCTCCTGACCCACTTCCCACCCCGTATCAAGGTAAACGCCGGCTGCATTGACCCCTTCCTACGCGTCGTTTAAGGTGAAGCCACTGGCTTGGCTCCACGGATGAACAAGAAGCAAATCCTCACTACCGCCGTCGTCGTCGCTGTGCTTGGCGTCCTGGTGTACTTCCAGGTGCAGCACTGGCGCGCCTTCGACTGGGCCCGCTTCCGGGCCGAGACCGGCGGCGTCGGCAAGCTTCACATCCTGTCCGCTGTCGCTCTGATCTATGGCACCTACCTGCTGCGCGCCGTGCGCTGGAAGGTGTTTCTAAAGCCGATCTGCAAGTCGCGCACCAGCCGCCTGCTGGGCCCAACCTTCATC
>JBIOFT010000263.1:0-3773 GCA_044447375.1 Terriglobales bacterium | reverse complement strand
GCGGACGCTTCCTGGGCGAGCCCGGCGCCAAGACCGACGCCGAGTGCGTGCGCCGCTCTGATCCCGAGGTGATGGTGATGGCCTGGTGCGGCGCCGGTGACCGCGTGCCGCTGGAGAAGATCGTGGGCGAGCGCGGGTGGAGCGAGACCTCCGCCGGCCGCTCGCGGCGCGTGTATTGCGTCCGCGACGAGCTGCTGAACACGCCGGCGCCCACGCTGCTCGACGGCCTGCGCGCGCTCGAGGCCGCGGCCCATCCGGATCTGTTCCCGCAAATCCCCGCCGGCCTGCGGCGTATGGCGTTGTAGGTGCCGTTCCCGCCCGGGGACGGCATCCCGCCGGGCCTTATGCTACGCTGGCACCGACGTGCGGATCCTCACCCGTTACATCCTGCGCGAAGTGTTGTGGTATGCCCTGATCGGCACGGGGCTGTCCACCTTCGTGCTGTTCATGCGGGAAGTGGGACATATCCTGGAACTGGTGGTGCGCAACAGCGCGCCCCTGCCCAGCGTGGCCGAGATCTTCCTGTTCACGGTGCCGCAGGCGCTGACCTTCACCGTGCCCATGGGCGTGCTGGTGGGCATCCTGATCGGGCTTAGCCGGCTGGCGGCCGACAGCGAAGTCACCGCCATGCGCGCCAGCGGGCTGGGCGCCGGCCTGTTCCTGAAGGTGATCTCCATTTTCGCGGTCACCGCCTGGCTGCTGGCTGTGGGCAATCAGCTCTACCTCGCGCCCCGCGCCTCCGACTCGCTGGCCCGTCTGCAGGATCGCCTGAAGAGCTCGCAGATATCGTACGAAGTGCAGCCCCGCGTCTTCTACGAACACTTCAAGAACCTGGTGGTCTACGTGCAGGACGTGAGCGCCACGCCCAACGGGGCGCTGTGGAAGGGCATCTTCCTGGCCGACATCAGCACCCCGGGCGCGCCCAAGATCACCCTGGCGCAGCGCGGCTTGGTCAGCAGCCAGTCGCCCACCGAGCTGCGCCTCCACCTGATCAGCGGCGCCGAGCACGACGTGGACCCCAAGGCGCCCCAGCAGTACCAGATCACCACCTTCGAGGAAAGCGATATCGCTATCCCCATGCCGGAGCCGGAGACGCCGGCCAGCAACATGCCCAGCGGGGCGCGACAGTGGCTGCGGGTGGCCGAGATCCCCACCCCGGCGCTGTGGCGATTGGCGCACGCCGATGACCCCACCGCGCCCTGGTTCGACATCGAACTGCACCGCCGCTTCGCCTGGCCCGCCGCCTGCCTGGTGCTGGCTCTGGTGGGCATCCCGCTCGGCCTTTCGGCCAAGAAAAGCGGCAAGTCCACGGGATTCATTCTGACCATCCTGCTAGTGCTCGTCTACTACTTCGCCTCGCTGATTGGCGTGGCGATGGCGCGGCAGGGGCGGATCACGCCCGCGGTGGGGGTGTGGATGGCCAACGTCATGTTCTTCGTCGCCGGCGCCTGGCTGCTGTGGCGGGTGGACCGCATGCCCATGGAGATCGCCTCGCTGCGGGCGGTCTGGCAGGCGCTCAAAGCACACACCCGGCGCGCACATGGCGCCTTCCAGCGCGCGGTCTCGCGCCGGCGTTTCCGCAACACCCGCTTCCCGCAGATCCTCGACGACTATGTGCTGCAGGAATTCCTCCTCTATCTGGGGCTGGTCATTGCGATTTTCATCGTGGTCAGCCTGATCTTCAACGTCTTCGAACTCTTTGGGGACATTGTGCGCAACCAGGTGCCGACCGTGACGCTGGCCGCCTACCTGGCCAATGCCGTGCCGGGCAACGTGTACTTGCTCATGCCGCTGGCCGTGCTCATCGCCGTGCTGGTGACCTTCGGCCTGATGCAGAAGGCCAACGAGATCACCGCCATGAAGGCCACCGGCATCAGCATCTATCGCGCGGTGGTGCCGGTGCTGCTGCTGGCGGCGCTGCTCCCCGTCGGCCTGTTCTTCTTCGACCAGTACTGGCTGCCGCAGGCCAACAAGCGCCAGGACGAGCTCTGGAACGCGATCAAAGGCAGGCCCGCTCAAACCTACCTGCGCCCCGACCGCAAGTGGATCTTCGGCCAGCACTCCACCATTTACTACTACGAATTCTTCGATCCCGACCGCGGCCATTTCGCCAGCATCTCCGTCTTCGAGTTCGATCCCGCCACCTTCCAGTTCACCCGCCGGGTTTACGCCACACGCGCGCGGTGGGCGCCGGAACTGCGCAAGTGGATCTTTGAGGACGGCTGGGAGCGCGGCTTCCAGACCGCCGCCATCCGCCAGTACCGCACCTTCGACGTGGCCACCTTCGCCGAGCTGGCCGAGCCGCCGGCCTACTTCAAGAAGGAGGTGAAGCAGTCGTCGGAGATGAACTACGACGAGCTTAGCCGCTACATCGGCGACCTGCAGCAGAGCGGCTTCGACGTGGTACGGCTGCGCGTGCAGTTGCAGAAGAAGTTTGCCTACCCGCTGATCACCTTCGTCATGGCGGTGCTGGCGGTCCCGTTCGCGCTGGCCACCGGCCGCCGCGGCGCCCTCGCCGGAGTGGCCACCGCCATCGGCATCGCCGTGGTCTACTGGGTGACCGCGGGCCTGTTCGAGGCCATGGGCAACGTCAGCCAGTTGCCCGCCGCGCTCGCCGCCTGGGCCCCGGACGTGATCTTCGCGTTCGCCGGCGGGTACATGATTCTCAAAGTGCCCACATAGGAGAAGTACCAAGTACCCAGTACCAAGTACCAAGTAAAAACGGGCCTTTCGGTCGTGCTCGCGGCACGAGCGCCGTTTGGCTCAGGATGACAGCTTGTCGGGGTGTCCACTTGGTACTAGGTACTCGGTACTTAGTACTCGGTACTTCCTGCGTCCCGCCTTGCTAGAATCTCATCCAATTCCCGATGACCCAACGGCAAACCGTCCGCCGGAACCTGCGCCCGCTTCTGCCCTACTTTCGCAAATACTGGCGCGGGCTGGCCTTCGCGACCGTCACCGTGCTGCTCGACAACGGAATATGGATCGTTTTCCCACTGGTGCTGGGCCGAGCCATCAATGACCTCCGCCAAGGGGTAACGCAGGAAAGGCTAGCCATCTCTGCGGGACTGCTGGTGGGGATCGCCCTGGTGAAGGGCATCTTCCGCTTCCTGACCCGCTGGGTGGCGATCGGCATCTCGCGCGACATCGAGTTCGATCTGCGCAACGACCTTTTCCGCCACCTGGAGGGCCTCTCGTGGTCGTACTACCAGCGCACCCGCACCGGCGACATCATGGCCCGCGCCACCAACGACCTGAACGCCGTGCGCATGCTGCTGGGGCCGGCCATCATGTACACCGCCAACACCGTCGTGTACACGGTGGGCGCGCTGTACTTCATGTATCGCATCAGTCCCAGCCTGACGATGTGGGCGTTCCTGCCGCTGCCGGTGGTGTCCATCGTGGTGCAGTACTTCGGGAGCAGGATCCACGAGCGCTTCGAGCGCATCCAGGCCATGTTCTCCGACATCTCCGCCCGCGCCCAGGAGAACTTTTCCGGCGCGCGCGTGGTGCGCGCCTTCGTGCAGGAAGAGGCCGAGATCGAGGCCTTCGAGAGCGCCAACCGCGAGTACATTCGGCGCAGCCTGAAGCTGGTCCGGCTGATGGGCATGCTGTGGCCGACGCTCGAGACCCTGCTCGGCCTGGCCGTGGTGCTGGTGCTCTGGCTGGGCGGACGGCAGGTGCTCCAGGGCAAGATCGACGTGGGAATGTTCGTTGCCTTCAATACCTACCTGGTGCAGCTTACCTGGCCGATGATTTCCATCGGCTGGGTG
>JBIOFT010000262.1:0-3795 GCA_044447375.1 Terriglobales bacterium | reverse complement strand
GCGTAGACTACAGGCAAAACCCCTAGAAAGGAGGCTGCAGCAATATGGAACATTTTATCGGATGCGATGCACACCCTCGGGGGTCACCCAAATCCGGCCATAGAGGGTCACTTCAAAACCGGCCATAGATAAACTGCTAAACCAGGACGTTAACTCAGGCGTGAGGGCGATTACCCTGCGTCGATGTGAGCAACGTCTTGAACGAGCAAACGAAACAACAAGTCATCGCGCTGGGGCGGCTGGGATGGTCGCTGCGGCGCATTCAGAAAGCCACGGGCGTCCGCCGGGAAACGGCGGCAGCCTATCTGAGAGAAGCTGGGGTTGCGGTAAGGCCGCCAGGTCTGTGGGGACACCGGTCGGCGATCGCCGACCTGCCGCCCGCGACGGCCACCGGAACCGATGCCGGGCCACCACCCGCAAAACCGGCCATAGAGGTGACCACCGACTTTGGCGTGGAGTTGGCCACTTCGGAGGATTCCTGCGATGCGCATCCGGATACCGATGGGACCATCGCCGCGGTGCCGGCCGCCACAAAACCGGCCATAGGGGTGACCACCGACTTTGGCGCTGCGCCGGAGGCCGAAGCGGCGCCGCCGCCGGCAGCGTCGGCCAGTGCGTGTGCGGTGCATCGCGACGCCATCGAACTGGGGCTCTCCCGCGGCCGCAACGCCATGGCCATCTGGCAGGATCTGGTCGACACTCGCGGCTTCGCCGGTGGCTATCAGAGCGTCCAGCGCTTCGTCCGCAAGTTGCTCGGCGGCCCATCCAAGGAAGCCTGCGCGGTGATCGAGACGGCGGTCGGTGAGGAGGCCCAGGTTGATTACGGCACCGGCCCCATGGTCCGCGACCCGCACTGCGGCAAGTATCGACGCATGCGGCTGTTCGTGCTGACTCTCGGCTACAGCCGCAAGTCGGTCCGCCTCCTGGTGTTCCACTCCAGCACGCAAACCTGGGCCGAGTTGCATGAGCAGGCCTTCCGCCGGCTGGGTGGCTGCACGCGAGTGGTCGTGCTCGACAACCTCGGTGAGGGCGTACTCAAGCCCGATATCTACGACCCTACGCTCAACCCCGTATACGCGGACATGCTGCGGCACTACGGCGTGGTCGCGTTGCCTTGCCGCGTGGCGGATCCGGATCGCAAGGGAAAGGTAGAATCCGGCGTGGGCCATGCGCAGAAGACACCGTTGAAGGGCATGCGTTTCGAAAGCCCCCAGGAGGCGCAGGCCTACCTGGACCATTGGGAAGCGCGCTGGGCAGACACGCGCATCCACGGCACCACCAAGCGGCAGGTCGCGGCCATGTTCGCCGAGGAGCGGCCGGCCTTGCTCCCGCTGCCCATCGAGCCCTTCCGCTATTACCAATACGGTGAACGCACCGTGCACCTGGACGGCTGTGTAGAGGTCGAAGCAGCTTACTACGGCGCGCCGCCGGGCTGGATCGGCCGACGCGTCAGTGTGCAGTGGGACGTCCGGCATGTGCGTCTGCTGAACCCCAGCACCGGCCAGTTATTACGTGAGCACCTGCGCGCGACGCGCGGCCGTCATCGCATCCAAGACCAGGACCGCCCCAAGCACACACCGCTGGGCACGCAGCAACTGCTGTGCCGCGCCGACTTCGCCGGTGAGCAGATCGGCGCGCTCTGCCACGGCATGCACCGCGAGCACGGCGAGACCGCGGTGCGCCGTATTCAAGGCGTGTTGTCGCTGGCCAAGAAATACGGCGCCGCCAGCGTCGAGGATGCCTGCGCCGCCGCGTTGGAAGTGGGCTCCTGCGAGTACCGCTTTGTGCGCCGCTACCTGGAGCGACATCCGCAACTGCCGCTGAGCTTGCACCAGGTCGATCCATTGATCCGCCAACTAACCGAGTACCGTGACCTCATCGAGAACAAAACCAAAGGAGAGTAAACCGTGAACCTCATCGAACTTCAACATGCTCTACGACAGCTGCGGCTGGGCGGCATCGCCACCGTGCTGGAAACACGCTTGCACCAGGCGCAGGCAGAAGCGATGGCGCCGATCGATCTGATCTCGTGCCTGGTCGCCGACGAGCTGACCCGACGCGGCGACCGCCTGCTGGAGAGACGGCGCAAGCAGGCTGCCTTCCGCGATCCGCAGAAGACGCTCGATCACTTTGACTTCAACTTCAACCCCAAGATGAATCGCAGCCTGGTCTTCGACCTGGCCACATGCGCCTTCATCGGCAAGCGCGAAGATGCATTGTTTCTTGGGCCGGGCGGCACCGGCAAGAGCCACTTGGCCCAGGCCATCGGCCAAGCCGCCATTCAGCAGGGCTATCGCGTGCTCTATCGCGAAACCCATGTGCTGCTCGACGAGCTGGCCGAGGCCGTCGTGGACGGCACGCGCAGAGAGTTCATGGAGACGCTCACCACCGTGCCTCTGCTGATCATCGACGATCTCGGAATGCGCAAGCTTCCGCTCACCGCGGCCGAGGATCTGTTGGAGGTCATCATGCGCCGCTACGAGCGCGCGAGCACGCTGCTGACTTCAAATCGGCCCGTAGAAGACTGGGGCAAACTGCTGGGTGATGTGGCAGCGGTCACCGCCATGCTCGACCGCATTCTGCATCACGGCCACGTGCTCAAGTGTGGCCCGCGCAGTTGGCGCACAAAAACGGCTGTCGGCAGTGCGCAATGAGTGTCGGGACATGCGGCGCCGTGGGAGCGAATCAAAAAGGAAGAACCCTTGATTGAACTACTTGGGGACTCTGTCCCCAAACCCCTGGGATTTATCGCTTTCGCGCCAGAATGGCGAGCTTCTGGGGCGGCTGGATGCCGCCCCGCCATTCCGGCACCTGGGTCGGCGCTCGGGTCGCATCCCTGCGTTGCCACTATCCTCCGCCCAGGCAAAGCCAGTATAAGCCGGGATGCCAATGCTCGGCCACTCAAATCAAAAACTTCTTGCCGCGGCGGCCTCCGGCGCGGTACAACAACCACATGTCCTGGCCGCGGCTCTATGGCCGGTTTTGAGGTGACCCTCTATGGCCGGATTTGCGGTGACCACCGAGGCGCAAAGCCCGTAACTCTATGAAAACTTGGTAGCGCTAACGGGAGTCGAACCCGCTGGGCGCCAGTCTAGTTCGGTTCAGTTGGGTCTAAGTAGTTGTGTTTTCGGTCTAGTTCAGTTCGCCACCTGGGCGTTTAGGGCCGTACGGATGGCTGACGTGCTGCCCCGGTGCTGCCCCGGTGCTGCCCCGCGGCCAGGATTCGGTTGCTCGCGGGGCAATCCAATTACTCGCCGACGGCTCGCCAGAAAGTCGCTTGGGCGCGCAATCGAACCTCCTCGGAGTGTCCGGGGTCACGACCGCGCCCGGTAGTGGAAAACGCGCTGGTGATCGCCGATGAGAACGGTTAGCGCCCTCTACTCAGCCGACCGCCGCGACTGGGGGCCGTTCAGGAAGCCAAACACTGCGGCGTTGCTCGCGGGCTACCCGCCGTTGCTTGCGTTGCTGAGCCATCTCGCTCCCATGACAACGCTCGCCATCATCAAGGCACCAACGACGAAGGCAGTCGCAATCGCCGTTCGCGCCACGCCGTCGCGCGCGGCGCCTACCAAGGCCCACGACGAAAAGGGCACGTAGAGAAGCGCAGCGGTATAGATGCCTGGCGATACCCGACCCTGTACAATTGTGGGGACTATGTGAAAGAAGACCGCGTTCACGAGGGTCGCGGACGGAATGATGAGGCTGAGTGCAGGTCGTCGCCATCCCACTCGGGCGAGCAGCAGCGCGACAACCACCAGAACGGCATTCGCGACTAGAAATCTCGTGGTTGGCATT
>JBIOFT010000261.1:0-3841 GCA_044447375.1 Terriglobales bacterium | reverse complement strand
ATCACGCGCTCCACCGACGAGTGCGAGATGTCGCGCTCGTGCCACAGGGCAACATTCTCGAACGCCGCCTGCGCGTTAGCGCGCACTACCCGAGCCAGACCGCTGATCTGCTCCCAGTTCACCGGGTTGCGCTTGTGCGGCATGGCGGATGAGCCCTTCTGCTTCTCGCTGAAGAACTCTTCGGCTTCGCGGACTTCGGTGCGTTGCAGGTGGCGCATCTCGGTGGCGATGTTGTCCAGCGTGCAGGCGATAACCGCCAGCGTAGCCAGGTAGTAGGCGTGCCGGTCGCGCTGGATTACCTGCGAACTTACCGGCGCCGCCTTCAATCCCAGGCGCTGACAGATTTTCTCTTCGAGCTCCGGATCGAGGTGCGCAGCGCTGCCCACCGCGCCGGAGAGCTTGCCGACGCGCATCTCTTCGGCGGCGCGCTCGAAGCGCGCGAGGTCGCGCTCGACCTCCGAGTACCAGTTGGCCAGCTTGAGCCCGAAGGTGATGGGCTCGGCGTGGACGCCATGGGTACGCCCAATCATGGGGGTGTGTTGGAACTCGTGGGCGCGGCGGTGGAGCACACTCCGCAGGCGCTCAAGGCCTTCGCGGATCAGGGCGGAAGCCGCCTGCACCTGCAGCGCCTGGGCGGTATCTACCACGTCGTTGGAAGTCAGGCCGAAGTGCAGCCAGCGCGCTTCCGGGCCGACTTTTTCCGCTACCGCGGTGGTGAAGGCCACCACGTCGTGCTTCACCTCGGCCTCGAGCTGGGCGATGCGCTCGAGGTCGAAATCCCCTTTGCGGCGGATGGCTGCGGCAGCCTTCTTCGGCACCAGGCCGGCTTCGGCGAGAGTTTCGGTGGCAGCGATCTCCACCCGCAGCCAGGTACGGAACTTGTTCTCGTCGCTCCAGATGCGGCCCATCTCCGGCCGCGTGTAACGCTTGATCAACCCTCTGCCTCCCGCCCGGACGCCGTCGTAAGCCTTGGGGGAACCTACGATTCTAAATGCTGGGAAAGGGCGGGCAAAAAACAATCCGCGCGATTGCATTCCGGTGGTCAATGGGGTAAGAATCTACGCCGTGCCGAAGCCAGCCCCCAGCGCGGATTATGAAGCCCTGGCCGAATTCCGGTACCAGATCCGGAAGTTCCTGACCTTCAGCCAGGAGGCGGCCCGCGCCGCCGGCATCGACCCGCAGCAGCACCAGTTGCTGCTGGCCATCCGCGGCCTTCCCGAGGGGATCAAGCCCAGCATCCGCGCGGTGGCGGAGCGGCTGCAGATCCGGCACCACAGCGCGGTGGAACTGATCGACCGTTCCGTTGCCCACGGGCTGGTGCAGCGCGAGCGCGACGGCGTCGATCGCCGGCAGGTGACCATCCACCTGACCCCCAAGGGAGAACGATTGCTGAGCGATCTCTCGCTGCACCATCGCGACGAACTGCGCACCGCCGGACGGGAACTGGCACGCGTGCTGCGCTCCATCATCGCCGGCAGCGACGGTTCCCTGCGCCGCAAGCGAGTACCGGGTACCAAGTACCGGGTACCAAGTACCAAGAACCGAGTACCGAGTTAAGGCCGTCCATCCTGCTGGGAAAATGACCATGCGGATCGCCCCGGGGCCGAAGGTGCCTGCCCCGCGTGAGTTTCAGGACGTTTTACACTGGGTACTTGGTACTTCCGCATGAGCGCGAGCGCACGAATTCGTGAGCTGCTGAGCCGGTTGCGCTCGGCGCTGGTCTACTGGCCGCTGACCATCCTCTTTACCCTGCTGGTGGAGCCGGTCTCGCTGGCCGCGGCGCTCCTCGACAAGAGCGGCCGGGCGCAGCACCGCATGGTGGCGTTCTGGGCGGGCGTGCTGCTGCGGCTCTACGGCATGCCGGTAACGGTGACCGGCTTGGAACGGCTGGACCTCAGCCGCCCGCGCATCTACGCCGCCAACCATCTCTCCGCGCTCGACATCCCCGTGCTCTACCGCTACCTGCCATTCCAGTTCCGCATCATCGCGCACCGGCTGGTGTTCCGGGTGCCGCTGGTGGGATGGCATCTGAGCGCCGCGGGACAGCTTATGATCGATCCTGAGAGCGTCGCGCTCTCGCGCCGCGCCTTGCGGGAGGCGGTGCAGACCTTGCGGCGGGGTTTGCCGCTGGTGGTCTTTCCCGAAGGCGAGCGCTCTCCTACGGGAAAGATGCAGCCGTTCCGCCGCGGCACGTTCTATGTGGCCGTCGAAGCGCAGGTGGACATAGTGCCGGTGGCGATCCTGGGCACGTACCAGGCTTTTCCCAGAGGCTCATCGCACCTGCGTCCCGGGCCCTTGCAGTTGATCATCGGCGACGCCATTCCCGTGGCCGGATACAGGAAGCGCGATTTGGCCGCTCTGGCGGAGCGCACGCAGGCGGCGGTGGCCGAACTGTGCGGCGCACCCATCCCCACGTGAGCCTTGCGCAAAGAAAAACCCGCCGGCTCTCGCCGGCGGGCTTAAATACTGACTGCTGACTGCTAGCTGTACAGCAGCACGCCCTCGTGCTGTTCGGCGCCTTCCCCGACCTGGCGGTAGAACAGCCGACCGTTCTCGAGATAGACCTCGAGGAACGCCGGGCGAGTGGTGATGGAGCCCTGGATGAGCGCTTCCGAGAACGGGTCCTCGATGTACTTCTGCAGGGCGCGGCGCAGCGGACGCGCGCCATAGCTGCGGTCGGCGACCGTTTTGTCGAGGATCCACTTGCGGGCTTCCTCCGTCACCGTGACCGTGATGTGGCGCTGCGCCAGGTTCTGGTTGAGCTGGGTGACCATCAACTCCACGATCTGGATCAGGTCCTGCTCCGTCAGCGCGTTGAACAGGATGACCTCGTCGAGACGGTTCAGGAACTCGGGGTTGAAGGTACGCTTCACCTCGTTCTTCACCATGTCCTCGACCTTGTCGGAGATGGCCTCTTCCCTGTCGCTCTGGAAGCCCAGGCCGGTGCGCTTCATCAGGTGGCGCGCGCCGATGTTGGAGGTCATCACCAGGATGGTGTTCTTGAAGTCCACGGTGTTGCCCAGCCCGTCGGTGAGCTGGCCGTCTTCGAAGACCTGCAGCAGGATGTTGAACACGTCCGGATGCGCCTTCTCGATCTCGTCCAGCAGCACCACCGAATAGGGCGCGCGCTTGACGCGCTCGGTGAGCTGTCCGCCCTCCTCGTATCCCACGTAGCCCGGAGGCGAGCCGATCAATTTGGAGACCGAATGCTTCTCCATGAATTCGGACATGTCGAAGCGGATCAGCGACTTCTCGCTGCCGAACAGGAAATGCGCCAGGCTGCGGGCGACTTCCGTCTTGCCCACGCCCGTGGGGCCGAGGAACAGGAACGAGCCCACCGGCCGGTTGGGGTTCTTGAGGCCGGCGCGCGAGCGGCGGATGGCTCGGGCCAGGGCGGTGATCGCCTTGTCCTGCGAGATCACGCGCTTGTGCAGCTCTTCCTCGATGCGCAGCAGCTTCTGCGATTCCTCTTCCTTGATCGAGGTGATGGGCACGCCCGTCCAGCGCGAGACCACTTCCTCGATGTCCTCGCGCCCGACCACGCCGGTGGTGGAGTCGTCGAGGTGATATTTTTCGCGCAGGGCGCGCAGGTTCTCGCGCTCCTTGCGCTCCTCGTCCGAGTAGAAGCGCGCCTTTTCGAACTCGTGGTTGGCGATGGCGTTCTCCATGCGGTGGACGATGAACTTGATCCGCTTCTGCACCTCGGTGATCTCTTCCGGCAGCGAGGTCTGGCGCAGCTTCACGCGCGCCCCGGCTTCGTCGATCAGGTCGATGGCCTTATCCGGCAGGAAGCGGTCCGGGATGTAGCGGTTGGAGTGCGACACCGAGAAGGTGATGGCTT
>JBIOFT010000260.1:0-3846 GCA_044447375.1 Terriglobales bacterium | reverse complement strand
GCAATTCCGCGAGACGCCCAACTCTCCTCCTTCGCACCAGCACCTGCTGGGCACCGACGAGCTGGGACGCGACCGCTTCTCGCGCGTCCTCTACGGCACCCGGGTTTCGCTGCTGATGGCGCCGGCAGCCGCGCTGCTCTCGACCTTGCTGGCCACGCTGGTGGGCGGAATCGCCGGCTATCTCGGCGGATGGTGGGAGCGCGCCGCCATGGGCGCCACCGACCTGTTCCTCTCCATGCCGTGGCTGTTTCTGCTGCTGGCAGTGCGGGCCATGCTGCCGCTCAACATCGCGCCCATTACCTCGGTTGCGGTCACCTTTTTGCTTTTGGGATTGCTGGGATGGGCGGCTTCGGCGCGCGTGCTCTGCGCCGGCGTCCGCGGCTTGCGCGATTCCGATTTCGTCTTACAGGCGCGCGCCTCCGGGCTGCGCGGAGTGCGCCTGCTGGCCGTCCACGTGCTGCCCAACCTCAAGCCGGTGCTGCTGGCGCAGTTCTGGATTTCGATTCCCGTCTTCATCATCAGCGAGGCCAATCTCGGCATCCTGGGCCTGGGTGTCTCCGAGCCGCTGCCTTCGTGGGGCAGCCTGTTGCGTGAGCTGGAGAGCTTCACCAGCGTCGGCTTCGAGGCGTGGAAGCTGGCGCCGCTCGCGCTGCTGGTGCTGGTGGTGAGCAGTTTCCAGATCATCCTTTCTCGTGACGAGGTGTATGCATGAAGCGGCGGGCAGTGCGGCCAATTCAGAGTAGCTGTAGCCATTCGATTGTCATGCTGAGCGAGTGCGGGCCGCTTTTGCCCGCACGAGTCGAAGCACCCCTGCCTTCAGGACGTCTTTCGAGTAGGGGTCCTTCGACTCGTGCGCCAAAGCTTGCCCTGAGCGAAATCGAAGGGGCGGGCGCGCTCGCTCAGGATGACAACACTGGGAGAAACAACTTTTGCAGAACGGCGCTGGTTCTCGGTTTATTCCTCCTCTTCTCGCTCGCGGCTCTCGCCCAGTCCGGCGGCGAATTGAAGTTCTACCTGCACTCCGACCCCAAGACCTTCGACCCGCTTGCGGTGGCTGACGACGCTTCCGAGACCATCCGCTACCTGACCGGCGGCGTGCTGCTGCGGGTCAACCGGCGCACGCAGCACGCCGAGCCCGAACTGGCCACCTCGTGGACCATCGCGCGCGACGGCCGCGGCATCACCTTCAACTTGCGCGAGCAGGTTTATTACTCCGATGGCTCGCCGTTCTCCGCCGAGGATGTGGCCTACACCGTCCAGCGGCTGATGGATCCGGCGCTGCACTCGCCCACCGGCGACGCCTTCCGTTCCGCCTCCGGCGCAGTGCGTACGCACGTGGATTCGCCGCTGCGCATCACCATCACTTTTCCCGCGCCGGTTGCCGGCCTGGACAAGCTCTTCGACCAGGTGGCGATCGTCTCCTCGCGCTCGGCCAACCAGGAGCGCGCGGCCCTGGGGCCTTTCTACCTGGCTGACTACAAGCCCGATTCCTATGTGCTGCTGAAGCGCAATCCCAACTACTGGCGGCGCGATGCGGCGGGACGCCAACTGCCCTATCTCGACTCCGTGCGCCTGGGCATCCAGCCCAACCGCGATATCGAGATGATGAACTTCCGCCGCGGCGAGATCGACCTCATCAACTGGCTGGACAGCGAGTACTTTGACCGGCTGGCGTCGCAGTCACCGGCGGTGGTGCACGACGCCGGTCCCGGCCTCGATTCCGAGCAGATGTGGTTCAACCAGGCGCCCAACGCGCCGATTCCGGCATACAAGCGCCAGTGGTTCCGCTCGACGAACTTCCGCCGCGCCGTCTCCGAGGCCATCAACCGCGCCGACCTCAGCCGCGTGGTCTATGGCGGACACGCCCAGCCCGCGGCCGGCCCGGTCTCGCCCGCCAACAAGTTCTGGTTCAACGCCAAGCTGCACGCGCCGGCTTACGATCCCACCGGCGCCCTGCGCATGCTGCAGCAGGAGGGCTTCCGTCTGGAAGGCGCTTCGCTGCGCGACCGCGGCGGCCACGCCGTCGAGTTCTCCATCATCACCAACGCCGGCAACAAGGCGCGCGAGCGCATGGCCACCATGATCCAGCAGGACCTGGGGAAGATCGGCATCAACGTGCACGTGGTGACGCTCGATTTCGCCTCGCTGCTGGAGCGCATCACCGAGTCCTCCAACTATGAAGGCGCGCTCCTGGGCATGGTCAACACCGACCTTGATCCCAACGCGCAGATGAACATTTGGCTGAGTTCGGCGGAGAACCACCAGTGGAATCCCAAGCAGAAGTCACCGGAAACCGCCTGGGAAGCCGAGATCGACCGCCTGATGAAGGAGCAGGCCGCCAGCCTCGAGCCCGCCAAACGCAAGCTGTGCTTCGACCGCGTGCAGGAGATCGCGGTGGAGCAGCAGCCGTTCATCTACCTGGTCAACAAGAACGCGCTCTCGGCCGTCTCCGCCACCGTGGCTAACGCCAGCCCGGTGGTGCTGCGGCCGCAGACTTACTGGAACATCGAGACGCTCAGCCTGCGCCTCCAGACTGCGAGCAAGCATTGATCCAGCGTGACCAGCCATTTCTCTCCCTCTGCCTCACCGCCGGCTATCGCCACAAGCCGCCGGTGTTGCGCAATACGTTTCTGCAGATGAGACGGGGAGAGATACTCGGGCTGGTCGGGCAGAGCGGTTCCGGGAAGAGCACCCTGGCGCTGGCCATCCTGCGGCTGCTGGAGCTGAAGGGCGGCAAGGCCGCGGGCTGCGTCTATCTCCAGGGCCAGGACCTGATGAAGATGAAGCCGCGCGAGCTGCGCGCCGTGCGCGGCAAGCAGATCGGCCTGGTGCTGCAGAGCCCGCTATCCGCGCTGAATCCGGCGCTGAGCATCGGCACCCAGTTGCGCGAGGCCTGGAGAGCGCACGGACCCACCTTCGACTGCGAGGCCAGCATCGCGTTGGCGATGACCAACGTCAGCCTGCCCAGCGATGAAGATTTTCTCCGCCGCCATGCTTCGCAATTGAGCGTGGGACAGGCGCAGCGCGTGCTCATCGCCATGGCGGTGCTGCACCGCCCGGCGCTGCTGATCGCCGACGAGCCTACCAGCGCCCTCGACGTCATCACCCAGTCCGAGATCCTGGGCCTGTTCGCGCGCCTCAACCGCGAGCTGGCCACCGCCATCCTGTATATTTCGCACGACCTGCTCTCGGTGGCCTCCATCTGCCACCGCATCGCCATCCTGCACGAGGGCGACATCGTCGAGTGCGGCAGCACCGAGAACATCCTGGAATCGCCGCAGCACCCCTACACCCAAAAGCTGATCGCCGCCCTGCCGGCCATCCCATCCCGCGCCAAGCCGGCGTGTGCTGGAGACCCCGGGCCGCAGCGGCCGGCGCCCTCTGGCGCCCTCAAGGCGAAGCTGTGCGAGGAAGCAACCTGGTTCGCAAGGCGGCGGTAGGAATCCCGCCGCAGGGTCGGCAGAATCTGCTGGAGAGGAGGTCCGGCTAGACCAGCAGCTCAGGAATCTCCAGCCGCCCCTTGGCAAACGCAGCCAGGAAGGCATGCACCACCTTGGGATCGAATTCGGTCTCGGATCCCTGCTCGATGACCTTCTTGGCATCGAAGGTGGACATGGCTTTGCGATAAGGCCGGTCGCTGGTCAGCGAATCGTAAACGTCGGCCACGGAGAGGATGCGCGCCTCCAGCGGAATCTGCTGGCCCTTGGTGGGGTGATAGCCGGAGCCGTCGAACTTATCGTGGTGTGAGAGGATGATGGGCAGCACCCGGCGCAGGGAACCGCCCACCGGCTCCAGCATCTGGATGCCGGTTTCCACGTGGCGCTTGATCTCCTTGAACTCGTTCTC
>JBIOFT010000259.1:0-3868 GCA_044447375.1 Terriglobales bacterium | reverse complement strand
GGCTTCGCCGGTGCGGCACTGGTAGCACTTGCCGCAGTTGACGTGCATCTCGGCGGAAACGAAGTCGCCTTCCTTGACCGTGGTGACCTCGGCGCCCACGGCTGCCACCTCGCCGCAGAACTCGTGTCCGGGAATGAGCGGAGGATGGATGCGATGCTGCGCCCAGGGGTCCCAGTTATAGATGTGGAGGTCGGTGCCGCAGACCGAGGCGACCTTCACCCGCACCAGCACGTCGGCCAGACCGATCTCCGGGATCTTGACGTCGCGGATATCGGCGCCGGGTGCGGCCTCGGTTTTCACCACCGCCAGCATGGAGCCAGGCATCGGCAGACCTCGGATGGGCACGTCGCATCAACGCGCAGGCCAAATTCTAGCACCCGGGCCACGCAGGCGCGGCTTCTCCGCGCTCGGTACCATCTGCGATAATCCTCGCCCATGAACATCGGCTTGTTCGGCGGGACGTTTGATCCGGTCCACAAAGGGCACCTGGCGGTGGCGCGCGCGGCGGCGGAGCGGTTCCAACTGGGCAAGGTCTATTTCATCCCCGCCAGCATGCCGCCGCACCGGCGGGAGGAGCGCATCACCGCAT
The DNA here is from genome assembly GCA_044447375.1 of Terriglobales bacterium. Taxonomy (GTDB): domain Bacteria; phylum Acidobacteriota; class Terriglobia; order Terriglobales; family Acidobacteriaceae; genus JAHFUA01. Next base: position 3,279 of record JBIOFT010000259.1, on the reverse strand, counting down.
TCCACGACCGCTATGCCATGCTGGCGCTGGCGACCACGGGCGAGAGGAGATTCCTGCCATCGCTGGCCGAGCAGCCCGCGGAGCAGGACCACCTCAGCTTCACCATCGACACGGTGCGCCGCTTCAAGCAGGCCGCGGGCAAAAGCGATCAGCTGTTCTTCATCATCGGGATCGATGCTTTTCTGCAGGTGGCAAGCTGGCACCGCTCGGAAGAGCTGCTGCGCGAGATCGACTTCATCGTGGTGAGCCGGCCGGGATTCTCCATGGCCGATGTGGCCGATGCGCTGCCCAAATCGTTGCGGCCGCCGGCGGCGGTGGTGAAAGCGTTCCGGAAGTCCCCGGCCAAGGGGACGCTGGCGCTGCGCAACAGCATGATTCACATCCTCGACGAGGTGAAGTTTCCGGTTTCAGCCACCGAGGTGCGGCGCGCCGCGGCTGCCGGCAAGTCGCTGGCACGCTTCGTCGAGCCGCTGGTGGCCGAGTACATCAAGAAGATGGGACTGTATAAGGCAGGAAGCAGGGAGCAGGGAGCAGGGAGCAGGGGGCAGGGAGCAGGAAGCTAGGCGATTTGCCGGTTGTAGTGCTTCATGTCCTCGTCAAAGCTGTGGACGTCGGGCGAATCGTGATGGGGTCCGAGCACGAGCAGGGTCATGTTGGCGAACGTGCTGACGATGCGGCCCTTGCGCAGTTCCTCTTCGATGCGGGCAATGGTGCGCCGGGAATGCTGGATCTTTACCGGCTGCAGAAAGCCGTGCGGCAGCATTTCCACGCCAGCCTCGGCGTGGCCATTGCTGGGACGCCACTCCTTCAACGATACCTTCTTCTCGTGCGGGCTCATGGTTCGTATCCTGTTAAGGGCGACCCGGAGTTGCTGGATCGGCACCTGGGGGCTGACAAGTACGGAGCACGCATTTTGCCGTTGCACATGGTTTTGTAACTCATTGACAACACGTATACTTGGATTGACGAGTTGCCCGGAAGTACATGTCCGGCAGGTAAGAACTTCCCACTTTTAGGGCAAATATTTACAGGCGGGCCAGGATTGTCCACGAGGCTGAATGTCCCCGGGGCGCGTCCAAGGGGGCGGGGTTAAGTTAAACTGGGGCGCGGCAGAAACCAACGAAATGAAATCCAGCGAGCTGCGGAAGCGGGTAGCGGAGGCGATCAGCGCCGCCCAGGCGAAGAAGGCGGAAGCGGTCACCGTCTTGCAGATGGACCAGGAGTCGCCTTCGTTCACCGACTATTTTGTGATCGCCAGCGGCAGCAACCCGCGCCAGATCCAGGCCATCGCGGATGAGGTGGAAGAGCGGCTGGCCCGCGTGGGGCTCAATGCCACCAGCGTGGAAGGCTACCGCCAGGCGGAGTGGGTGCTGCTCGATTACGTGGACTTCGTGGTCCACGTGTTCTCGGAAAAAGCGAGAAAGTATTACGACCTGGAGCGGCTGTGGAAGTCGGCGGCGCGCCTCGAGCCCTCGGAGCTGAAGCCGGCACGAAAACGGGCGGCGGGACCGCGCTCGGCTACGCGAACCCGCAAGCGGGGGAAAAGCTAGCGCGGTTTCGAAGAAGCAATACCCTGTCATCCCGAGTGAAGCGCGACGTGAGCCTGCGAACGGAGCGCGAGTCGAGGGACCCCTACACGAAAGAAATCGTGCTAGTAGGGGTGCTTCGACTCGCGCGGGCAAAACCGGCCCGCACTCGCTCAGCATGACAGTAACTGTAGGACACAGCATCCTCTGTGGTTAAATCTTCTCCGTGAAACTGAAGGTTGTCTGGATCGGCAAGACGAAATCCGCCGCGATCAAGGCGCTGGCCGAGGAGTATCTCGACCGGCTGTCACATTACGGCGACATCGAAGGCTCAGAGCTGGCGAACGAGGAAGCCCTGCTCAAGCTGGCGGAGTCGGCGAAAACGCCGCCCACGCTGGTTCTGCTCGATCAGCGCGGACGCCAGCTCACGTCGGAAGAACTGGCCGAGATGCTGGACGCGCACCAGGTGCGCGGCACGCAGTCGCTAATCTTTGCCGTCGGTCCGGCCGACGGCTTCTCGCAGCAGGCGCGCCATGCGGCGAATCTGGTACTCTCGCTCGGCAAGATGACCCTGGCCCACGAGTTGGCGCGCGTGGTGCTGCTCGAACAACTCTACCGAGGATTTACAATCATCAAGGGGCATCCGTACCACCGGGGGGATTAAGGCGTTTCACGTTTCGTGTTTCACGTTTCAAGTCCGGGCAGGGCAAACGTGAAACCTGAAACGTGAAACCTGAAACGTGCATGCCAGACGTCCGTCGCGGGCTGATCATCGTCAACACCGGGCCGGGGAAAGGCAAGACCACCGCGGCCATGGGCACGGCCCTGCGCGCGGTCGGGCAGGGGATGAAAGTCCTGATGCTGCAGTTCCTCAAGGGCTCGTGGCACTACGGCGAGCTGGACGCGGTGAAGGCCTTTGGCGACAACTTCATCATGAAGCAGATGGGACGCGGGTTCGTGAAAGTCGGCGGCGCGGAGCCCGATCCCGCGGACGTGAAGATGGTGGAAGAAGCGTGGAACGAGTCGCGCGAGGCCATCCTTTCCGGGCAGTGGGACCTGGTGGTGCTGGACGAGATCAATTACGCCATCAGTTACGGTATGCTGGACCCCGCCAAGGTCGCCGAGACCCTGAAGCAAAAGCCGGAGATGGTGCATGTTATCCTGACGGGACGCAACGCGCATCCGACAATCGTTGAGCTGGCCGATACCGTCACCGAGATGCGGCAGGTCAAGCACGCCTACGAGAAAGGCGTCGAGGCCCAGCGGGGAATCGAATACTGACATCGGGAGATCGGATCATCGGGTCATCGGGTCATTTTAGAAACAGATCACCCGATGACCCGATCACCCGATCCTGCAATTCTTCATGACTTGGTTCAAGCGACAGACCGGCGAGGTGGACGCTTCGGGCGAGAAGCGCGTGCTCACCGAAGGGCTGTGGGTCAAGTGCGACGGCTGCCGGAAGATCATCTGGAAAAAGGATCTGGAAGATAACCTGAACGTCTGCCCCAACTGCGGCCGGCACTTCCGCATCGACGCGCGCACCCGGCTGGCGCAACTGCTCGACGGCGGCAAGTACGAAACCTTCGACGACGGCCTGGCGTCCACCGATCCCCTGAAATTCTCCGACCTGAAGTCCTACAGCGGCAGGCTGCGGGTGGCGATGAAAGATACCGGCCTCAAGGACGCCGTCATCAACGCCGCCGGCACCCTGGAAGGCCGGCCGGTCATCGTGTCGGCGATGGAGTATGCG
>JBIOFT010000258.1:0-3893 GCA_044447375.1 Terriglobales bacterium | reverse complement strand
GTATGGCAAGATCATGCTCACCTCGGGTGCGGCGGAAGGAAAGACTTACACCCTGGGGAACCACTTCCTGTTCCAGATGTTCGCGCCCGCCCCTGAATACTTGAAGGTTGCATTGGACGCCTTGAAGAGCAAGGACCCGAAAGCCACCGTCGCTTTAGTCTACGAGGACTCCTCGGTATCGGTGGCGGTGGTGTCCCCCGCCAAGGCCGATGCGCAGCAACTCGGGTTCAACGTGGTGTTTACCGAAGCCTACGCTCCCGCCACCACCGACTTCAGCGCCATCATCGACAAGGTGATCAACTCCAAGGCGACGGTGCTGCTGGGCGGCGGCCACTACGCCGACGGCTCTACCCTGGCGCGGCAACTCCAGAGCCACAAGGTTCCGCTGAAGATGCTCACCTTGCTGGTGGCGCCCGACAGCCCGAAGTGGGTGGAGCTGGGGGATGCCGCGGTGGGGGTCTCGGTGCCCTCGCAGTGGGCCCCGCAATCGACCTTCAAGTCGCAATACGGGCCCAGCGGCGCCGACTTCGCCAAGGCCTACCAGGCGAAGTACAATACTCCGCCCAGTTACGAGTCGGCCGGTGGCTACGTTTGCGGGCTGATCCTGCAGCGCGCCATCGAACAGGCGGGCGGACCCGACTCGGCGAAGGTAGCGTCGGCGCTGAACTCGACCGACATCACCACCTTCTACGGGCGGACCCAGTTCGCGACCGCGGCCAGCGATCACGGCTTGCAAGTGGGCCATTCCATGATTCTGGCGCAGTGGCAGAAGGACAAGTCCGGCAAGCTGGTAAAAGAGGTGGTGTGGCCGCTGGCTGGCAAGAGCGCCAATTTGGTATACCCGATTCACTGAGGGGATGCACGGCGCGATGTGCGGCAGCGGTTGATGGCCAGGGTGCCCATTCGCAGTTCTAGGCTGTTGGCTCTTGGCTCTTGGCCTGAACCTCGTGGAGGCAAGCCAAGGGCCAAGAGCCAAAAGCTGAGGGTGAGATATGTCCGGGATTTTAGCCTCCATGATCGACGGCCTGCTGGTCGGGGCGGTGTACGGCCTCGCGGCCATGGGCTTGAGTCTGATCTGGGGAGTCATGGACGTCATCAATCTCACCCACGGCTCCATGATCGCGCTGGGCATGTTCGGCATGTATCTGCTGTTCGCCGCGGTCGCGATCAATGCCTACGTGTTGCTGCTGCCCGTCATGGCCGCGGGACTGCTGCTCGGCATCGTCGTCTACTGGATGGCGGTGCACTGGGTGGTGGGCCGCAGCATTTTGATGAGCCTGCTCTCCACCTTCGCGGTGAACATGATGGTGATCGGCATCGGCACCGCCATCTGGAGCACCAGCCCCTACAACGTTAACTTCAGCCTGCCGGGCATCACCCCCCAAATGGCCCCGTTCCGGGGCGCCTATACCTTCACCGGCAACCATATCGCGGCCGCCATCGCCGCCGTGGTTATCGCCCTGGCCCTGCAGTGGTTCCTCTATCACACGCGGACCGGCAAGGCCATCCGCGCCGTCGCCGACAACCGCGAAGCCGCCGAGCTGATGGGTATCTCCTCCACTTTGGTGCTGACCATCGCCTTCGGCATCGGCATCGCGCTGGCGATGACCTCCGGGGCGCTGGTCTCCACGCTGTTTCCTTTCACCATCCTCTCCGGAGCCACCTACCAGTTGAAGAGTTTCGTCGTGACCATCCTGGCGGGACTGGGTAAGCCTTTCGGCGCCTTGATTGCCGGCGTGCTGCTGGGGTTGCTGGAGGGCGTGGTGACGCCGTTTATCGCCGTCAGTTGGATCCCGCTGATCGAGTTCGGGCTGTTCGTAGTCGTGCTGGTGGCATTCCCGCAGGGCATCTTCGGAAAGAGGGCAACCGCATGATCCTGCGGCGGCCCTTCTTCTACATCATCCTGATCATCGCCGCCCTGTTCGTGTATTTCCCGCTGCACGGCAACAATGTTTCTTTGCGGGAAGATCTCATCCTGGTCGCCATCGCCATCATCCTGGCCAGCAACCTGAACCTGATGATCGGCTACACCGGCTACGTGAACTTCGGCCACATTGTCTTCTACGGGCTGGGCGGTTACGTGGGACTTTACCTGGCGACGGTGCGAGGCTGGAACCTGGTGCTGTCGGCGCTGGTGGCCGGCCTGGCGGTCAGCCTGTGCGCACTTCTGTTCGGGCTGCTCATTCTGCGCTTGCGCGGCGCCTATTTTGCCCTGGCTACCATCGGCGTGCTCGAGGCGGTGCAGGCGTTCGTCTCCAATTTCGACCCGTGGGGCCGGTCCACCGGCATGTACCTTTCGTTCGAGTCCTACCAGCCGCTGGGCGGCGCCATGCGCGCCCTCTGGATCACCTACTACTTGATCATTGCGGTCATGGCTTTGTCGATGATCCTGAGCCTGGCCATCAAGAACTCCAAGTTCGGGCTGGGCCTGTTCGCCATCCGCGAGGACGAGGACGCCGCCGTGGTGCTGGGCGTCAATGCCACCGTGTATAAGGCGATCATTTACAGCGTCTCCGCCTTTCTGCCGGCGGTCGCCGGCGCGCTGATGTTCTACAAGAATGGCATGATCGATCCCTCGATCGCGTTCGAGTTCATGCTGTCGCTCGAGGGTATCGTGATGCTGATGCTCGGCGGCCAGGGCGCGGTGATGGGCGCGGCCCTGGGCGGAGGCCTGTACGAGAAACTGCGCTCCTACCTGCTCACCTCTCCCACGCTGTCCAATTTTCACCTGGTGATCGCCGGCGGGCTGCTCTTGCTGGTGGTGCTGTTCGCCCCCGGAGGCCTGATCGGCTGGTTCTATCGCCTGGTGCCGCGCGCACGCAAGGTGATCGAATGAGCTGCCTTCTTGAAGTGAGCGGCGTCAGCAAGCGCTTCGGCGGACTGCTGGCCGTTTCTGACGTCAGCTTCAGCATCGACGAGGGCCAGATCCTGGGCTTGATCGGCCCCAACGGCGCCGGAAAGACCACCCTGTTCAATGTCGTGAACGGGGTCTACAAGGCAGACGGAGGAACCATCAGCTTTGCGGGAAAAGACATCACCGGAAGTTCGCCCGACAAGGTGGTCCACCTTGGCTTGGCGCGCACCCACCAGATCGTGAAGCCGCTGAACGACCTGACCCTGCTGGACAACGTCACGGTGGGCGCCTGCTTCGGCCGCGAATACCTCGATCTGAAGGCGGCGCGCGCGGTGGCTCTGGAAGTACTAAAGCGAGTCGGATTGGGGGACCGCGTCGATATGATGGCGCGCTCACTGACCATCGCCGGCAAGAAGCGCCTGGAAGTGGCGCGGGCGCTGGCGGCGAAACCCAAGCTGCTGCTGCTGGACGAGGTGCTGGCGGGCCTGAATCCCACCGAGATCGCGCTGATGATCGACCTGGTGCGCAAGATCCGCGACGGCGGGGTTTCGGTGTTCATGATCGAGCACCTGATGCAGGCCATCATGAGCCTTTCCGACCGCATCGTGGTGCTGAACCTGGGCCGCAAGCTGGCGGAAGGCCGGCCCGACGAAGTAGTACACAACCCCGACGTTGTGGAAGCCTATCTGGGCTTTCCGGACATCGTCGACAAGCTGACGAGGACGGACTGATGGAGCTGGCGCTACAACTGGAGAACATCGAGTCCGGCTACGGCGAGGTGCAGGTGCTGTGGGGCATTTCGCTGGAGGTGTCGCGCGGGAAAATGACCACCATCATCGGCACCAATGGCGCCGGCAAGACCACCACCCTGCGCGCCATCATGGGCAGCCTGCGTACTTGGAAAGGCCGCGTCCTGCTGCAGGGAGAAGACGTGACCCGGCTCTCCCCGCACTCCAAGGCCAACCGCGGCCTGGTGCTGGTGCCGGAGGGCCGCCAGCTCTTCCCGGATATGTCCGTGGAAGAGAACCTGGAGATGGGC
>JBIOFT010000257.1:0-3931 GCA_044447375.1 Terriglobales bacterium | reverse complement strand
TCTCCGCGGACTGCATCTACAGTACAACCGGGTGACCGATGCTGGGCTGCAGCGCCTCAAAGAACTGACCAACCTCCAATTGCTGGCCCTGGATGGCACCAAGGTGACCGATGCGGCCCTTGAGCAGATAATGGGGTTGACCAAGCTAGAATCGCTCGACTTGGGTGCCACCCAGGTGACCGACGCTGGATTGGCGCACCTCAAAGGGTTGACCAATCTCCGAACACTGGCTCTATGGTACACCAAGGTGACCGATGCTGGGCTGGAGCGTCTAATGGGGTTGACCAGCCTCCAATCGCTGGACCTGTCTCGTACCAAGGTGACGGATACTGGGCTGGAGCATCTTAGAGGGTTAACCAATCTCCGACGCCTGATTCTGCGGAACACCAACGTGACCGATGCGGGCGTGAAGAAGCTCCAGCAGGCATTGCCGAACTGCAAAATAACCAGATGACCACCAATCGGCGAACCGGGCGTCCCCGCCGACCCCGCCGCCGACGCCAGCGAGCGTGCGGGGCCGCAGTAGGCGGTTCGCCGTGCCCGCCAGCGCCGGTGGTCCCGCGTGGTACGCTTGCGGCGCGCAAGTTTGACTGACCCTTATAACCGGCTGAAGTTTTGATTTCTTCGTCCGGAATGAACCTCGCCCTTATCCCGCCCCGGACCCCGCCCGGTTAGATTCATCTAGAACCCCGCCCCTCTTCTCTACGTTCGGGAGGGACGGTGCGCGCATAAAAATGGAGGAGCGAGGCCGTTGACGACAGCCCTCGCTCCCCCCTTGAGAAAGCTCTCACCATCAGTATCGAACTGCCCCGCTCGACAACTGTAAACGAAGTCGAAGAGCACAACCAAGCCGTGCGTCGGCAGAGTGCCGATCGTGCCTGTTACCGACAGTTGTGCAGCCGTTGTGGACAGCGCGACCGTTTCGCACCCCATGAGTTGCGCCGCCGTGGGCTGCGGCTGCTCGTGGAACACACGGTCCTCTGCGTGATCATTTGGCTGGCCCGCTGGCGATGCCGGAACTGCCGGTACATCTTTACGGATTACCCCAGCTTTCGTACTTCCCTATAAGCGCTACGCCGGCCCGACCCTCCTGTGCCTGGCCAGCAGCTACCTGGAGAACGACGGGCAGTCCTACCGTGAGACGGCCGGCCCGGGAAAGCGAGCGACCGGCTACCAGCCGCCGCCGGGGTCGTCCGCCATGGAAGAACGGGCCCTGCACCACAGCACGATCTGGTGCGTGCTGACTTGGTTGGGAGTGCAATCCGCTGCGCTGGCCGAAGGTCGCCAATTGATTCAGGAGCGCTGCCCCGCCTCCACCTGCCACCGCTTTGCCGGTGCCGTGGCGCCGCAGAAGTTCCGTAGTCCGCAGCGTGAGCAGTTGTTACGTTGCGGGCGGCAACTGCTGCATCTGATCGCCGAGTGGGAAGGGATGTTTCGCGAGAAATTCTTCCCCCGTTTCGCGACAAGATCCGGGTTTTCGTGAGGTAGCATCAGACTCCGACACGGGTTTTTCATCCATCCCACCTTTTTCGGAGTCAAACTTTATGCGTTGTAACAACGAAGACTGGGCTGTCTTCTGGTGCTCGCTGCTGAGCCCCGTGCTGCTGGGAGAAATTCCCGAGCGGCGGCGCGAGCGGTATTTCCAGCAATTGAGCCAAGAGGAGCGTCTGTTGCCCAACGGCCGGCGGAAACGCCTTTCGGCACGCACCCTGCGTCGCCAATGGCGGCGGCTCAAAGACGAAGGCGTGCCGGGACTGTATCGTCGGCGACGTTCCGATCGGGGCCAGCCGCGGAAAAAGCACAGCGACCTGCTGGAGCGCGCCGTGGCCCTGAAAAAGGAACAACCCTTCCGCTCCGACAAAGCGATCAATCGCATCTTGAAGCGGGAGTTCGGGCGTCAGCTTCCGCGTTCCACCCTGTACCGGCACTTGCGGCAGCAAGGGGCCACGCGGCGGAAGCTGGGCATCGCGAAGGAAATCGTGCGTTGCCGCTGGACCCGGGACCAGCCCGGCGCCTTGTGGGTCGGCGACTTCGAGCATGGCCCGCCGGTGATGCACCAAGGCCGATCCGTGAAGACCCATCTTTCCGCGTGGATCGACTGCCACAGCCGCTACATCGTCGAGGCGCGGTACTACGTCCGCGAGAACCTGGACATCCTCCTGGATTCGCTGCTGCGGGCCTGGGGAAATCACGGCGCTAGCCGCGAACTGTACGTGGACAACGCCAAAATCTACCATGCCAAGGCCCTGCAATTGGCCTGCACCCAGCTCAACATCCAACTCTTGCACCGGCCGCCGCGCGATCCTCCGGCCGGCGGCCTGATCGAACGCTTCTTCCAGACCTGCCAGATGCAATTGGAAGCGGAGGTCCGCGCCGGACAAATCCTGACGCTCGACGACTTGAACCGCGTCTTGGCGGCCTGGCTCGCGGTGGCCTATCACCAGGATGTGCATAGCGAGACCGGACAGACTCCTCACGCGCGCTACCAGCAGGAGCCCCGGCTCCTGCGGCAGGTTGATCTGGGCGCCGTGCTGGGCTTCTTCCATCAGCGCGTACCGCGCCTCGTCGACAAGGACTTTTCGGACGTGCGCGTGGAAAGCCTGTTCTTCGCCGTCGATCCGGCGCTGCGGGGCGATGCGGTGGTTGTCCAGTACGATCCTTTCTCCCCGCTGAACGAAGTCCAGCTTTACACCCCCGCGGGCGCGTACGTGGGCCGTGGCCGGCGTTACCAGCGGGAAAAGGGAAGTCATCCGCAACCGTCGCTTGCGCCGCCTGCCGGACCCATCTCGCCCCACTATCTCGACGCCTTGCGGGCCGAACACGCCGCCCTGCAGGAACAGCGACGCAACTTGGGCATCGACTACCATTCGGCACGCCAAAGGAACGTGTGGTCCCTGTCGAGTTTCGCCCGCGTCTTCGCCCGTTTATTGGGTCGCCAAGGCGGCGTGTCCGGGCTGACCGTCCAGGAAATGGATCTCCTGGCCGCCTTCCACGCCCGCCACGATCGCGTCACCGAGGGCCTGCTCCGGCAAGCCTTCGAACAGGCCGCGGCGGCCACCCTTCCTGAAGTCTTGTTTCAACTCCAATCCTTGTTTCCCGAAAGGAACGACTGATGTATCTCGAACACTTGCAACTGAAGAACCAGCCCTTTGCAGAACACGCTACGGTCTCCGCCCTATGGCAGGACCAACGCATGGACGAAGGCTTGGCACGGCTGGAATACCTGGTCCAGTCCGGCCAGTTGGGGCTGGTCACCGGTCCCAGCGGCGTGGGTAAATCCGCGCTCCTGAAACGCTTCCTCCATGGCCTGCTACCGCAACACTGCCAGGCCCTCTACTGCCATCTCTCCCACCTGCCTTCGGCCGGCTTGCTGAAACTGGTCGTTACGCAATTGGGCGAGACGCCGCGCCGCGGCAAAGAACGCATTTACGAACAGATCCTGGAACGGGCCTCGCGGGCCGAAGGCACCTTGTTGTTGGTCTTTGACGAGGCCCACCTCCTGGACGGCGACGCGCTGACCGACCTGCGGCTGCTGATCAGCTCTGCGCTGGACGTGCGGCCACCACTGAAGCTTCTGCTCGTCGGTCAGGAACCGCTCCGCGCCGTCCTGCGGCGGGCGCAGCATGCCGACCTGCTCAATCGCATCTCGGTCCGCTACCAGTTGCGACCACTGACCCGCGAGCAGACTTGCCGCTACATCGACTTCCAACTCGCCCAGGCCGGCGGCGACCAGAAGCTCTTCGACGACTCCGTGAAGGCAGCTATCCACGACTTCGCCAACGGCGTGCCCCGTCATATCAACAACCTGGCCACGGCGTGCCTGCTCCAGGCCACCGCCCGCAAGGTCCGGCGGATTGACGACGAATTGTTTCAGCAAGTGGTCGGCGAATTCCAGTTGCCCTAAAACCAGGAGGGCAGCATGCCACGTTAC
>JBIOFT010000256.1:0-3936 GCA_044447375.1 Terriglobales bacterium | reverse complement strand
CCCACTGATCGAGGACTTCGAATTTCTTCCAGATGTGCTCGGGACGGCACTTGGCCGAGATTGAGTATTCGAGGTGAATGGACATTCTGAGTGTGAATCCCTCCGATTAGAACGGGCGTTTATCTGGGACTGCAAATCTTCTGGATGGCCTCGAGCGCCCGTGTGCAGGCGGCGCGGTCCACGTCCATGTGGGTGACCAGGCGCATCTGCTCGGGATTGATGCCGTTCATCAGGACATTGCGCTCCGCCAGGCGGCGCGACAGCTCCGCCGAGACCATGCCGGTGCCGCTGAGATCGAATACCACAATATTGGTGGGCACACGGCTGGGGTCGAGCTTGATGCCGGGCACGCGCGCCAGACCATCGGCCAGGAATCGCGCGTTGGCATGATCCTCGGCCAGGCGCGCCGGCATCTTCTCCAACGCGATCAGCCCGGCCGCGGCCAGGATTCCCGCCTGGCGCATGCCTCCGCCGAGCATCTTGCGGCAGGCGCGGGCGCGGTCGATGAACTCGCGGCTGCCCACCAGCAGCGATCCCACCGGCGCACCCAAGCCTTTCGACAGGCAGAACATCACTGAGTCGAACTTGCGGGTGATCTCCGCCACCGGCTTCCCCAGCGCCACGGCGGCATTGAAGATGCGCGCGCCATCCAGGTGAACGGGCAGGCCGGCGTTGTGCGCACCATCGCAGATTTCGTCGGCGACTTCCGGCGGGTACACCGTGCCGCCAGCCATGTTGTGCGTGTTCTCAAGGGCGACCAGCCCGGTCGGCGCGCGGTAATAGATCTTGGGAGCAATGCGCTTCTTCACCTCGGCCCAGGTGAGGATGCCGTCCTCGCCATGGATGAGCCGCACCACACAGCCGGAGAAGGCCGACAGCATGGCCATCTCGTAGTTGTAAATGTGGCCACGCTCATCGCAAATGATCTCCTGGCCGTGGTGGGTGTGCAGCTTGATGGCGATCTGGTTGCCCATGGTGCCGCTGGGGACGAAGATCGCCGCTTCGCGTCCGAAGATGACCGCGGCCCGCTGCTCCAAGCGGTTGATAGTGGGGTCTTCGCCGTAGACATCGTCGCCGACCTCGGCTTCGGCCATGGCGCGACGCATCTCCGGCGTGGGCCGCGTGACCGTGTCGCTGCGCAGGTCCACCACCGGCGCAGTCTTTTCCGGGACTTCCACGAGCCCCTGCGGGAGAGAGCTAGCCTTCATGTCAGTGCGCCACATCCAGGGCGAAACAGAGAGTTTAATGAATTTTGCGGGAAAGCTCTAGAGAGGCTGGAGGATGTGGAGAAATCCAGACCGCACCTTTTTTTGAAAGGGCCCGGCTTCAGCGCCGGGCCGTAAGCTGCGTTAAGGAGTTGTCATCCCGAACGAAGTGCGACCGAACAGTGAGGGAGCGCGAGTGAGGGATCTGCAGTTGCGCTGGTTATACCAAAAGCACCGATCCCTCGCGTCGCGCTCGGGATGACAATTTGATGAGCCCATTCGGCGCGGCTGAAGCCGCGCCCTTTCAAACCACATCAAGGGGCTGGAACGCCGATAAACCGCTGGAACACTTCGTTCGAGAGCAGGCGGCCGGCGGGCGTGAGGCGGAGGACATCGCCTTCGCACTCGATCATCCCTGATGACTCCAGCTCGCGAATGGTGTCCCCGAATGCGCGGAGTGCATCCACGCCGAAGCGCGCGCTGACTGCCTTCAGGTCCACGCCCCGCGTGAGACGCAACCCGAGAAAGAACGTTTCTTCGAGGGCGTCACGCCTGGACACTGGAGTCCGGCTCAGCGGCGCGCCAGCCATGAATTCCTCGAGCGAATCCGGCGTGGAGAAGCGGACGGCGCCGTCCGGGCCCTCGAGCATGGAGTGCGCGTCCAGACCGAAGCCGAGGTACGGCTGGCGCGTCCAGTACTTGAGGTTGTGCCGCGATTCCATGCCGGGACGGGCGAAGTTGGAAATCTCGTATTGCGCGATGCCGGCTGCGCCCAGCCGCGCGCAAGCCTGCTCATAAAAATCCGCGACCGCGTCTTCGTCAGGGACGAAGTGGGCGTGGTAGCGCGTGCCGCCGGCGATCAACTCCCGCCCCAGCCGCGAGTCCTCGTCCACCTCCAGCATGTAAATGCTCACATGCGGCACGCCGGTGGCGATGGTTTCATCGAGCGACGTGTGCCAGCTTGCCGCCGTCTGGTGCGGCAGCCCCGTGATCAGGTCGACGTTGATGTTGGTGATTCCGGCGGCGCGCAGCCGGGCGATGTCGTCGAGCACCGCGGCCCGCGTGTGCAGGCGGCCGACCGCTGCGGCTTCGGCGTCGACGAACGACTGCACGCCCAGGCTGACGCGGTTCACGCCTGCGCGCACCAGCGCCTCCTGCAGCGCCTCGGGCGCGAGCGACCCCGGAGCGCACTCCACCGTGATCTCCGCGGCCGGATCGATCTCAAACTCCTGGCAGAGCACTGCGAAGATCCGCTCGAGCTGCCCGGGCGCCAAAGTCGTGGGTGTGCCGCCTCCGAGATAAACGGAGTCGGCCTTGCGCTCGAGTATGCCACCCATCGCGGAAGCGGTCTGCGGCGCACGCCGTATGTCGGCGCACACCCGCTCCACGTAGCCGGCGGCCATTTCGCGCGCGAAGACTCCCGAGGCGAAGTTGCAGTAGCTGCACTTCGACCGGCAGAACGGGACCGAGATGTAGATGCCAACGGGCATGGTGGTAGAGACGTAAGCTTGCTACGTCTCCCGGGTGTCACGGCAAGGTAACGGCGCAAACATGGCCATCCTCCGCGTCCTCGGTTACAATGAGCGCGCTTTTCCTTTATCCCTGCGTTTAACAGTCTACTCAGTATGGGCAGGTCTATGCGACGTGTAGTCATTACCGGAATGGGCGTGGTGAGCCCGAACGGCATCGGCAAAGAAGCCTTCTGCGCCGCCATCCTCGCGGGCAAGAGCGGAGTCTCGCGCATCACGCGCTTCGACGCCAGCTCGCTTCCCGTGCAGATCGCCGGCCAGGTGGAAGACTTCGACGAACTGGCATGGGTGGAACGGCACGAGCGCAAGCATGTCTCGCGCGTGGTGCCGCTGGCCATCGCCGCATCGCACGAAGCGATCCAGGATGCCGGGCTCGATCCCGCCGCCATGTCGCAGGAAGAAAAACGCCAAATCGGGGTGATGCTCGGCACCGGCGGCGGCGCCCAGGACTTCAGCGAGGAGCAATTTCGGCATTGGTACACGGGGCATCCCAAGGAAGTCAGCGTGTTCTCGATCCCCAGCGGGACCATGGGTACGCTCTCCAGCGAAATCAGCATGCGCTTCGGCTTCCGCGGGCTCAGCCACGTGGTGACCACCGGCTGCACCTCGTCCACCGACGCCATGGGATACGCCATGCGCAACATTCAGGCCGGGGTGCTGCCGATGATCCTGGCGGGCGGCGCCGACGCGCCCATCGCCTTCGGCATCATGAAGGGTTTCAGCCTGATGCGCATCATGACGGCGCGCTGGAACCATGAGCCGGAGCGGGCTTCGCGCCCTTTCTCCGCTGACCGTGACGGCTTCGTGGTGGGCGAAGGCGCATGGATGTTCGTGCTTGAGGACTACGATCATGCCCGCGCCCGCGGCGCCCACGTCTACGCTGAGCTTGCCGGCCACGGCTCCACTTGCGAGGCCTTCCACCGCGTGCGCCTGGAAGAATGCGGCGAGGAACCGGCGCGGGCCATGGGACTCGCGATCAAAGAGGCCGGCCTCTCCCCCGAGGACGTGCAGTACGTCAACCTGCACGGGACGGCCACGGTGCTGAACGACCGCATCGAAACCCGCGCGCTGAAGCTGGTGTTCGACGGCCGCGCCAGCCGGACCGCTACATCGGCGCTTAAATCACAGATCGGCCATCCTCAGGGCGCCTGCGGAGCCGCAGGCGTCGCGGCAACGCTGGTCGCAATGCAGCATGAGCAGAT
>JBIOFT010000255.1:0-3961 GCA_044447375.1 Terriglobales bacterium | reverse complement strand
GGCCAGACCCTGCAAGCGCAGAACTCACGGCCGGCTGTTCCCGGCAACGCATCGCGCCCTGGGAGCTCAACGGCCGCGAGGCCCAGCGAGCCATCCGGCAGGGGGGCTTCCTCGGGGAACACGGCGTCGCGGCCGACGGTCAACTCCGCTCCACGTTCCTCCACTCCAGACCGCGGTGAAGGTTGGCAGCGCTTCACGCCGCACTCGGCGGCCCCGCAGCCCTCGAGCCGCAGCCAAGCGAGCAGCGGGTACGGCCGTAGCGGATATGGAAACGGCGGTTATGGAAGCAGCGCTTACGGCCGTGGCGGGTACGGAGGCAGCTATTCCCGGCCGACGCTGAATATGAGCAAGCCCATCGTCACGCCGCGGTCCTCTGGAGGGTACGGCGGTGGCCGTTATCCCAGCGGTGGCGGGTATCGCGGAGCACCCAGCGGAGGAGGCCATTCGGCCCCAAGTGGCGGGGGACACTCGTCGGGTGGCGGACATCCTTCGGGTGGCGGACACTCCCGCCGCTAGTCCCCGGCGGCCTCCATCTTGTCCTCCGTCGCCGGGCTCCAGCTCAGCACGCGCCGCGGCCAGGCGTAGCGCGCGATGCGCGCGTCCTCAAGGAAATTCATGATCTGCGCCTGGGCATCCAGATAACCGCGCAGTATGTTGGGAGCCGCAATCCGCGGGTTGCTGTGGAGCGTGGTGCCGGCGAGGGGTTGCGGCGGGCAGATGGCGAAGCAGCGGACGTGGCGGAAACGGCGCTCGCCCAGCACGATCTCCACTTCTTCCGGGCGCAGACCTAGCGAGGCCGCGGCCTGCTCACAGACCGAGTTCATGGTGGAGAGCAGGCCCAGCTCCTGCTGCAGGCTCTGCTGCATGAGGATGTCGAGCCCACACAAGCCGACATCAATGAAGGTGTCAATCCGATGGTGGGCCATGCCCGGCAGGCTCATCATCACCAGGAAGACCACGTCCGCGCCCAAGCGGACGGCGGGGCGGATGGGCTCATTGGCGCACAGGCCGCCGTCCCCGCAAACACGCCCGGCGATGCGCACCGGCTCGAAGGCAATCGGTAGCGCCGAGGACGCAACCACCGCGCCGATCAGGTCGTCGGTAGCCAGGATCTCGCGGCGCACGAAGCTGGGGTCGGCGCCGGGATCGTGGATCAGCCGGGCCGCGGGCGTGTTGCAAAAAAAGCGAGGGGTGCCCGATTCCAGGTCGGCCACGGTGATGACTAGCCGGATCGGCGACGCGCTCAGTTGCTGGTTCGTCATCGCCTCGCGCAGGATGCGGGCACGCTCGTAGTTGGTGAACAGGCCGGTGTGCAGGGCGATCCGCAAGAGCCGCTGCGCGAGAACCCCGAAGCGCGGCGCCCAGCGCTTGCGAAGCAAGACCAGCAGCAGCAAAACCATCACACCCGCCGCCAACGCGAGGCCGTAACGTGCCAGCAACGCACCCAGGTTGACGCCGGCCAGCATCGAGTGCAAAACCACGGCAACGGCGGTCCAGAAGATCACGTTGCCGGCGATGGAGAGGGCCGCTTTGCGCGGATCGGGCTGCCACGGCCTGCCACGCAGCAGATTCCTGATCACGTAGCCGAGATAGGGCAGTTTGTCGCAGGTGAACAGCACCACGATGCCGGCCAGACCCAGCGCCAGCCAGGTGAGACCGGGATGCTGGATGTGTATGCGGATGCCGCGCAGCCCGGCCGCATACCACAGCAGGTTTCCGAAGCCGGCGCCGGCGGCGAGCAATCCCAGCAGCATCCACAGCCAGCGCGTCCACTCCACCCCCATGTCGCGTTCGGTCAACCTGGCCCAGTATTTCACCAGCGGTTCGGCGTTGCCCACCAGCGTATGGGAGCCCGCGGCGTAACCTGCGGCGTTCATGCTGCCGATGGAGGCGCCGGTGATGATGTGCGTGGGGACGCCGGCATCCTGAAACGCCTGGAGAACGCCAGCCTGGTAGGCGCCCCGCGCCCCGCCGCCGGCCAGCGCCAGGGCAATGCGCCCGGAGAATTTCTCCCACACTCGCCTGACGCCTGCCTCCTCGCACTGGGCGCGGAACGCGGCGCGGGCTTGGGCGAGCTTGTTATCGGTTTTGTTCAAGGCCACGCGCGGCGTCCAATCGGGGAGGAATCGAATAGTTCCACGCGGGGAGTGGGCAAGTCAACCGTGTCGCGGGTTGCGCCCGGAAAAAACCGCATCCTCGACATCGCCGGCCGGATCTCCCTTCCAGCGCAGCCTCATAGGCGCGCGCCAGCCGGGAGCGCTGGTTCAGGGTCTTTGGTCGCCGGGCAGGATAGCCGGAGAATCTTCAGCCGGAACCGGCGTGGGCGCCCGTCTTGAGCTGCTCACCGCGTACAGCACCAGCTCCACGCGGCTGGAGATGCCCAGCTTGTCGAAGATGTGAAAGAGGTGGTTCTTCACCGTGTGGTCGCTCAGATGCAGTTGCTCCGCGATCTCATGGTTGACCAGACCTTCGGCCACCAGATGCACGACTTCCTCTTCCCGTTTGCTCAACAAGTTCCTGCCATCGGCGCTCACCAGGCGCAGCGCAGGCGTCTGCGCAACCGCTTCCAGCAGATACTCCAGTTGCCGCGAATTGGCCCAGATCTGGCCTTGGTGCACGCAGGAGACACACTTGCACAGGGCGTCGAAATGCGACTCGGAGCGGGAGAAAATGCCCCGCGCCCCCGCCCGGAACGCCGCCACCACCAATTCGGGGTCCGCATGGTCGACCATGAGGACGAGACGCACGCCAGGATACTGCAGGCGAATCTGCGGAAGCACCGCGAGCCCGTTGAGCGAGCGGTCCTGAAGGGTGGCGCTAATCAGGGCTACTTGGGGTTGGACGCGCGCCAAGAGCTCGAGCAACTCCTTGACGGTCGCGGCGCGGCCCACCACTTTGAACTGCGAGTGTTTCCTTAAGCCTTCCGCAACCAGACCACAGGCCATCAGGGTGGCATCGGCTACCAGCACACGAATGGGATTCCTCCCGGGCTGGCGGGAAGATCGCAAGCTTGGACGCGAGATTGGTTTGGAGCCTATTTTAGAGCCTCAAGCCTGGAGAAGGGGGAGCAGCACATACTGCAGACATCTGTGCGGGGGGCCTTGCCTTGAATCCCCTGCGACCTAGCTGGTGCAATTGCCCTGCCAAGACCGGCGGTTGCTGGGTGCATTAACTGCTTTGAACAGCAACGAGATACACGCTTCGAGACCGGCGATGCGCGGCCTCGATTGGCAATTTCCGTTCCGAGTTGTGCAAACGGTTGCACTGCCAGGTTGCTCCGGGGGCGGTTGTTCAGATGAGAAGTTGCTCTCAGCCACTGGCTGGGAGTGAGACAACGTTCTCATAGAGCGCCAACTCATGCTCCCTGAGCCGCAGCCCCATCCGCCATAGTCGCCCTGCCTCACCCGCGCTGAGAGCGCGGGGTGAGAGACTCTGTGTCCATTGTGCAGAGGGGGTTCCACGCGTAGGTTTCTGCTGAGGCGAAGCCCTTGTCGAGCATGGCCCCAAGATCGCAGCGGATGGGTGCACCGATGGAGCTCCGAAAAGCCACACGCTACCGTCTCAACGCGCCTGCCTTTTACTGGTGGGAGAGCGCGGATGGGACATTGCAGGAAGCGCAGGGGATCACGCGCGACATCAGCGACCGCGGTGTATTCATCGTGGCGAAACAGTTGCCGCCGGCGGGTGTGCGCGTGGAGGTGGATGTGCACCTCCCGGCGGTCAGCACCGCCGCCCGATCCGCGCAATTGCACGGGGAAGGCGCCGTGCTTCGGACATGCGAAGGGGAAGCCAAGGAGTCAGGCTTCGCCGCCGCAGTGGTGTTCCACGCTGAAAGTTCCGATGCCGCTACCGTTCTCGGTTCAAGGAAGGTTCAGTAAATGGCTAAGCCGTGTTTTCGGATGATTCGGATGCCCCGTGGATGCAGATTGCTGGGGCTGTTGCTTCTGGGGCTGGTGATGAG
>JBIOFT010000254.1:0-3973 GCA_044447375.1 Terriglobales bacterium | reverse complement strand
GTTCTACGAGATCTGGAAGCACGTGGGCGAGGCAGGGCTGATCGTGTTTGCGGCGCTGATTACAGCGGCGGGTTTCATGCTGCTCTACCGCCGGTGCCCCGGAAAACCCCACTGGGCGGCGGCGGCGACCGTTCTTGGCGCTCTGGCTTCGGCGCCGGCTTGGGGCGTGCGTCCGCAGATGTTCACGTTTGCGCTGGCCAGTCTTCTGTTGTGGCTGCTCGACACCGGACAGCAGCGACCCTGGCGGTTGCTCTGGATTCCTCCGCTGTTCCTGCTCTGGCTCAACCTGCACGCCGGGTTCGCGCTCGGTCCCGCGCTGCTCCTCGCCTATGGCTTGGGCTGGCTGTGGGAGGTGGCCACCGGGGAGACGCCATGGCCCGAAGCCCGCCCCACTCTCATACGCCTGCTGTTGCTTCTCCTGGCCTGCGGCGCGCTGGTGCCGTTCAATCCCAGTGGGGCGCAGCTTTATCGTTATCCGCTGGATGTGCTGCATTCCACCGGGATGCGCGCTTTCATCGTCGAGTGGCTTTCGCCGGACTTCCACCAGCCGCGCTTCTGGCCGTTGCTGCTGATCTGCCTGTTGCTGACGATCGCTTGCCGCAGCTCCAGGCTTCGGCCGAAGGCCCGGGTGCTCGTGCCCCTGCTCGGCACGTTTCTGGCGGCGCTGGATGCGGTGCGTCATATTCCCATATTTGTGCTGCTTGCCATGCCTGCAATCGCGGCCGCTCTGCCCGCCGCTTCGTCCTCATGGCGGCTCGGGCGGGGTCGGCCAGCACCGGCGGGGCATAACTATCGCGGCGCTTTTCACGCCGCGGTTTTGATTCTGATGGCAGTCTTTGCCGCGGTCCGATGGCAGAGCCTGGTCCGTCACCAGGCCGCGACGGAGGCGGAATTGTTCCCACAGCAAGCCGTGGAGTTCCTGCGCTCCGAGGGCTCCCACCGGCGCCTCTTTGCCTACTATGACTGGGGAGGGTACGTCATCTGGAAGCTGTATCCCCGGGAACGGGTGTTCGTGGATGGCCGCGCCGACCTATACGGCGACGACCTGATCGCCCAGTTCAAGACGGCGGTCGAGCTCCGCCGCGGCTGGCAGAAAGTTCTCGAGGAGCACGGGGTGGAGGCGGTCTTGATCCCCACTTCCAGCCCATTGGCCCAAGCCCTTGCTCGTCAGCCCCATTGGGTGGTCAGATACCGGGATCCGAAAGCTACGGTTTTGCTCAGGATCAAACCCGCGGTGGGCGGCACGGAAAGCCCTCAAAAAACGCCGCGGCAGGGCAAATTAGTGAAAAATCTTTACCGGAGCCCACCTGAATCTGCGAAACTAGGCTCCATCGAACTGTTCCAGTCCCAGGACTAGGAATGAAAACCGTAATTGGCGACGGGCCGACCGTGGCAGAGTTGGCGAGCGGACGGCTTTCACCGTAACTCGCTGGTTTGGTTCGACGGCCAGGTACCAGGACCGGGCAGCGGTCCGGGAGGCTTGCAGGAGAATAGGAGGACCGCAAATGAAGGATCTGGCGAGAAAATTGTGGCGAGATGAGCAGGGTCAGGACATTGCCGAGTATGCTGTGATGCTGGCCGTGATCCTGGTGATCGTCATAGGAACCGTCCGTCTGATCGGTGGGAATGCGAACAACGTGTTCTCCTCGGTTGCCAGTAGCATCTCGCAATAAGGGGCGGCGGCGTTTAGCATGTCAGGTTCGCGGCGAATGCATCCGGAATGAGCCCGGAAGGAGTGGAATGAACCGAAGCCGTTTGTTGATGATCGGCACCCTGGCACTCGCCGTCGGGTTGCTGGTCGCTTACTCCGTGTACAACCGGCTGCGCACCTCGGCCGGCTCGAACAACGGGCCTGGGGTCGAGGTGGTGGTGGCGGCGAATGACATCCCCATCGGAACCAAGCTGGCCGAGCGCGATGTGCGTCTGGTGCGATATCCGCAGTCCAATCTGCCCGCGGGGGTGTTCAACAAGCTAGTCCAGGTTCTGGGCCGTGGGGTCGTGTTGCCCATCAGCGGAGGCGAATTCATCCTGCCCAGCAAGCTGGCCGCAGAAAACGCCGGGGCGGGTTTGCCGGCGATGATCCCGCCGGGAATGCGTGCGGTTTCGGTGCGCGTCAATGATGTGGTGTCGGTGGCCGGGTTTGTGCAGCCGGGCACGCGCGTGGACGTCCTTCTCACCGGCAATCCGGGCAACGGCGGCGAACGGCAGACCACCACGGTGCTGGAAAACGTCGCGGTCATCGCCGTGGGCAAGAGCTTGCTGGAACGTCTCGGGGTTGGGGAGGCGGCCTCTCCGGTGATCACGCTTCTGGTTTCCCCGGACGACGCGCAGAGGTTAGCGTTGGCCGGGCAGGAAGGACGCATCCAGTTAGCGCTGAGGAACCCGCTGGATACGCGCAAGGAATCGATCGCCGCAACCCGGGAGAGCTTGCTGTACCCGGCCGGGTCGGCGGCGCCCCAGTCCAAGCCGAAGGCGCGGAAGGCTGGAGCTCCGGCTTTGCCTTCGGCGCCGACCGTGTACACGGTGGAAATGATCCGCGGCAACAAAAAAGATGAAGTCAAGTTCTGATCCGGCCATGCCGCGACGATGTGCGCCCGCACCTTCCCACGAGGGACCTGCGAGCGGGTTCCTGGAGGTGTCCGAATTCATGAAAACGCTTGTGCTGATCGTGGCCGCTCTGCTTCTCGGTGTCCTGCCGATGCTCGGCCAGAGTGCGCCCCCTGCGCCGGACGCGGCCGCTTCCTCAACCCCTGCTCCCGCCACCGCGCCACAATCTCCGGAAACGCCTGGGGCGGCCCCTTTGCGGGTGATGGTGGGTAAGTCTCTGCTGATCAATACCACGGAGCGGCTGAAACGGGTTTCGGTGACCGACCCGACCGTGGCCGACGCCCTGGCGGTGACCCCGACGCAGGTCCTGGTCAATGGCCTGGCGCCGGGCGAGGTGTCGCTGCTGATCTGGGACGAACTGGAGCGCTCGCGCAGCTTCGATCTGCGAGTGGACGTGGACATCACCGCTGCCGCCGAAGAAATTCACCGCATCTTTCCCGAGGAGCAAATTTCGGTCACCCCCTCGCGTTCCGCCATTGTCCTGGCGGGCCACGTGACCACCGAAGACGTGTTCAAACAGGCGGGCGCGATCGCCTCGGCTTACTCCAGGAATGTGGTGAACGTGCTGACCTTCGGCCCGGTGGGAGCGCAGGAGGTCCTGCTGGAAGTCAAGTTCGCCGAGGTGGACCGCTCGGCCTTCACCCAACTGGGAATCAATATGTTTATGCCGGGACTGGGGCACACGCTTGCCCTGAGCCAGACCGGGGAGTTTGGCGGCCTGACCGTCCACAATACCGCCCAGACCACCACGACCAATCCTGCTACCGGGACCAGCACCACGACGACGACGGCGACCGCGCCGGTGGTCACGATCAGCGACTTTCTCAACTTGTTTGTGGCCCGCACCGACGTCAATATCGGGGCGGTCATCAGAGCTCTGCAGGCAAAGAACCTGGCGCAGATCCTAGCCGAGCCCAACCTGATCGCAGTGAACGGCAAGGAATCCAGCTTCCTGGCCGGCGGGGAGTTCCCTTTTCCGGTCGCACTGCCCAGCGGCCAGGGCGCGTCGACGATCTCGGTGCAGTTTCGCGAATTCGGCGTGCGCCTGAAGTTCACGCCGGTGATTCAGCCCAACGGAAACATCCGTCTCCGGGTGGCGCCGGAAGTCAGTACTTTGGACTTCGCCAATGCTGTAAGCGTCTCCGGAACCACGATTCCGGCCCTCAGCACGCGCAAAGCGGAAACCGAGTTCGAGTTGCAGGATGGCCAGAGCTTCGTGATCGCGGGACTGATCGATAACCGGGTCACCAACGTCATGAACAAGGTGCCGGGCCTGGGCGACATCCCGGTGCTGGGCAATCTGTTCCGGAGCAAGAGCTTTCTGAAAAGCAATCAGGAGTTGCTGGTGCTGTGCACGGCGCGCCGG
>JBIOFT010000253.1:0-3977 GCA_044447375.1 Terriglobales bacterium | reverse complement strand
GTGCTCGGTCTGGCGTTCACCCGAGCGGGTTTCCTGTATCCCTTCTTCGCGGCCTACCTGGGCTGGCTGGGGGTGTTCCTCACCGGCTCCGACACCGCCTCAAACGCCTTGTTCGGCAGCCTGCAGCGGATCACCGCCCAACAGCTCCACTTGAACGAGACGCTCATCGTCGCGACCAACTCCACCGGGGGCGTCATGGGCAAGATGATCGATCCCCAGTCCATCATGGTCGCCTGCGCCGCCTGCTACGACGATCCGCACGAGCGGACCCATGCCCTGGGGCCGATCTTCCGGACGGTGTGGTGGCATTCGGTCGCTGGCGCGGCGGTGATCGGGCTGATCGCCTTCCTGCAAGCCTACGTCTTCACGGGCCTGATCCCTAAGTGATGAGGCCCCGTCGATGACGCTGCCGAGCGTAAGGGATTTAGAGGGTACGGCATGAGCCGTACCCTTTTGTTTATAGCGCCGAGAGCATGAAGCCGCCATCGACCACGAACGTCTGGCCGGTGATGTAGGAGCCGCGGTCGCTGGCCAGCAGCAGCGCGAGTTCGGCCACGTCTTCCGGCTTGCCGATGCGCTGGATGGGCTGCTTGGCGATGACCTGCGCGCGCCGCGCTCGTCCTTCCAGTAGTACTCGCTCAGCGCCGTCTCGATCATGCCCGGAGCAATGGCGTTCACGCGCACACCCTTCGGCCCCAGTTCGAGAGCGTAGGACTGCGTCATCATGATCAGCGCGGCCTTGGTCATGCTGTACAGCATGCCCTCCAATTGCGGGCGCAGGCCGGACATGGAAGACATGTTGATGATGGAGCCCGAGCAGCGCTGGCACATCCCCGGGGCCACCAGCTTGGTAAGCCGGAATGCGCTCTTGAGATTCACCTCGACCATCTTGTCGAACTGGCCTTCGTCCACCTCAAGACAAGGGCCCTGGCCGACGTTGGTGCCGGCGTTGTTCACCAGGATGTCGATGCGTCCGAACTCGCGGGTGGTGGTGGCGACCAGGTTCTCGAGATCGGCGAGCCGGCCAACGTGACAGGCGATGGGTCTGGCGGCCGGCCCAACCTCGCGCGCCACTTGCTCGAGCGATTCCTGCTTGCGTCCGCAGATGACGACGTGCGCGCCTTCGCGGACGAAGGTCTCCGCAATGGCGCGTCCGATGCCGCGGCTCGAGCCGGTGACGATCGCGACTTTGTGATCGAGAACGCCCACGCACTCCTTACTTCTTGTGGTCCAGGCCAGCCAGCTTCATAGCCAGATTGACCGCTCGCTCCGGATTGTAGGCGCGGAACATGGCCAGCTTCTCGGCCTCGATCGAGCCCTCGGCGTGGACAGCCAGCACCGCCTGGTATCCGCCGTAGAGACGCGCGGTCAGCTCGGAGATCAGGTTCAGCACCGGCAGCCGCCGCTCTGCCGGCCAGGCGCCGCGAAAGTATTTTTCCAGCACGGGGCGGATTTCCGGGGACTCCCAGTCGCTGTTCGCCGGCCCCGTGACCAGCAATCCGCCGGCGAGATCCTGGACCACTTCCATGGCCTGGTGGAAGTCGCGCGCGAAGACCCACTTCGCCATGTTGGTGGTAAACACGTGCGGATAGGCCACGCCCTCTTCCACCTCGCAGCGCAGGGCGGCGAGTTCGGTCAGGCCGCGGACCATCTCCGCATAGCCGCCGAGCCAGGTGAGCTTGTCGCGCACGTGGCCGGCGCGCTCGATGCCGTTGGCGCGCGCCACCGCGATGGCCGCGCCGACCAGGCCGTCCAGCAAAGGCAGCTTGTAGCTCACCGCGGTAAAGCGATGGAACTCCACAAAGGTTAGCGCCGCGGCGCTGGCCAGATCGTTCCGCCCCTCGAAGAACACCCGCTCCCAAGGAACGAAGACGTTGTCGAAGACGGTCAGCGATTCGATCATTTTGTGGGTGGTGGAGATGGGCCGGTTGAAGGGATCGTCGGTGCCGTGCAGGAAGTCGGAGCAATACAGTCGCAACCCGGGCGTGGCGACCGGCACGCTGAACGCCACCGACCAGGGCTCGTCTCCCGGACCCATGCTGCGGCTGGGGAGGACGATGATCTCGTCCACGTAGGGCGCGCAGGAAGTGTGGACCTTGGCGCCGCGCACTACGATTCCATCCGACCGCTTTTCCACCACGTGGACGTAGAGGTCTGGGTCTTCCTGCTCCGACGGGCGCTTGCTGCGATTGCCTTTCACGTCGGTTTGCGCGACTGCCAGCGCCAGGTCGCGGTCGCGGCAAGTCTTGTAGAAGTTATTGAGACGCTCCAGGCCCTGCTTCTCGCCGGCGCGACCGAGCACGCGCTTCAGCGCGAAGAGGGAGTCGGTGCCGATCTCTTTAATAAGGATGACGAGCGTCGCCCCTTCGGCGGTTCCCGCCTCGATGAGCCGGGAACGAGACAAAAGGTCTTTGGCATCGCGCGGGATGCGGTAATAGGCCGAATACACGTCGTTGCCGTCGCGAGCGAGCGCCAAGTCGCGGTACTTGGGGTCTTCCGCCATCTTGTAGTCGATGGCGGCGTGGCGGGCGGCCACGCCCAGTTCGGGATGCTCCGTTACCGACTGCACGCGCTCCCCACGGTAATAGACCTCACGATGATCACGTAATCCCTTCAAGAACTGCTCGGGTGTGCGAAGTCCCATTCCTTGCCTCCTGGTTTTATGAACTATGCAATCAGCGAAGTGCTTTATAAGGCCCTTGTGTCCGCCTTTGGTAGCAGTGACAGACTAAGCCCCAACCCTTGAGTTCATTCGCGCCACCGTATTCCGCAGGATCTCGGCGCTGTGCTGAAGCCCCTGTCGTTCCTCTTCAGACATCTCCGGCTCAAAGATTTGCCTTACTCCGTGTCGACCGAGGACGCTTGGTAGAGAGAGAGTAACCTCGTATTTCGGATTGTACGAGCCGATGGGAATAACTGCCTGTTCGTCACGCAAAATTGCCTCCGCGATCCGCGCCGTGATCATACCAATCCCAAGCTGGCTCGCGCCGGTTCCTTCGATGATGGTAATATTTGCGTAACGGACTTCCTGCTCCACACTCCGTCGAAATTCGTCGATGGTCTGGCCACTTTGCTCCAGCAAGTCAGATATGGGCGTTCCCGCGACACGTGCCGATGACCACAAGAACACCTGGGAGGTGCCATGCTCTCCGACCACCTGCGCCTCCACATACATTGGGTTCACCTTCAGCCGGCGGGCAAGATGTAAACGGAAGCGCATGGAGTCCAGAAACGTGCCCGTGCTCAGTACGCGCTCATGGCCAGCGAGGTGGCGAGCAAGATCGGCCAGGGGATCGGGCGGATCGGTGACGACCAGGAGGAGCGCCTGCGGCGCCACCGCAACGACTTTGGGAACAATATCCCGGTAGACGTCCGCATTGGTATCGAGAAGCTTCAGCCTTCCGGCGGGGTCCTTGCGGTCCGTGGCGCCACCAGCCTTTTCGTTAATACCCGCCGTGATGATTACGAGCACTGCGTCGGCAAGGTCAGGATAGTCGCCGGCGCGGAGTTCCACTGCCGGAGAGAGTGTGGCGCCGTACTGGAGATCGGCTACGACACCCTTCGCACGCGCCAGATTCTTGTCCATCACGACGACTTGGCAGGCAACTCCGCGCATAACGAGAGAGAGAAGAGAAGCGGAGCCTACGCCGCCTGCGCCAACGATCCCGACCTTCATGAAGGGCCTCCTCTGGTGCCTTTAAGCGATACGTGCTGCGTGTCCCAAGACGAACATCAACGAGTAGCGGCTGTACTGTGCGATCCGGCGTTCTTCTCCTCGCCTGCGGCCCGTTCCCGCAAAACGTGCTTCTGGATCTTGCCGGTCGAAGTCTTGGGCAGTTCCTCGAAGAATCGGTAGCGCTTCGGGCGCTTGTAGCCGGAAAGATTCTGCTCGCAGAACCGGGCAAGCTCGGCGGCGTCGCACTGCGCGCCCGGGTGCAGCGCCACGCAGGCGACGATCGCCTCGCCCCAGTAATCGT